>DATECF010000099.1:0-2758 GCA_035287045.1 Gemmatimonadales bacterium | reverse complement strand
CCGGCACCTCGAGCCGCACCATCGCCTTGGACACGCCCCGGCCATCCGCCCCGTGACAGGAGCTGCACCAGGCAGCGTACAGGGCCGCGCCGGTATCCGCCGGAGCCTGGAGTGCCATCGCCAACGCCATCACCGCCGCCGACAGGGTCATCGACCGTTCCTCCCGACCTCCAAAGTATGCGCTGGCGCGAGCCCGTGGTGCCCGCCCCTTGACTCGGTCTTGACCGCGGCCGACCATCTCCTGGCCGGAGTGGCGAAGGAGCGCATCCGATATGCGTCTGCGGCGGGTCGTATGGAACGTGGCGCTGCCCGTGTTGTCCGGGCTGGTGGCCGCGTGCCATGATGAGCCGGTTGGCCCTGAACCGGCGGCGTCCGTGGTGGTTGAACCTGACTCGCTGACGCTGGCGGTGGGCGACGCCGGGCAACTGAAGGCGACCGTGCGGGACGGGAGCGGGGCCGTCTTGTCGGGGCGCGCGATCGCGTGGGCCAGCGCGGACGAGTCCAAGGTGGCTGTGTCGTCCACCGGTCTGGCGAGGGCGGTGGCCTCCGGCCGGGTGGTGGTGGCGGCGACCAGCGAAGGGAAGACCGGTCACGCGGTCGTCATCAGCGAGGCTGTGCCACAGGACTTCGCCATTCACGACGCGCAGTTCACCCAGGGAGTCCAGGCGGCGGCCGGCTCCCTGCCGATGGTGCTGGACGGCTCGGCCGCCGCGGTAAATGTCCTGATCCGTTCCACCCGCACGACCACCACGGCGTTCACCCAGGTAGTACTCCGCCTGTTCGACGACGCCGGTAACCTGACGCGCACCGATACGGCGCTGACCAAAGACGCGCTCGGGCCCGCGCCAAGCTATGCATCCCCAAGCGCCCAGTTCCTGGTTCCAGCCTCCGCGCTCAGGCCCGGGATGAAATGGCAGGTCGTGCGCGATCCCAGGGGCTCGGCCCCCGACGATACCGCCGCCAACGACGTCTATCCGCGCACCGGCCACGCAACACTGGCGACCGTCTCCGTCTCCACGCTCAGGATACGCTTCGTCCCGATCGTACTGGCCGCCCACGGCAACGCTACCGGAGCCGTGTCGGAGGGGACGATTCCGGAGTACCTCCGCACCCTGCGAAGCGTCCACCCGATCGGCCCGATCATCGCGACGATCGGCCAGCCCCTGACGACCTCGGCCAGTTTCGGTACGCCGCCATCAGGGGGAGAATCCGGCTTTTGGCAGCAAGTGCTCGGGGAGCTCGACCTGGCTCGGATCGCGGATACCACGGCGCTCGACGCGCATTGGTACGGCGTCGTCCGGCCGCCGTCTGGCTTCAATTACACCGCCTACGGTGGGTTCGCGTACATCCCGCCGGACGGGCAGAGTACCGGGCCGGGGACCCGGACAGGAGTCGGCGTCCAGATCAACTGGTTCTTCCGTCCAACGCAGGCTCGGGACCTCGTCGGACACGAGCTGGCCCACAACTGGGGTCGGAGGCACGCGCCCTGTGGAGGAGCGCCCGCGCCGGACCCCGAGTTCCCCAACCCCGGTGGCGTCATCGGCGTGCCGGGGCATGACGTGTACGCCTGGAACCACGGTGAGGCCCTGTCGGCTCCGACGGTTGATGCGTCGACCGGTGATGTGATGGGGTACTGCTTCCCGGCATGGTCCAGCGCGTACACGTGGCGCGGTATTCGCGAGTTTCGCCAACCCGTGATCGCCTCGCCCTCGGGCGTCGCGCCCGTGCTCGTGGTTCGCGGCTTCATCGAGAACCGGCGGGGCGTCATCCTGAACCCCGCGTTCCTGCTGGATGCTCGGCCGAGGCTCCCCGAGCGCGCGGGCGGCTACCGTCTCGAAGGCCTGGCGGCAGCCGGCGGATTGTTGTTCGCCTACGACTTCGAGCCCGCCGCGCTGGATCACGACTCCGACGTGCGCCATTTCGCCTTCGCGATTCCGCTGGACGGGAGCACCGAGGAGGCGCTCGTCGAGCTCCGCGTCCGTGGTGCGGCGGGGGAGACACGACTGAGCCGGCCCGCAGCAGCCCCAGCGGCCATGCCCACGCCAGCCGTGGAGCGGGTCGTCCGGGGCGCCGACGGATTGGTCACGGTGGTGTGCGCCGACCCGTCGGCGCGCGGGGTTCTGGCGTTGGATGCGAGGACCGGCCAGGTGCTGGGGACGGGTGTCGGCGCGTCGCTTCGGATCTTGGCCGAGGCCGGGACGGCGCTCACCGTCGCGTGCAGCGACGGAGTCCGCAGCGCGCGGGCCAGGGCGGTCGCTCCGTAGGACGCGCCGACCCGCCGAACGCCGTGAACCATCCCCTCCTGCCCCCCGTGCAGGTGCTGGCGCAAGCCGCCGTGGCCCGTGCAGCTTACAGGTGGCGACCATGAACCGGAGGTGGGTGTGCCTGCGCAACGAAACGCTTCTCAACGCGACGCGATGACCGGACGCCGCTTTACGCCGTTGGTGTTCGGGCTCCTGCTCGCGGTGGGCGGCGCCGTCTCGCCGCCTCCGCAGAGGCTCCTCGCCCAACAGGCCCAGATCGCCGACCGCTTCACCGTCACGGACACCATGATCCCCATGCGGGACGGCGTGCCGTTGCACACCAAGATCCTGGTGCCCAGGGACCGGTCGGGACCGCTCCCCATGGTGATGAAGCGGACGCCGTATGGCATCGAGGGGTGGCAGGGGAACTTCACGGCCTACCTCAAGGAGCTGGCGGACGAAGGGTACCTCTTCGTGTTTCAGGACATCCGCGGCCGGTATCGCTCCGAGGGAAC
>DATECF010000098.1:0-38444 GCA_035287045.1 Gemmatimonadales bacterium | reverse complement strand
TCTGCCCGCCGCCGATCCAGTACATGCGCCTGCCCCAGGGATCTTTCGTGTTCATGAGCGACTCGGAGAACACCCGACTCCCCAGCGTGGTTACCCGGATGCCCCGGATCGAATCGCCGGGCACGGCGGGCAGATTGATGTTGAGCAACGTTTCCTTGGGGAAGTCCCGCACCCGTACGATGGACGCCACCAGGCGCTCGAGCCAGGGCCGCTGGGTCTCCATGATCTCGAGGTCGGAACCCGCGAACGAGATCGCGACGCCCGGGATGCCGAGCGACAGGCCTTCCATGGCCGCCGCCACGGTCCCCGAGTACATGACATCCTCACCCATGTTGGGTCCGTGGTTGATGCCGGAGAAGACATGGTCCGGCCGCTGCTCGAGCAGCGCTCCCAACGCCAGCAGCACGCAATCGGTGGGCGTGCCGTCCACCTGGAACGAACCGTCCGGCCGCCTGAGGGGCCGGAGTGGGCGCGTAAGCGTCAGCGAGTGGCTGGTGCCGCTCTGCTCCCGGTCTGGGGCGACCACCACGACGGTCGCCACCGTGCGACACACCTCGGCCAACAGGGCCAGGCCGCGAGCCAGGATCCCGTCGTCGTTACTGACGAGGATGGTCAACGGGGGTCTTGCCGTCCAGGATGTCGAGAATGGCCCGGAGTTGGTGGGTAAGGTCTTCGATGGTCTCGTGCTGCAGCGCGGCCCGCGCCTGCGCCTTCAGGGTCCCGCTGCGCCGATACTCGTCCACCCGCTGTCGCGCGCCTTCGATCGTGTATTTCTCGGTGTACAGGAGATGCTTGACCAGCAGGATCAACTCGATCTCGCGGCGCTGGTAGACCCGGTTGCCGGACCGGTTCTTGGCGGGATTGAGAAACCGGAACTGGCTCTCCCAGTACCGCAGCACGTGCGGCTTCAGATCGGTGAGCTGGCAGACGTCACCGATGGAAAAGAACTCCTGGACTGGTCGCGAGACGGTCATCGCCACTGCTCCGCTTTCAGCTCGCGCTCCATGAGGTCGGCGATGGCGCGGCGGGGCGACTTGCCTTCGAACAGGATCTGCGAGACCTCGGCGGCGATGGGCAGCTCGACGCCCGCCCGGCCAGCCAGCGCCACCGCCGCGTGGGCGGTGCGAACGCCCTCCGCCACCGTGCGCCGTTCCGCCATGACCTCGGCCAGGCTGCGACCCTTTCCCAGCTCCACGCCGAGTGAGCGGTTCCGGCTGAGCTGCCCGGTGGCCGTGAGGATCAGGTCCCCCATCCCCGCCAGCCCCGCGAACGTCGCCGCTTCGGCGCCCAGGGCCACGCCGAGGCGGGCGGTCTCCGCCAGGCCGCGGGTGATCAGGGCGGCCCGAGGCGTGTGCCCAAAGCCCATCCCGTCCAGGATGCCGGCCGCCAACGCAATCACGTTCTTGAGCGCCCCGCCCAGCTCGACCCCCGTAACATCCGAGCTGGTGTAGGCTCGGAAGGTCCCGGCCGAAAACACCTGCTGAACCAGCTCCGCGGCGGTGGGGTCGCGCGACGCGGCGACCACCGC
The DNA here is from genome assembly GCA_035287045.1 of Gemmatimonadales bacterium. Lineage (GTDB taxonomy): Bacteria > Gemmatimonadota > Gemmatimonadetes > Gemmatimonadales > GWC2-71-9 > JACPAP01. The sequence continues at coordinate 36,916 of DATECF010000098.1, read as the reverse complement.
GGTGGGCTGCCCCTCATACACTTCCAGCGCGAACGAAGGGCCCGAGAGGGCCACGATACTCAACTCCGGCAGCGTCTCCTCCAGCACCGCCGACATCAGGGCCAACGAGTCCTCCTCGATCCCCTTCGACACGCTGACCACGATGGGCCGCCCGGTCACCGCCCGGGCCACGGCGGCGCTCACGGTCCGGACCGCGTGCGACGGTGTCGCCGAGACGATGAGCTCGGCGGCTCGCACCGCCCGGGCAATGTCCCCGTGGGCGACCAGCCCCTGATGGAGCGGCCGGTTCGCCAGATACGGCTCATTGACGTGGCCGCGGTTGATGGACTCGACGACCTCAGGCTCGCGGGCCCAGATCTCGACCTCATGCCCCCGGTGGGCCAGGAGGTTCGCCAGGGTCGTACCCCAGCTTCCGGCACCGACCACCGCCACTCTCACGGCGTCGCGTGGTGACCGAACCGGGCTTCGCGTCCCTCGAGCAGCCGGCGGATGTTGGCGCGATGGGTGACGACGATGAAGGCGGCCAGGAGCACGCCCGCCGCGAGAACCTGCGGCTCGCCTGGCTGGAGCAGCCAGACCGCCAAGGGGAAGGCCACGGCGCCGGACATGGACCCCACCGAGACATACCCGGTGGCCCAGACCAGCGTGACCCAGACCAGCGCGCTCACCGCCAGCGGCAGGGGGGCCAGGCCAAGCACGGCACCGGCGGCCGTGGCCACGCCCTTCCCGCCCCGGAATCGCACAAAGAGCGAAAAGACGTGCCCGAGGATCGCGACCAGCCCCAGGAAGATGGGGACCCATTCCGGGCTCCCTGCCCTGGGCGCGAAGGCCACGACCGGGATCGCCCCCTTGGCGACGTCGAACACGCCGGCGGGAACCGCGTATCGCCACCCCAGCGTGCGGTACAGGTTGGTCGCTCCCAGGTTCTTGCTCCCATGTTCCCGGAGGTCGATGCCGCGGAACCAGCGCGCTACGAGGTAACTCGTGGGAATCGCCCCGAGGAGATACGACGCCAGGAGCCAAAGCACGAGGGTCACCGCTTGCTCCGCTTCCGCCGCAGGCTCAGGCGAACCGGGCTGCCCCGGAAGCCCCAGGCCTCTCGGAATCCGTTGACCAGGTACCGCTGGTACGCCTCGGCTACGGCCTCGGGCCGGTTCAGCACCACGGCAAAATCGGGGGGCTCAGTGCCGATCTGCGATCCGTAGTAGATCTTGACCTCCTGGCCCGCCTGCTGCGGCGGCTGATTGCGCTCGACCAACCCGCGCATGACCCGGTTCACCTCGGCCGTCGGGATCCGGCGAGCCCGCTCGTCCGCCACCGAGAGAATCACCTCCAGGAGCTTTCGCGCCCGGTGGCCGGTGAGCGCCGAGAGGTAGACGAACGGCACGGACGCGAGCGCGGGCATGCGCTCCACGACCGCCTGCTCGCCTCGCCGCGCTGTGGCCGTGTCCTTTTCGGTAATCAGGTCCCACTTGTTGACGGCGATGATGAGTCCGGCTCCCTGTTCCCAGACCGCGTCGGCGATCTTCTGGTCCTGCACCTGCATTCCTAGCGAGGCGTCCACCACCAGGACGCACACATGGGCCCGTTCGATCGCCCGTTCGGTTCGCAGGGACGAGTAGAATTCGATCTCATCTACTACTTTCGATCGTCGCCGTAACCCTGCGGTATCAATGAAGTTGAGCGTCCGGCCGTGGTACCGCAAGGGGGAGTCTATTGCGTCCCTGGTGGTCCCGGGCTCGGCGGCCACCACGCTCCGCTCTTCACCCAGCAACCGGTTGGCCAGACTCGACTTGCCCACGTTGGGGCGCCCGATAATGGCGACCTCGATGGCGTCGTCGGCGTCGTCCTCACGGTCCTGGGGGAGCTGCTCAACCAGTTTCTCCAGCAGGTCGCCGGATCCTTTGCCCACCGCGGCCGAGACCGGCACCGCCTCGCCAAACCCCAGGCGGTAGAACGCGTGGTGGGAGTGCTCGTCGGGGAGCGCATCGGCCTTGTTGGCCACGAGGAGCACCCGATCCCGAAAGGGCCGCAGGACGTCGGCCATGGCCTCGTCCGCCGGGTGAGGACCCTCCTGCGTATCCACCACGAAGAGCACCGCGTCGGCGTGGTGGACGGCCAGTTCCACCTGGCGCCGGATGGCCGCCTCGAGGCTGCCGCCCGTGGCGTCGGTCCACCCACCGGTATCCACCAGCCAGAATTTCCGCCCGCTCCATTCGACCGGCGCGAAGTGGCGGTCACGGGTCACACCTGGACGGTCGTCTACGATGGCCCGGCGCCCTCCCACGATCCGATTGAACAGGGTGGACTTGCCGACGTTGGGCCGGCCGACGATCGCGACCGTGGCTCGCTTCACGCCTGGAACGCCTTCGTCAGCACGTCCGCGAAGTCGTGCGATAACCGAAGCGTTGTGGGGACGCCACGGGCGAGCTGAGCGAACGGGACGTCGTCCAGGAACAAACCGTCGTCGTTGACCGCATCGGCGGGCAGGAGTGCCAGATCGAGATCGTCCCTGCCCTCCAGGGCCCGACGGAAGGCCCGTCCCGGGAGCAGGGCCGCGGTGGTCACGGATGGGCCAAAGAGGTCGTTCTCCAGGACCATCAACTCGAACCTGGCTCCGGTGCCGGCCGTGAGCGTGTCCAGCACCGGCGGCATCAGACGGGCCATCGCGGCGCCGGTGAGTACGCCGATCTTCCGGCCGGGAAGCCGTGGCAGTGGAGCGGCGGCGGCGATCCGCTGCTCCAGATAGCGCACGCTGCCAACCCCGTTTTCCGCCTGTTCGAAGTCCCCGTACCACTCGGCGGGAGGCAGCGGTAGCCGGGCGTTGAGGTAGAGTTCGTCCGAGCCGTGGACCCAGCGGTGCCCCCGCGCGGCGAGCGCACGCTCGGCGAACCGATGGACCGTTGCCGCGGCGGCCCGGCATTCCGCTTCCGCCGGCTCACGGGCCGCGTCGTGGTGGCTGAAGTCGGTAAGTCCCACGGGCACGACCGCCACCGTCAGGACCGTCTCGTCCAGCTGGTAGAGGTCGTCGAGGCTTCGTTCCAGCACCGGCCCGTCGTTCACGCCCGGTTGCAGCACGATCTGGGCGTGGAAGCGGATGCCCCCGGCGGCGAACTCCCGGAGCTGGCGGATGATCTCGGGCGCGCGCGGATTTCGTAAGATCCGGCGGCGGATCACCGGGTCGGTGGCGTGCACCGAGACGTACAGCGGCGAGAGGTGGTACTCCAGGATCCGTTGGACGTCTCGCGGCTTGAGATTCGTGAGGGTGGCGAAGTTGCCGTAACGGAACGACAGCCGGTAATCGTCATCGCGCACGTACAGTGTCTCCCGGAGTCCTTCCGGGAGGCCGTCCACGAAGCAAAAATCGCAGTGGTTGGCGCAGCGGCGGATCCGAGGCGGCTCGAGCCGGACGCCGAAGGGGCGTCCCTCGGGCCGCTCGATATCGAACTCGATCATCTCGCCGTCCGGACGTTTGGCGAGGAGCACGAACTGCTCATCCGCCGCGAGAAACTCCCAGTCCAGGAAGTCGGTCAACTCGCGGCCGTTGACGTGCAGGAGCTCCGTGCCGGGCGCGAGCCCCAGGTCGGCGGCGATGGAGTCGGGCGAGACGGAAGCGACGCGGATCATGAAACCTGGACGAGCACACGCGAGCCCGGACGAGCCGAGACGAGCGGCGAGGTGCGTTCGCCTGCGCTCGCCTGCGCTCGTCCGTGCTCGTCCGACCTAGAGCGGGCGACCGGATTCGAACCGGCGACGTCCAGCTTGGGAAGCTGGCATTCTACCCCTGAATTACGCCCGCGAACGGGCGGAGTATGCCGGACCCTCCGCCCGCGTGTCAAGGAAACCTTGGGCCCGGCTAGCTCTTATAACGCCAGGCGACGACGCCCTGCCCCGCCGGCGTGAGCTGGAACGACTTCACGCCGCCCGGCTCGACGGACTGGGCCGCCACGGTCTCCGTGGCCACCACGCTCCCTTCCGCGTTCAGGAACTCGAACGTGATCGCGGGTACGTTCACCGGCCCCTTGAGCCGCTCCAGGCTGGCGCGCAGGCGCGTGACCCTGGCCTGGACGGTCGCCTGCCGTCGCTGGGCCTGGGCTCGCTGGGCCGCCGGAACGTTCTTGAGCGTCTCCAGGGTCTGCTCGTCCCGGGTGATGGAGTCCGTGATGGACTGCACCGCCGACGGCTGAATGGCCATGATGGTCCCGTGGATTTCGTACCCGTTGCTGGTGGCCTGTGCCGCTTGCACCTCCAGCTCGTACTTCATGTCGTTGACCCGCTTGAGCACCGCGTCCGTGGAATCCTCGTTCCCCACGAACTGGTGCGCCGCCGCTGTCAGCCGCAGCACCTGCCGGTTGAGCGGGTCTATCGCCGCCAGCCGCTGGGCCACCGGCAGCATCTTCCCGGCCCAGTGCTTCACCGAGTCCGGCTTCTGCGTGGCCTGCGCGAGCGAGAAGTACGCATTGGTCAGGTTGAACAACCCATTCCGATAGTGGGGGCTCTTCTTGAGGCCCTCCTCGAAGGCCACCGCGGCGCGTTCGGGCCGGTCCGCCCGGAACAGGGCCACCCCGATCCGGAAGACGTCCAGGGGCTCCAGCGTCGCGGACTGCGCCAGGAGGGCGTCGTAGATCCGCACCGCGTTGACGGTGTCCCCGCTGGCCATGTAGGCCTGGCCCAGGCCGGTCTGGCTCTCGATGTCGTCGGGGCGCAGCCCGACGTAGGCCTTGAAGTACACCGCCGCCGAGTCCCACTGCTCCAGGACCTGGTAAATCCGAGCCACGTTTTGCGTGGACTTCTCGTGGATTTCCGTCTGGGCGGTATCCCCCTCGGCGATCCGCGCCGCCACCTTGAAATAATGCAGGGCGCTGTCGGCCTGGTCCTCGGTGGCGAACACGGTGGCCAGGTAGAAGGACGCGGTGGGGTCTTGGTCCCAGACGCGGTTGGCGGTGCCGAAATGCTCCTTCGCCTTGGCGTAGTCGTTGGTGCGCATGGCGTCGATGCCCCGGTTCGCCACATTGGCCCAGGCGATCTGCCGATTCTGCAGGACGTCCGCCTGGCAGGCGGGCATCATCGCTTCGACCTTGTCGAAGGAAGAGTCAGCGCCGATGGCGTCTCCCTGGAGCGTGTAGTACGTACCCAGGAAGTACCAGACGGCCGGGTTGTCCACCTGGCCCTGCTCGAGCGCTTCGATGAGGGAGCGATGCGCCCCGTCGAGGGCCTGCTGCTTCTTAGCGGAATCCGCGGCGCTCGACGCGTTCTGGATGTAGAGCACCGCGCGGCTCACGGCGAAATGCGACGTCTTGAGATCGCATTGCTCCGCCGCCGCCGGCGGCGCCTGCTGTGCCGGGGTCTCGCTTGCCGCTCCCGCCAGGAGCAGCACGGCCGCCGGCCACGCTACGTACTTCCTCATGCTGTGATCGCTCCCTCTCAGGTATGAAGGTGTGCTACGTGCCAGAGCCATTCTCCAGCGCCGCTTCGGCGAGGCGGGTGGCTTCGCGCGCCACACTGAGCGCGGACCGCTTCAACCGCGCCGCCGCCTGCACGACGTCCTGATACTCCGGTTTCACCCGGGCCCCATCCGGGGCTTCCGTGACTTTTACCCGCACCCGCACGTCCGGGCCCAACTCCACCGCCACCTCGCGACGTGCCAGCGTATGGCGAGCCACTCGCCAGCGGCGCAGGCCGGCCGTGGTGGAGTGTGCGAACAACGCCTGGATCACCGCCTCCGCCGCCGCCGGCGGCGCCAGCGCCTCGAGGCGCAGCGCCACCCGTCCCTTCTTCCCCTGCGTGGCCCACACCAGGCAATCCAGGGCGCCGGCGCCGAACAGGGCTTCACGCAGCGGCTCCAGGTACTCTGGCTGGAGATCATCCAGGTCCGTCGCGATGACCTCCACGTCCGCCGCCTCGGCGGCGACGTCCGCCACCAGCAGCCGCAACGCGTTGGGGTACGGCTTGGGGTCCCGCATCCCCGCGCCCCAACCCGAGGCCACCAGGCGCCACCGCTCCGGCGGTGGCCCCTGCGACAGGACGCGGAGCAACGCGGCGCCCGTGGGCGTCGTGGCCTCGCCATCCACCGGTCCGCCGCGCGCCAGCTCCACGCCTTCCAGCAGGATCGCGGTGGCGGGAGCCGGTACCGGAAGGTGGCCGTGCGCCGCCTCCACCCACCCGCTCCCTATGGCCACCGGATGATTGTACACCGCCCCGGCTCCCAGGTGCGCAAACCCCTCGCAGGCTCCCACGATGTCCAGGACGGCGTCCACCGCACCCACCTCGTGCAGATGCACCCGATCGGGTGCCACGCCGTGTACCCGGCCCTCCGCCGCCCCGATCAGTTCGAAGGCCCGCACGGCGAGCCCTTTGACCTCCTCGGCGACCTGCCCGCGGCGCACGATGTCCACCAACTGGCCTACCTGCGCGCCGTGATGGCCTAGCCCGGAGCGGCCTTCCAGAATGCGAAAGTCCACCTTGGTGGCGTGCACTCCGCACCGGGAGACCGGCCGCACGTCCACGCCGACGTCAGGGAATCCCAGCCGCCGGGGCAAAGTGTCGAGCCACGACGGATGCACGCCCGCGTCCACCAGCGCTCCCAGCAGCATGTCACCGCTGATGCCGGCGAACGGATCCAGGATGGCGATGCGCCGGGCCTCATGCATAACCTCTAAATATCGCCGGTCGTTAGCGATAAAGCCACCCGGCCCCGGTGTTGAAAAGCACTACGGATTCGTCCCGCCGAATCTCGCCACGTTCGACGTAATGCTCGAGCGCAGCCAGGGTGGCCCCGCCCTCGGGGGAGGCGTCAATCGCCTCGCGCGCCGCCAGCTCTCCCTGCGCCGCGCACAGCTGGTCATCGCTGACGGCGACGGCGCCGCCGTTGGTTTCCCGCATGGCCCGGAGCATCAGGCGTCCACCCAGCGGCGCCGGAACCCTGAGCCCGGCGGCCACGGTGACGGGGTCTGGCCACGGTTCGGTGCCGTCCGCCCCGGATTCGAACGCTCTGACCACCGGGGCGCAGCCGGAGGACTGCACGCAATACAGGCGCGGGATCTCGCTGTCGAGCCACTGGGCCGCCCGCAGCTCCCCGAATGCCTTCCACATGCCGATGACGCCGGTGCCCCCGCCGGCCGGATACACGATGGCGCTCGGGAGACGCCAGCCCAGTTGCTCCGCCAGCTCCAAGCCCAACGTTTTCTTCCCCTCGATGCGATAGGGCTCTCGCAAGGTGGAGACGTCGAACGCGCCGGAGGCCTGGGCGTAGGCGCGGGACGCCTTGCCGCAGTCCCCGATGTGCCCATCCAGCAGGATCAGCTCGGCGCCGAACGCGCGGATTTGCCGGAGAATCGTTTCGGGCGTGGTCCGTGGAGCGTACACCCGCACGCTGGCTCCCGCGCGCGCCCCGTAGGCGGCCAGCGCCACGCCGGCGTTCCCGGCGGTCGGAACAGTGAATCGTGTGGCGCCACCGGCTCGGGCGCGGGTTACCGCCGCCGCCAGGCCCCGCGCTTTGAAGGAGCCAGTGGGGTTCTTCCCCTCATCCTTGACCCAGACCTCTCGCATCCCCAGCCGCCGCTCGAGCGTCGGCGCCCGAAGCAGCGGGGTGGCGCCTTCGCCCAGCGACACCGGCTCTTCCTCGGGGAGGAGCGGCAGCCATTCCCGGTACCGCCACATGGTCCAGGGACGGCCGGCCACGGCGTCCCGGATGGTGGGATCGGGGCGCCGGGCCAGGCGAACCAGCCACGGCGCACCGCACGACGGGCACACGGTCGGCAGCCCGGCGAGGTCGGAGGTGGTCTGGCATTCGGAGCAATGCAGCGTCCAATCCATGACCGGTTTATCCCGTTCGGAGATGTTCGAGCACGCGATCGGCCAGCTTTGAAGAGAACCCCCGGAGCGCGGCGATTTCCTGCGGCGTCGCCAGGCGGACGCCGGCCAGGCTGCCGAACGTCTCGAGCAACATCCGTCGCCGGCGCGGGCCGACCCCGGGGATGTCGAGCAGTTGGGACGTCACCGTGCGCCGGGCCCGTCGCGCCCGGCTGTAGTCAATGGCGAAGCGATGCGCCTCGTCGCGCACCCGCTGGAGCAGCTTGAGCGATGGAGAGCGGCGAGGCAGCAGGAGGCTGTCGGGACGCGCCGGCAGGAACACTTCTTCCTCGCGCTTCGCCAGGCTGATGATGTTGGCGGGGATTCCCTGCTCCGCCAGCTCGGCGGCCGCCGCGCCGAGCTGCCCCTTGCCGCCGTCAATGACGAACAGGTCGGGCATGGGTTTCTGCTCATCCAACCGCCGCCGCGTGAAACGCGACAAGACTTCTCGGATCGCCGCGACGTCGTCCTGCTGGCCCTCGCCCTTGATGCGGAAGCGGCGATACTCGCTCTTCTTGGGCCGCCCCGCTTCGAACCACACCAGGGAGCCCACCGTGTCCCTGCCCTGATTGGTGGAGATGTCCACACACGCGATGGCCCGCGGTACGACCGTGAGGCCCAGGTCCCGGCCCAGCGCATACACGGGGTCTTCGGCCCGTTCGTCGGTGACGAAGGATTCGATGAGCAGGCTCTCCAGCAGGTGGCGCGCGTTCTGGTCGGCCAGGGTGACCAGGCGCGCCCGTAGCCCTCGCTGGGGCACCGCGAAGCCGTGGCCGGGCAGTAGCTGGGTCAGCTCCTCGAAGTCGGCCGGCCTAAACGGGAGGAGCGCCTGCGTCGCCCGCGCTTCCAGGAGCACGTAGGAGCGCACCAGGAACGCGCTCAAGACCGCTTCGTCCGGCTCTTCGGCCAGGTTGTGGAGGAACCGCTGCTCTCGGGCCACGATCTTCCCCTCCCGTATCCGCAGGACCACTCCCACCGCGTCGTCGCCGTCTCGCGCGAACCCGACGGCATCGGCATCGCCGCCGCCCACCTTCTCCACCACCTGCGGTTGCTCCAGCTGGTCCAGCCACTTAAGCGCGTTGCGGATCTCGGCGGCTCGTTCGAACTCCAGGCGCGCGGAGGCGTCGTCCATGCGGGCCCGCAGCCGGGTGCGCACGTCCACCGTCTTGCCTTCGAGGAAGGCCACCACCTCGTCAATCATGCGCCGGTAGTCGTCCTGTGACTGATACATGACGCATGGGGCCAGGCAACGGTGGATGTGGTAGTCCAGACAGGGTCGATCCGGCGCGTCCCCAGGTAAGTCATAGTGGCATGAGCGAACCGTGAAGATCCGGCGAATGACATGCAGGGTGCGCCGCAGCACCGCGACGTCGGTGTAGGGGCCGAAGTAGCGGGCCCCGACGAGGTCCAAGCGGCGCACCACCAGCACCCGCGGAAACGGCTCCCCCAGGGTCACCGCGATGGATGGATAGCTCTTGTCATCCCGCAGTTGGATGTTGAAACGCGGCTGGTGCTCCTTGATGAGGTTGTTCTCCAGCAGCAGCGCCCCGGGCTCGGAGGGCACGACGATCGTTTCCACGTCGGCGATGAGCCTCTGCAGCAGCCGGTGCTTGGGACTGTGCTCGGCGTCCGCCGTGAGGTAGCTCCGGACCCGTTGCCGCAGGCTCTTGGCCTTGCCCACGTAGAGCACGGTACCCGCCGCGTCCTTCCAGAGGTACACGCCGGGCCGGTCGGGCAGCGTGTCGAGTTTGCGTTCGAGCGACTCAGGGGGGTGCGAGCGTGTCATGCCCTGACGGCTATGGCTTCGTATGCCGCGTGACGAGTCTCCATAGTCCCACGGCATCCGGGTGCCGCAGGATCAGCCCTACCGCCTGGTAAGCTACCAGGAACGCGCTCAGGGCAGCGATGGTCGTGGGCCACGGTCCCCAGCCGGCCTGCGCGGTCGCCACGCCGGCCAGGGTGCCGAGCGCGGCGCCGAGGATCGAGATCCAGAGCGACGGGATCTCGGACGGCGCGAGGGGGCGCCCGACACGACGAACCAGGCCCCGGTAGTTGAGCCCCATGTTGAGGTACGCGCCGGCCGATGAGCCCAGCGCGATGCCGGCGGGTCCCAGCCATTGCATCAATCCAAAGGCCGCGCCCGCGGCGACGGCCACCGACAGGGCCGCGTTCTTGACCGGCGTCCGGGTGTCCCCCTGGGCGTAGAACCCTGACGCCAGCAGCTTGACCGAGGCCTGCGCCGGAATGCCGATGGCGTAGGCCGCGAGGATCCCGGTGACCAGCGCGGTGTCTTCCGGCCCGAACTTGCCGGTCTGAAAGATCGCGGCCACGATGGGCTCGCCCAGGGCGGCCAGGGCGAACGCCGCCGGCACCACGAAGAACGCGAGCCGTCGGATCCCGTCGCCCAGACGTTGCCGCAACCGGTCCACCGCTTCACCCGCCGCGTCGCGGCTCAGGTCCGGAAGGGCCGCAGCCGCGATGCTCACGCCGAACAGCGACAGGGGCAGCATCGAGAGCAGCTGGGTGTAGCCCAGCGCCGCGACGGCCCCCCCGCCCAGCAGCGACGCCAGCTGCGTGTCCACGATGCTCGAGATCTGGGCCACGCCGGCCCCGACCACCACCGGAAGCCAGGCCACCATCACCGTCCGAACGCCGGGGACCGCCAGGCTCATTGACCAGTACACGCCCTTGACGAGCCGCAGCGTCGTGGGGAGTTGCACCGCGAGCTGCAGCACGCTGCCCGCCAACGCGCCCCAGGCCAGCGCGATCACCAGACGGTTGCCGGCGAGTGCGCTCCCCAGCGCCACCAGCGTGGCGATCTGGGCGATGTTCCACATGGCCGGGGCGGCATACGACAGGAAGAACCGGCCGTGGGTGTTCAGGACGCCCAAACACCAGGCCGACAGGATCATCACGCCCGACATGGGAAACAGGATCTCGACCAGGGTGACGGTGAGGTCCCTGGTGCCCCCGCTGAACCCCGGCGCGACCACGTCGGTAATGACCGGCGCCAGCACCATCCCCACCAGGGCGGCCGCGGCGGTGAGCAGGATCAACAGGGAGGCTACCACGCCGGCCAGGCGGCGGCTCGCCTCCTGCCCCTCGCGCTGAAGGAGGGTGGCATAGACGGGAATGAAGGACGCCGCCAGCGTCCCTTCCCCCAGCAGATTGCGGATGGCGTTGGGGATTCTGAGCGCGGCGCGGAAGGCGTCGGCCGCGGGTCCGTTGCCGAAGTAGTGGGCGAAGAACCGCTCCCGGACGAACCCCAGGATGCGGGCGACGACGATGCCGGCGGCGACCCGACCGGCTAGGCGCCCCGTGGACGGGGGCATCGGCTCAGGGCTTGGGCGGCGTTATCGACTTGGGCGCTGGCCGCTGTTCCGGATTCTCCAGGAGCTGTCGCAGGAACTGGGTTTCCTCGCTCAGGTTCTGCACCGACCGGCCCAGATCGTCGAGGTCGTCTTCCAGGCGGGTCACCTTGCCGGCCAGGTCCCTGAGCTCCCGCATGTCCGCGGTTCCGAAGCGGCGATCCAGCAGGTGGCGCAGGGCCGGAGCGTCGAGCACAATCGCGAGGATGGGGATGAGCAGCGCGACCAGCAGGACGAGAAAGCCGATCACCCAGAACATATCGGGTGATACTAGGCGGAATCCGAGAGGGATTCAAGGGTTGGCGTGTGCGGCGTACACGCCGCCGCCGCCGCCTCGAGGAAGCCGGGCCCATACCGCACGGTGTAGGTGCTCACGTTCAACACCCGTTCCTGCGGGCGGCCCAGGGGGAACAGATTCCGCCGCGCCTTGTCCAGCTGCTGGAGCAGGATGTCGTTCTGTTTCTTGAGGTGGCCCACCAGCCGCTTCTCGATCTCCGCCACGGCGCCCTGCGCGGCGTTCCTGGCGGAATCCACCGGTTTTCGGAGCGTCGGATCCACGACGACGGCGGCCTCGGCCAGGCGCTGATATTCGGTTGCCAACGCCGTCCGGAGTGCGACGATCGCCTCGCGTGCGGCAGGTGGCAGGTCACCCGCCACGAGCGTGGCTTCCAGCTGCCCTTCTGGCTGGCTCAACGCCTCGGCCGCGATACCGAACTTCTCCAGCACCTTACGGACGCGGCCCTCAACCACGCGGCCCGACCAGCGCGGCGCCACGCCCTGCGCCGGCACGCCCAGCGCCCGGTACACGGGTGCCGTCTGTGGCAGGTAGGCCAGTTCCCCCGGACCCGCCACGTAGGCGATGGTCGGCAGGATGCCCGCCTCGACCGCCGGACGGGCCAGGACGTTGGGCGAGAGGCGCTGGGGGTCGTCCGCGGCCAACCGCGCCAGCGCGTCCGGGGTCCACCGCTCGCCCGCGCGGCGGGCAACGTAGGCGTTGCCGTCGAGCAGCAACCGGTCCCGGCCCAGCGGTCCCTCGATCATGACCATGGTCGCGCCGTCGCCCACGGTCACCGGCGCCGGACGCCCGGCGCGCTGGAGGTCCTGCGCGGTCGCGACCAACGCGTCGTTGAGGGGGGACGACGCCTCCAGCACGCGCAGCAACCACGGCGCCATGGCCCGCTTGGCGGCGGCATGGGTGGGCTGCAACACGACCACGCCCAGCGGTCCCAACAGCTCGCTCAGGGCGTGGGCGAACGCACTCGCCAGATCGGTGTCGGTCCGGTAATGACGCTCCAGCCACTCCAGCACCGCCGGCCGGAACTCGGTCTCCGGCAGCTTGGCGCGCAGCGCGTCGAGCAGGCGGGTGATGTCGCTCCCTACCGGCTCCCGATACAGCGGCGTCAGCGGGGCGGATGCCTCGCGTTCGCGGAGCAGCAGGGGCTCCACGTCGTTGGACGCGGTCAACACGTGCGCGTGGTTGCCTTCCGCGAAATCGTGGTCGTCGCCGGCCACCCAGAACACGGGCACCACGGGATGGCGCAAGCGAACGGCGGCCTCGCGGGCCAGGGCCGCGGCGGTGAGGGCCTTGTGGATGGTGAACAGGGGCCCGGTGAACAAACCGGGCTGCTGGCCGGTGGTGACGCAGACCGCGCCACTGAACAGGCGGTCGAGGTTGGCTTCCGCCGCTCCCTGTGCCAGAAACGCGGGCCGCAGGTTCGGGTCGAGACGCATGGCGCGTGCCGCGGCGACCCGGCCTGGATCGGCCGGGAGCCAGCCGCCGATGGGCGTCGGCTCGAACTCGAGGTTGGGGGGCGAACCGTTCACTGGCCGCGGTGGTACGGTGTGCCGCGCAGGATGGTGGAGCCGCGGTACACCTGCTCGAGCAGGATCAAGCGGGCGAGCTCGTGAGGGAACGTCAGGGGGGACAGGCTCAGCGCCAGCTCACAGCGCCGGATCACTTGCGGATCGAGCCCATCGGCTCCACCAAGGACGAACGCGATGTCCCGGCCCCTGGCCTGCCACCCGGCCAGCCGGCGGGCGAACCCATCGCTGGTGTCGATGCGCCCGTTCGGCGTCAAAGCCACCGCGGGAACGCTCGGGGGCAGCGCCTCCAACAGGCGCTCCCCTTCCCGGCGACGCCGCTCCGAAGCGGAGAAGCGGCCGGCGGGAGACCGGACTTCGCGGATCTCGAGGTCCCAGACTCGGCGCACCCGGGTGGCGTAGTCGGCGCAGGCGGCCCGCAGCGCGGGGTCCGACACCCGGCCCACCGCGACGATATGCAGCACCATCACGCATAGAGGCCGCGCAGCCGATGCACCGCGGCCACCCGCTCTATCGCGAGCATGTACGCCGCGATCCGCATGTTGACGCCGTGACGCTGCGCCACCGACAGGACATCCAGGAAGGAACGCGTGAGGATCTGCTCCAGCCGCTGGTTCACGGTCGGCTCGTCCCAGAAGTACGCGGCCCGGTCCTGCACCCACTCGAAGTAGCTCACGGTCACGCCGCCGGCGTTGGCCAGGATGTCCGGAATGACGAACACGCCCTTTTCCTCGAGGATCTTGTCCGCCCCCGGCGTGGTGGGTCCGTTGGCCCCCTCGCAGATCACCTTCGCGGTGATGTGCGGGGCGTTCTTGCGGGTGATCGCGTTCTCCACCGCCGCGGGCAGCAGCACGTCCACGTCCAGCGTGAGAAGCTCCTCCGGGCGGATGGTCTCGGCGCCCGGGTACCCCGACAGATAACGGTGCTCGCGGACCCACTGCATCGCGTCGGCGACCGGGATCCCCTGGCCGTTGTAGATGGCGGTGGAAACGTCGCTCACCGCCACCACCTTCACGCCTTCCTGCTCCATCAGCAGGGCGGCGATCGAGCCCACGTTGCCGAACCCCTGCACCGCCACCTTGGCGCCCTTGAGCGGCAGCCCCCGGTGCTTCAGGGCCTCCCGCGTCGCGATCATGCAGCCGCGGCCGGTGGCCTCGCGACGTCCCAATGAGCCACCCATTTCGACGGGCTTCCCGGTGACGACGGCGGTCACCGAGTGGCGCCGGTGCATGGAGTAGGTATCCATGATCCACGCCATCACGCGCTCGTTGGTGTTGACGTCCGGCGCGGGAATGTCCGACTCGGGGCCGAAGATGTCCATGAGGGCTGAGGTGTAGCGGCGGGTGATGCGCTCCAGCTCGTTGATGGACAGCGTGCTCGGATCGCACACCACGCCCCCCTTGGCGCCGCCGAACGGGATGTTGACCACCGCGCACTTCCAGGTCATCCACGCGGCCAGGGCCTTGACCTCGTCCAGCGTCACGTGCTTATCAAACCGGATGCCGCCTTTGGCCGGGCCGCGAGAGGTATTGTGGAGCACGCGATATCCGGTGAACACGTCGATCTCACCATTGTCCCGCTGAATCGGGACGGACACGATGAGCTGCTTCTCGGGCTGCCGCAGCACCCGGTAGAGTCCCGGATCGAGCGCCAGGAGCTGGGCGGCGTGGTCGAAGCGGGCCATCATGGCCTCGAACGGGTTCTCCTCCGCCAGGAACGGGTCCTTGTCGCGTCCGATGACCTGGCTGGCGCTGGTGGGGGCCTGCTCGGAATTGGCGGTTGTAGCCATGACCGTAAGGTTCTAGCCTGCTCTTTGGGCCTTAATACATGACCGGAGGGTAATGTCTTGTCAACAAATTAGTTATCTGGTCCGAAACGAGGTCGCCTCCCGCCTCCCAGCCGAGCTCCAGGTGAGCCACCAACGTCGGCGGTCCCGCGGCGGGCCACAGCCCTCGCAGCTTGACGGCGTCCTTGTGCGTCATGACGACGTAGTCGACCCCGGAGGCAGCTGAAAATAGCCGCTCCACATCCCCAGCCGTGTAAGAGTGGTGGTCGGCGTGCGTCGCCGGCCGCACGATGGCGCCGAGTTGGGCCAGCTGGTGGGCGAAACTGTCCGGGTCCGCCACGCCACTGAGCGCCAGCACCCGAGCAGCTCGGAGCGAGGCGAGGTCGATCGGGCGGGCGGCCTCGAGCGTCGTCAGCGAGGCAAGATCGAGCCGCGCCACCGCGATCCGCGCGGGTGGAAAGCCCAACGAGGTGATTCGCTGGACGAGTCGGCGGGCACCCTCAGGGCCCTGCCGCTTTCGAGTGACCACGACGAGGTCGGCCCGTCGAATAGCGCTCCAAGGCTCCCGCCAGGGGCCGGCCGGCAGCGTCCACCGGGCGGTGTGGTCGGACTCCTCGGCGCTTGCCAGCAGCAGGTTGAGATCCCGGCGTAGATCGAGGCGCTGGAATCCGTCATCGAGCACGATGGCGCGGGCTCCCAGGCGGATGGCCTCGCGGGCGGCGCGCGGCCGATCCCGTCCCTCCACCACGACGGCCCCGGGCACGCGCTCGCGGTGGACCTGGCCCTCATCGCCGCCGTATCCACGCAACACGATCCCCGGAGTCAGGCCACGGCGCGCGCACTGGGCCGCGATCCAGCTGGCCATCGGCGTCTTACCGGTTCCCCCCACGCTCAGGTTGCCCACGGCGATCGTGGGAACCTCCACGTCGACGCTGGACAACAGCCCATGCCGGTATGCTTTGGCTCGGACCCTCGCCCAGCCCGAGTACGTCGCCGCGGCGGGGACCAACGAGGCCCGAGCGAGTCGTGCGGGCGCGGTCGTGGCGGACCAGAGCCAGCGGACCGCGTCGTGGGTTCGCATCACCCAGCCGCGCGCCGCGCCACCTGCTCGAGGCGCGCCTGCAGGTGACCGGCGCCGGGTGTCAGATCGCGCCTGGCAGGGGGCGGGACGGAAAATGGGGCGCCATACGCCACCCGGACGCGGGCCCACGGGGCCGGCACCAGGAATCCATCCCAGGAGCCCAGCCGCCAGGCGGGGCGGGCGGACACCGCGACCGGGATGATGGGGGCGCCGGTGCGCCCGGCGGCCGCCACGGCGCCGGGCTTGGCTTGCTCCCGCGGTCCGCGGGGTCCATCGGCCGCGATCGCCACTTGATCGCCGCGCCGGAGCGAGCGAATCAGGCCCAGCAAGGCGAACGCGCCGCCACGGGTGGACGAGCCGCGGAGCGTACGGTAGCCCAAGTGCGTCGCGACCCGGGCGAGGGCGTCGGCGTCCTGGTGGCGGCTGAGCAGCAGCGTGGTCCCGCCGTATCGGTGCAGCCAGAGCAGCGGGAGAAAGTGCCCATGCCACATCGCCCAGATCACGGGCCGCCGACCCGGCCAGAAGCCGGCGAGGTGTTCTTCGCCGACGATCTCAAACCGCCAGGTTGCCGCGAGTGCTCGGAGAATCTGGCCGATCACGCTACCAGCTCGAGGGCCCAGGCCGCCGTGCGCCGGGCGGCGCCGGGGCCGCCCAGCTGCATACGGATGCGTTCGTAGGTGGCGCGCTGCACCCGCGCCGCCGCTCCATTGGGATCCAGGAGCGGCAACGTGGCCCCCACGATGGGCTCCACGCGGGCGTCGCGCTGGATCAACTCCGGCACCACGGCCCGGCCGGCCAGCAGGTTCACCAGGCCCACGAATGGCACCCGGGCGACGCGGCGCGCCACCAAGTAGGACCACGGATCGGTCCGGTACACGACGACGCTGGGCACGCCCACCAGGGCGGCCTCGAGAGTGGCGGTGCCGGCCTTGCACAGAGCGCAGTCGGCCGCCGCCAGGGCGTCGTTTGCCCCGGCCCGTGACAGGCAAAACTCGTCCGACCCCGGGTACTCGCACCCGGAAACGGCCGCGACCACGACCTCGAGCCCGGGCCGCATCGTGCGCAGCCGCCGCGCCGCCCCCCGCATCACGGGCCAGAGGCGGCGCACTTCGGAGGGCCGGCTACCGGGAACCAGGGCGAGCACCTGGGACGCGGCGTTCAGGCCGAGCGCCGCGCGCGCCGCCGCCCGTCCCGGATACGGAACGTCCATCAGGGGATGCCCTACGAACCTGGCAGGCACCCCGCGTGACCGAAAGAACGCCTCTTCGAACGGCAGAATCACCGCCAGCCCCTGCACCGTGCGGCGCAGTCGGTCCGCGCGCCCCAGCCCCCAGGCCCATGCCTGAGGCGCGACATAGTAGAGCGTGGGGATGTTGGCGGCCGCTGCGGCTCGGGCCACCTGGAGGTTGAATCCCGGATAGTCCACCAGGATGACGAGGTCGTATTGGCGCTCCAAGAACCGGGTACGCAGGCGCCGGAGCACCGACGCGTGCGCCACCAGCCGCGTCAGCGGTTCGGCGAATCCCATGGCCGAGAGGGACTCGATCCGTTCGAGAAGGCTGGCGCCGGCGGCCGCCATGCGCTCACCGCCCACACCTTCGACCTGCACGTCGGGCCGCCGCTCCTGGAGCGCCTGAAGGAGCGCGGCGGCGTGGCGGTCTCCCGACGGCTCTCCGGCGGAGACGCACACCCGGAGCGCCCCGGTCGTCGTCACACCAGAACGCCCCGCTGGGAGCTCACCACGAAATCCACCATCCGCATCACCTCCGGCACGTCGCCGCTCTCCAGTCGAAGCCGCTCGGCTGCCTGGCCGAGGCTCAGATGGGAATTGAACAGCAGCCGGTACGCGTGCTTCAACGCGGCGCGCACCTCAGGCGGAAAACCGGCGCGGACCAATGCGAGCGAATTGATGCCGTACAACCGCATGGGGTTGCCCGCAGCGCGGGTGAACGGTGGCACGTCCTGCGGAACTCGCGAGCCGCCGCCCACGAGCGCGAACCGCCCGATTCGCACGAACTGGTGGATGGGAGCGAGGCCGCCAATGGTGGCGTTGGCTTCCACGTGCACGTGGCCCGCCAGCTGCACGGCGTTGGCGATCACGACGTCGTCCTCGACCACGCAGTCGTGGGCGACGTGCACGTAGGCCATGAGGTAGCAGCGTTGCCCCACCACGGTTCGGCCGGTCGCCGCCGTGCCACGATGCAGGGTCGCGTATTCCCGAATGCGGGTCTCGTCGCCGATCTCGAGCGAGGTGGCCTCGCCGCGGTACTTGAGGTCTTGCGGATCGGCGCCCAGCACCACGCCCGCGCCGATCGCGCAGCCGGCGCCCAGGGTGGTGTCCTGCTGGATCACCGCGTGTGGCCCGATGGTCGTGCCCGCGCCGATCCGGACGCCCGGGCCGATGATGCCATACGGGCCCACGACCACGTCGGGCCCCAGCACCGTCCCCGGGTCCACGATCGCCGTGGGGTGGATACGCGCGGTCATCGATCCATGACGCGCGCCATCATTTCCGCTTCGGCGACCACCTGGCCGTCCACGTAGCCCGTGCCTCGCATGCGGCAGGTGCGCCCGCGGAACTGGACCATTTCCAGCTCGAAGCGGACCTGGTCGCCCGGGACCACCGGTTTGCGGAACTTCACGTTGTCGAGCGACATGAAGTACACGATCTTCGTCTCCGGGTGCTCCACCGCGCCCATCAGCAAGAGCCCGCCCACCTGGGCCATCGCTTCCACAATCAGCACGCCCGGCATGATGGGATGCCCGGGGAAATGGCCCTGGAAGAACGGTTCGTTGAAGGTGACGTTCTTGATGCCCACGATCCGCTCCTGGCCCTGCACCTCCACGATCCGATCCACCAGCAGCATGGGATAGCGGTGCGGTAGGACGCCCAGAATGCCCTCGATGTCCATGGTGGGCGGCGCGGTGAGGGAGGTCACGCGCCGGAGCGCGCGCACCAGCGCCACGTTTCCCTGGTGCGAAGGCCGGAAGGCGACCACCTCGGCGCCGAGCCGGCCGCCGAGCAGCGCGAGGTCGCCGAGCAGGTCGGCGGCCTTGTGCCGGACGAACTCGTCGGGCCAGCGCAGCTTGGTGCCGACCACGCCGGACTCGGAGAGCAGGATGGCGCCATCCTTCGCCGCGCCCCGTCCCAGGCCCTTGGCCTTCAGGGCCTCGGCCTCGGCGATGAAGCCGAACGTGCGCGCCCGCGCCAACTCCGCCGCGAAACCCTCCGGGTTGATGTC
The DNA here is from genome assembly GCA_035287045.1 of Gemmatimonadales bacterium. Lineage (GTDB taxonomy): Bacteria > Gemmatimonadota > Gemmatimonadetes > Gemmatimonadales > GWC2-71-9 > JACPAP01. Next base: position 17,767 of record DATECF010000098.1, on the reverse strand, counting down.
GTAGCAGCCGGACTGGCGTCCGATCAGCGGGTGCGGCCACTCGATGGTGACGGTGAGTCGCAGGCCCTGGCGCGGCGCGACGACGTAGGTGGCGTCGCCTTCCCGGACCGTGAGCGGCGCGGACAGGCTCACGCCGGGCGCGCTGCCGCCATGCTCGGCGATGCCCGCCTTGGCCAGCGCCTCAAAAAACGATTGGGCGCTTCCGTCCCCGTTGGGCGGTTCCGGGCCGTCGAGGTCAATGAGCAGGTCGTCCAGGCCGTGGGCCGCCACCGCCGCCAGCACGTGTTCGACGGTGCTCACGGTCGCCTCGCCGGCCTCCAGGACCGTGCGGCGCTCGACGCTGGTGACGTTGTCGGCCAGGGCGGGAATCCGGGGCTGGCCGGAGAGATCGGTCCGCCGGAACGCGACGCCCTCCCCGGCCGCCGCCGGCCGGAAGGTCAACGTGGTCTTGGCCCCGGTGTGAATCCCGGTGCCGGAGATCTCCGCGGACCCGGCGATCGAACGCCTAGGGGTTGGCGTCATGGTGCGCGATGCGCTCCAATCGTTGGACCAGAGGGGTGAGCCGGCGCAGGGCGGCACTCTGGCGCAGCACGTCCCGGTGATTCCGTGCGGGGTAGCCCGACACGGTGGCGCCCGCCGGCACGTCGCCGATGACGCCGCCCTGCGCGGCGACCCTGGCGCCCTGGTGCACCGTGAGGTGGCCCGCCAGTCCGGCCTGTCCCGCCAGGATCACGTCGTCTTCGATCACGGTGCTGCCCGCGATGCCGACCTGCGCCATGATGACGCACCGGCTGCCGATCCGCACGTTGTGGGCCACCTGCACCAGATTGTCAATCTTGGTCCCGGCTCCCACCACGGTGTCCCCCACGCTGCCCCGGTCAATCGTGGCGTTGGCGCCAACCTCGACGTCATCGCCCAGCACGCACCGGCCCACATGGGGCAGCCGCTCGGCCCTGTTGCCGGTGGTCGTAAAGCGGAATCCCTGGCCACCCACACGCGCTCCCGCATGGATCACGACCCGATCGCCCACCGCCGTGCCGGCATGCAACACCGCGTGCTCGCTCACCCGGCACCGACTCCCAAGCCGGACGCCATCCCCGACCACCGCGCCGCCTGCCACCACGCAATCCGCTCCCAGCAGCACGCCGGCTCCGATGGTGGCCTGGGGCCCGACGGCGATTCGGCCCTCCCACCGGGTGCCCCGGCCCACGCGGGCGCTGGGATGCACCCCCCAGACCGGGCTCGGCTCCGGATACATCGCCGCCATCACCGCCCGCAACGCCCGGTGCGCGTCGGGCACCACGATGCGGGTAGCCGGGCCCGCCGCCAGGGCGCGGAACTCAGGCGTCATCAGCACCGCGCCCGCGCCGGAGCCGCGAAGGTAGGAGAGGTGTCTGGAGGAGGCAAGAAACGCGAGCTGGCCGGGCCCCGCGCGGTCCAGCGGGGCGACCCCGACGAGCTCCACATGTTCCAGCCCGATGAGCTCGCCGTGCACCAGGCGAGCCACCGCGCCGGCGGTGAGCGGCATGGCTACTGCTGCTGGCCGAGCTTCAACCGCTGGACCACCAGCGTGGTCATGTCCAGGGACTGATCGGCGGCGATGATGCCGCTGCCCGGCGCCGCGACGTCGAACATGATGCTGATGTTGCGCTCTGCCCGGATACCCTCGATCACCGCCTTGACCCGGTCCTCCAGTGGCTGAACCAGCTCCCGCTCGCGTTCCCTGGCCCGCTGGGTCAACTCGTTGGAGCGCTGTTCCACCTGCTGCTGGAGGCGGCGAATCTCGGCTTCCTTGGCCTGCCGCTGCGAGGCGGACAGCCCGACCGAGCTCTGCTGGTACGCGGCCACGGTGGAGTCGAAGCGCTGTCTCATCCGGACTATCTCACCCTGGAAGCCCTCGAACTCTTTGGTGTAGGTGGATTCCGCCGACGCGTAGCCGGGTGTTTGCTGCAGGATCGTTTGGGAGTTCACGAAGCCGATCCGAATGGAGGCCTGCTGGCGCGGCGCCGCCGCAAGTCCCACGACCACCAGGACTGCCAGGGCCGGTAGAGCCCAACGTGACATGATTCGCTCCAGGTACACGGAAAAAGGATCGGGTGCTTTGGCCCCGGGGATCAGAAAAAGTTGCCGAGTTTGAAGTGGAACTTCCAGCCGGGCTTGGGATTGCCGGACGGGTCCGTGCGGTCGAACCCGTAGGCATAATCGAGCCCCAGCGGCCCGAGCGGGGAAATCACGCTGACGCCGACCCCCGCGCCGCGGAACAGCCGCGTGGGATTGAACTGCGCGGGCGAAGCCCACAGGTTGCCCGCGTCCGCGAAGATGTTGGCGTAGAGCGCCTGGCTGACGCGGAGACCCAACTCCGTGGTTCCGGCGAAGTACGCCCGGCCAAATGCCTGGGGGCCCGACGTCGCGCTGAACGTACGGGCGTTGGGATCGAAGCCCTGCGGCGTGATGGAGAATTCGTCATAGCCGCGCAGGGGTATGCCGAACTGCGTCCCGCCCAGCGTGAACAGCTGGCGGAAATTGGGTCCGACGTCGCCCCACACCAGCCCGGTCTTGGCCGTCAGCCCCAGGACCACCTTGAGCGGGCTGCTGGTGGGGCTGGCGCCGCCCAGCTCGGCTAGTGGGACGTACCACCGGCCCTCGAAGTTCGCCCGCCGGAAATTGCCGCTCCCGCCCAGGGCGCCGCCGGCCTGGGTGAGCTGCACCTGGTGCATGACGCCCCCGGTGGCGAACGGCATTTCCACCCGGGTATCCCGCACCAGGTTCAATCCCACCGCCGACAGGATGCAGTTCCGGCAGAAGAACGCGCTGGACAGCGTCTCGGACTCGAGCTGGTTCTGCTCCAGCGTGTAGGATGGGTAGATGCGGGTGTATCGCGATCCCATCAGCGGAAAGCCCAGCTGGAGCGACACGCCGCGGGTCCGGTACCGCCCGAGATCGGCGATGGTATATCGCAGGCGCGAGCTGTGGAGGCTCACCGTGGCTGACGTGAGGCTCCCCCGGAAGGCCGGGTCGGTATACGAGATGTTGAAGTCGTTGATGTTCTGGCCGAACTGCCATTGCAGGGCCACCTGTTTGGCCCGCCCAAAGAGATTCTTCTCGTCCAGGCCGATGAACCCGCCCACGCCGGTGCCCTGCCCCAGCGAGGCGCCGAAGTTCACATTGCCGGTGCGCCGTTCCTTGACCTCGAAGATCACGTTGACGTCGCCCTGCTCGTTGGCCTGCTCGTACGTGGGCGGCGGCACGGGCTGCTCGAAGAACCCCAGATTGGTGATGTTCTGATACGATTGGATCAGGGCCTGCTGCCGGAACACGTCGCCCGGCACCATCAGGATGGCCCGCCGGACCACGTCCTCGTGGGTGATGGTGTTGCCCTTGATCGCGATCTTGTTCACGATGGCCGGCGTACCCTCGACGATCTGCCACCGAAGATCCAGGACCGGCTGGCTGTCCGGCGTGGCCCGGCGCGTCAGCACCGGCCGCACGTCGGCGTAGATGTACCCCTGGTTGTAGTACAGCGTGCGGACGTTCTGGGTGGCGTCCTCCCACTGCTTCTCGTCGAACAGCAGCGGGCCGCTGCTGCCGCCCAGGCCCAGGAACCCGCCGGTCGTCGTGTCGGCGAACGGGTAGTACAGCTGGAGCTGCGCGGTGGGGACCTGGCGGTTCCCGATGATCTCGAACGAGCCGACCCGGTACTGCGGGCCCTCCTCCACGTCCAGCACCAGGGTCGCTTTGCCGGTGCCCTCGGCCACGAGGAGGGAGTCCCGCACCACCCGGAAGTCCACCATGCCCCGCTGCCCGTAAAAAGCCGGCAACTGCTCGCGGATGTCGGCGTCGAGGTTGTCTTCGTTGTATTCACCACGCCGGAACCAGAAGAAGCCTTCCGCCCCGGTCTTCATGTGGCCCGCGATCTGCTCCGCGGAGTACCGCCGGTTCCCGTTGATGATGATCTGACTGATCGCGACGCGCCGCCCTTCGTCGATCTCGTACACGGTGCGCACCGAGCCGTCGGGTTGATCCACTTTCCGCACCTCGACCGACGCCAGATAGTACCCGCGTTTCCGGTACAGCGAGTCGATGCTGGCCCGGGCCCGTTCCACCGCGGCGGGATCGTAGGGCCTGAGCGGGATCATCTTGATGCGATCCCGAACCGAGCCTTCCGAAAGCTTTTCCACCCCCCGCACACTCCAGCCGGACAGCAGCGGGTACTCCAACAGCTCGATCTGGAGCACTTCCCGCCCGTCGACGGTGCCCTGGAGCACCCGGATATCCTCGTATTGTCCGGTGGCGTAGAGGGCCTGGAGCCCGCGCTGGATATCGCGGTAGGAGACCGGCCGGCCGGTGGGGATGCCGGCGGTGGCCACGACGGTAGGCGTGGGAACCCGCGTGTTTCCCAGGACCGCGATGCTATCGAGCACCGTGGTCTCGTCCGGACGGATCTGCGCCTGCCCGACCGATGCGACGACGCCGAGCAGTGCCGTGAGCGAGACCCGGCGGAGGACCGGCACTACCCCTTCGCCTTGGTGCCCGACAGGGCCCGGAAGACCAGCTTGTCTTTTTCAGGGCTCACGTCCACCTCGATTTCATCGCCGGCGGAGAACTCGCCCAGCAGGATCTTGTCCGACAGCGGGTCTTCGACGTAGCGCTGGATCGCCCGCTTGAGCGGACGCGCCCCGAAGTGCTCGTCGTAGCCGTGCTCGACCAGGAACAGGGTGGCCGCTTCGGTCCGGCGCAGCGTGAGCCGCTCGTCCGCCAGGCGGGACTCCACTTCCGCGAACAGGATGCCCACGATCTGGGCGATGTGCTGCCGGTCCAACGGGTGGAAGACGATGATGTCGTCCAGCCGGTTCAGGAACTCGGGATTGAAGACCTTGTTGATCTCGTCTTTCACCTTCTCCGACATGCGATCGAACGTCACGCGGCCGTCCGGCTGCTCGAAGCCCAGGGGCTTGGAACGGGTGATCTCCCGCGCCCCCACGTTGGACGTCATGATCACCACGGTGTTCTTGAAATCGATGACGCGGCCGTAGTTGTCCGTCAGCCGGCCTTCGTCCAGGACTTGAAGCAGAATGTTGAACACGTCCTGGTGGGCCTTCTCGATTTCGTCGAGCAGCACCACCGAGTAGGGTTTGCGCCGGACGGCCTTGGTGAGCACGCCGGAGTCTTCGTAGCCTACGTATCCCGGTGGCGCGCCGATCAGGCGGCTCACGCTGAACTTCTCCATGTATTCGGACATGTCCACCCGGATCAATGCCTGTTCGTCGGCGAACAGGAAGCGGGCGAGCGCGCGAGCCAGCTCCGTCTTCCCCACGCCGGTGGGGCCGCTGAACACGAAGCAGCCGATGGGCCGGCGGGGGTCTTTGAGCCCGGCGCGGGAGCGCCGGATGGCCCGGGAGATCGCTTCGATCGCCTGCTCCTGTCCCACGACGGCCTTGTGGATTTCTTCTTCCATGCGCAGGAGGCGCTGGGTTTCCGCCTCTTGCAGGCGGGTCACCGGGATGCCGGTCCAGCGCGAGACGATGAAGGCCACGTCGTCTTCGCTGATGGTGGGCCGGTGGGTCTGGCGTTCCCGCTCCCATTCCTCTTGCCGGCGTCGGATGTTGGACTGGAGCTCACGCTCCTCGTCCCGCAGCGCGGCGGCCCGCTCGAAGTTCTGGTCCCGGACGGCGCCTTCCTTCTCGCGGTTGATCCCTTCGAGCTGCTCCTTGAGGCGGGCCACGTCCGGTGGCGGCGCCTGGGCCGCCAGCCGCGCCCGGGCGGAGGCCTCATCAATGACGTCAATCGCCTTGTCCGGCAGGAACCGGTCCGTGATGTAGCGCTCGGACAGGTGCGCCGCGCCGTCCAGCGTGGCATCCGGGATCAGGACGTGGTGGTGGTCTTCGTAGCGCTGCCGAAGGCCCTTCAGGATCTCGATGGTTTCCTCCACGGTGGGCGGATCCACGATGACCGTCTGAAAGCGGCGCTCCAGGGCCCCGTCCTTCTCGATGTACTTGCGGTATTCATTGAGCGTGGAGGCCCCGACGCATTGCAGCTCGCCCCGGGCCAGGGCGGGCTTGAGCATGTTCGAGGCGTCAATGGCGCCCTCGGCGGCCCCGGCGCCCACCAGCGTGTGCAGCTCGTCGATGAACAGCACCACGTTGCGGTTCTGCGCGATCTCGTTCATCACCGCCTTGAGGCGCTCCTCGAACTGGCCCCGGTACTTGGTACCGGCGATCACCGCCGCCATGTCCAGCGCCAGCACCCGGTGGCTGCGCAGCGCTTCCGGGCAGTTGCCCGAGGCGATCAGCTGGGCCAGACCCTCCACGATGGCGGTCTTGCCGACGCCCGCCTCGCCGATCAGCACCGGGTTGTTCTTCTTCCGGCGCGACAGCACCTCGATGACCCGCTCGATTTCCTTCTCCCGGCCGATGGTGGGATCCAACTGGCCTTCCCCGGCCAGGGCCGTGAGATCGCGGCAAAAGTGATCCAGGGCCGGCGTCTTGGACTTCTTCTCCGACCGGGGCGGGGCCTGTCCGGACTGGCCCTTGGCGGCCGCCGGCATGTCGCTCCCCAGCAGCCGGAGCGTTTCCGCCCTGGCCTGCTCCAGGTTCACGCCCGCGTCCGTCAACACCTGGGCGGCGATCCCCTTCTCCTCGCGCAGCAGGCCCAGCAGGAGGTGCTCGGTCCCCACGTACGAATGATTGAGCTCGCGCGCCTCGCTCATGGCGAGCTCGAGGACTTTCTTGGCCCGCGAGGTGTACGGCAGATCGGGGCCGGCGGCGGCCGGCGCTTTCCCCTTCTTGACCGTTTCCTCGATTTTCTGCTGGATCTCCTCGAGGTCCACATTCAGGTTGGTCAGCACCGCGGCCGCGACCCCCTCGCCCTCCCGGATCAGGCCCAGCAGGATATGCTCGGTGCCGACGTACTCGTGGTGCAGCCGCGCGGCTTCCTCCCGCGCCATCTGCAGGACCTTTCGCACGCGATCGGTGAAGTTGTAGCCGTTCATCTTACCCTGGTGGTAGGGGTCAATGCGCCTGGGGCCGCGTCCGCCCCGCTTCCTCTTCCAAAGACCGGCGCACGAACGTCGCGCGCGCAATCGCCAGGTCCGGATCCGCCAGCGCACGGCCGGCGACGTACGCCAGGTGCGCCGGCTGCGCGAAGATCATCAACTTGTTGAGCGTGTATACCCCGAGATCGGCGATCAAGTTCAGGCCGACCCCGAGGCGCACGCCGCTCAGGAGGTTCATGGTCTCCTCGAAGGACAGGCTGCGCGCGTACCGCAGGAGGCCGTAGGCCCGCCAGACCTTGTCCTCGATCACACTGGGGGCGTCGCGGAGCAGCACCCGGCGGGCCTGCTCTTCATACTCGATCACCTGCCGCACGATTTTGCCGAGGTGGTCCAGCAGCTCGTCCTCGGACTTCCCCAGCGTGGTCTGGTTCGACAGCTGGAAGAAATTGCCCACCACCTCGCTGCCCTCGCCGTACAAGCCGCGGAAGGTCAACCCCACTTGCGAGAGGCCCTGGAGGACCTTGGCGATCTCTTTGGTGAGCACGAGGCCCGGCAGGTGGATCAGCACCGACGCGCGGAGCCCCGTCCCCGCGTTCGTCGGACACGCGGTAAGGTAACCAAACTCCGGATGGAAGGCGAAGGGCAGTCGCGCGCCCAGCTCGGCATCGAGCCGCTCCAGGGCCGCGTAGGCGGGTTGCAGCGCGAACCCGGAATGCAGGCTCTGCATGCGCAGATGGTCTTCTTCGTTCACCATCACGCCCAGATCACCGCCCAGCACCAGCGCGGCGCCGGGGCGCGCCGCGCCCGCCGCCTCGAGGCCGGCCAGCTCCTTGGAGATGAGGTGCCGCTCGTACAGCAGTTGCCGGTCGGCCCGGTCCAACCCCTCCACCGGGAACACGGCGGCGTCGGGGAGACTCCTGCTCTCCCGGCTGGCACTAACCACCTGCTCGCGGATGCGCTCCCGATCGTCGTCCCGCGCCCGGGTGGTGAAGGCCATCCCCTGGAGATTCCGGGCGAGGCGGATCCGCGTGGACAGCACGATGTGCCCGTCAGGGCCGCTGGCGTCCGCCCAGGAAATCCCGCCGTCCGGCAGCAGGCTCAGGTCAATGCTCATCCAGCACCCGAATCCGATCCCGCAGCTCGGCCGCCAGCTCGAAGTTCTCGGCCTCGACCGCCCGGCGCAGCTGGTCCCGCAAGTCGCCCAGGTCTCTTCCCTCAGGGCGTGCCTCGCTCACCGCGGCCGCGGCCTCCGGCGGCAGATAGACCTCGCCCACGTGCTGGCTGGAGCCGTGCAGGCGCCGCAGCAAGTCCCGCAGGTGGGTCTCGAAGCTGGCGTAACAGTGGGGACAGCCCAACCGGCCGGCGTCCCGGAAGTCCTTGAGCGTCGCGCCGCAAAAGCCGCACGGCGTCTCGTCCGTGGTCGCGGGAACGCTTCCGGCCGCACCCTTGCCCATGGATGCGAGGAAGTCCGACAGGGGAAACTTGGCCACGCTGGCCCCGGTCTGGACGCCCTTCTCGGCCGCGCACGTCTCACACAGATGCAGGGTCGTCACCGAGTTGTTGACGATCTGCGTCAGGTGAATGGCCGCGGGCCGCTCGCCACAGTGATCGCACTGCATCAGGGAAGCGCCTCGGCCGTCCGGGAGGGGTGCAGCAGCCCGTTCTCCAGCAGCAGCACCCGATCCGCCCGCTCGGCCAGCAGGCGGTTGTGGGTCACCACCACCAGCGCCGTCTCCAGGGTGCGGGCCAGGTTGAGCAGCAGGTCGTGCAGCAAGCCGCTGTGCGCGTGATCCAGGTTGCCACTGGGTTCGTCGGCCAGGAGCACCTCGGGATCGTGCACCAGCGCCCGCGCCACCGCGCACCGCTGTTGCTCGCCGCCGGAGAGCTGCGCCGGCCGGTGGGACAGGCGTCCTGCCAGTCCCACCGCCGCCAGCAGCTCCGCGGCCCGGCTCTGCGCCGCGGCCGTGGGCCGCCCCGCGATCAGCAGCGGCATCATCACGTTCTCCAGCGCCGTGAACTCTCGCAGCAGGTGGTGAAACTGAAACACGAACCCCAGCCGCCGATTGCGAAGCGTGTCCTTGGCCGCCTCCGAGAGGGTGCTGTAGGCCACGCCGTCCAGGAAGACCTCGCCAGCCGTGGGAGGCTCCAACGCACCCAGCAGGTGGAGCAGCGTGCTCTTCCCCGCCCCACTGGCACCCACCACCGCCACCACTTCGCCGCGCGCCACCGAGAGGTCCACGTGGTTCAGTACCTCGACCAGCTCGTTGTCGCCGCCGCGGTAGGTCTTCCGCAACGCCCGGGCGTCGAGAATCGCCGTCATTCGTCCCGAATGGCCTCGACCGGTGCCAGCCCTGCGGCCTGGCGCGCCGGATAGACGGTGGCGATGGTTGCCACCACCACGCTGGCCACCACGATCAGCGCCAGGTCCGCGGGATCCACCCGCACCGGCAGGTGGTCAATGAAATATACGCTCGGGTCGAGACGGATCAGTTGCCGCCGGTCCACCAGCCGGGCCACCAGCAGGCCCAACCCGCCGCCCAGGATGGTTCCGACCACGCCGATCGCCGCACCCTGGAGCACAAACACCCGGCGAACCGACGCCGCCGATAGGCCCATGGCGCGCAGAATCCCGATCTCCCGGGTCTTGTCGGTGACCACCATGGTCAGCGTGCTCACGATATTGAACGCCGCCACGATGACGATGAGCAGCAGGATGAGTCCCATCGCGAGCTTCTCCAATTGCAATGCGGAGAACAGCGACGCGTTCTGGGTCTGCCAGTCAATCGCCCGGTAGGGATACCCCAGGGTGTCCTCGATCGCGGGACCGATCTCGCGGGCGGCCCAGGGATCGCTCAGCCGAACGTCGAGGCCGGTGACGGCGTCGCCCAGCGAGGCGTACCGCTGGGCCAATGCGCGCGGCACCACGACGTAGGCGTTGTCGTACTCGTACATCCCCGTCTCGAAGTAGCCCGTCACTTCGAAGGTCCAGAACTTGGGGATCAACGCGCCGAGGGCCGCGTTGAACTTGCTGCCGGCGGGCGACACCATTTGGACCGTGTCGCCCGGGAACGCGGAGATGCGCTCCGCCAGGCGTCGGCCCAGCACAATCGGGCCGTCCACGTCCGGGCGGCTGGTCTGGAAGGACAGGTCGCCGCGCACGAAATGGCGTGGCAGCGACGTGACCGAGACCGCGCCGGTGTCGGGCTCGAGGCCCAGGACGTAGACGCCCTGCGCGTAGTCGTGCCCCGCCGACACCAGCCCTTGGGACAGCACGAAGGGCGCGGCCGCGACCACGCCCGGCTCGCGCCGCACCCGCGCCATCACCTGCTCCCAATCGTCCAACCGCAGGCCCTCGCCGTACGTGGTGATGCGCAGGTGCGGGCTCGCCACCAGAATCTTCTCCCGCAGGTCGCTCTGCAGTCCGTTCATCACGCCCATCACCACGATGAGCGCCATGACGCCCACGGTCACGCCGCCGGTCGCGATCAGCGTGATCAGGGACACCAAGCGGGAAGAGCGCCGGCTCCGCAGGTACCGTCCCGCGATGGTCAGCTCGAGGCGCGTCATTCGTCCGGCCGCAACAACGGGTACAGGATGACGTCCCGAATGGAGGGACGCTCGGCGAGCAGCATGACCAGGCGATCAATCCCCAGGCCCGCTCCCCCGGTAGGCGGCATGCCGTATTCCAGGGCGCGCACATAGTCCTGGTCCAGCTGGTGCGCTTCCTGGTCGCCCGCCGCGCGAGCCCGGACCTGGGCCTCGAACCGGGCGCGCTGCTCGTCCGGGTCGTTCAACTCGCTGAACGCGTTGGCCAGCTCACGGCCCTGCACGTACAGCTCGAAACGCTCCGCCAGCGTCGGGTCGCCGCGCTTGGGCTTGGCCAGCGGCGAGATCTCCACGGGATAGTCCACCACGAAGGTGGGCTGCTCCAGTGTGGGCTCCACGAAGCGCTTGAAGATCTCGTCGATCAGGTTGGTTCGGGGGAGCGCCTTGAGGTCGTGGCTCGTCCCGTCGTCTCGCACGACCTGCGCGCCGCCGAGGCGATCACGCAGCTCGGCGTCGGCGGCCCGGGCGAGGTCGATGCCGGCTCGCTCGGACACCAGGGCCCGGTAGGCCTTCCGCGGCCAGGGGGGTGTGAAATCGAACGTCTTGCCGAAGCGCTCGATCGCCGGCCCGCCGTACAGCTCGGTCACCAGGCCGGACAGGAGGCCCTCGAGGATCCCCATCACGTCCGTGTAATCGATGTACGCCTGGTAGAACTCGAGCATCGTGAACTCGGGGTTGTGCAGCCGGTCCAGCCCCTCGTTCCGGAAGTCCTTGCCGATTTCGTAGACTTTCTCCATCCCGCCTACGATGCAGCGCTTGAGGTACAACTCCGTGGCAATCCGCAGATACAGTCGTGCGTCGAGCGCGTTGTGGTGGGTGACGAAGGGCCGCGCCAATGCGCCGCCGTACAGTGGTTGCAAGACCGGCGTCTCCACCTCCACGTATCCCCGCGCGTCCAGGAAGCGCCGGATGTGGGCGACGACCCGGGCGCGAAGCTCGAACACGGCCCGGGTGTCCGGGTGGACCGCGAGGTCGGCGTAGCGTTGCCGGTAGCGGGTCTCGGGATCGGCCAGGGTTCCGTGTCGTTCGCCCGCGTCGTCCTCCTTCCCCAACGGGAGAGGCCGCAGCGCCTTGGCAAGCAGCGTGAGCTCGGTCGCCCGGATGGTGATCTCCTTGGTCTTGGTGCGAAACAGCGCGCCCCTCACGCCGACGATATCGCCCAGATCCAGGAGCTTGACGACGTCGTACGCCTTACCCAGCTCGTCGAGCTTGAAGTACAGCTGAATGCGCCCCGTGGGATCTTCGAGGTGCGCGAACGTGGTCTTCCCGTGGCCGCGCAGCGAGACCAGTCGGCCCGCGACCGAAACGGCGGCTTCTATGTCCGTCGCGAACGCGGCGAGCGCCTCGACCGCCGTATGGGTTCGCTCGTACCGATAGGCAAACGGTGCGACACCGCGGTCGCGCAGCTCGTTGAGCTTCTCGCGGCGGGCCGCTTCAACGAACGACGGGGCCGGGGCGCTCACGCGGCCTTGCTCCCGAACTGCTTGAGGTACGCTTCGATAAACCCGTCGAGGTCGCCGTCCATCACCCGCTGGACGTCGGACACCTTGATGCCGGTCCGGTGGTCGTTGACCATGGTGTACGGCTGGAACACGTACGAGCGGATCTGGTTCCCCCAGCTGATGTCGGTCTTGGTGGCCTCGACCGCGGCTTTCTTCTTATCCCGCTCCTCCAGCTCCCGTTGATACAGGGCCGCTTTGAGCATCTTCATGGCGGTCGCCTTGTTCTTGTGCTGGCTCCGCTCCTGCTGGCAGGAGACCACGATCCCGGTTGGCATGTGCCGCAGCCGGACCGCCGAGGAGGTCTTGTTGACGTGCTGTCCGCCGGCTCCCGAGGCGCGGAAGACCTCCATCACGATGTCTTCGTCCTTGAGCTCGATTTCGATGGTGTCGTCCACCACGGGGTACACGAACACCGAGGCGAACGACGTATGCCGCCGCGCCTGGCCGTCGAACGGCGAGATGCGCACCAGGCGGTGCACGCCCTTCTCGGCCTTCAGATATCCGTAGGCGTAATCCCCGCGGATTTCCAGCGAGACCGACTTGATCCCGGCCTCCTCGCCCTTGAGGAGGTCGAGAATCACCACCTCGCAGCCGCGGCGCTCGGCCCAGCGCGTGTACATGCGCATCAGCATCTCGGCCCAATCCTGCGACTCCGTGCCGCCGGCGCCGGGGTGAATCGTCATCAGCGCCCAGCGACGATCATCGGGGCCCTGCAACATGTTCTGGAGCTCGAGCTGCTCGACGGCAGCGAGCACCGCGTCCACTTCCTCGTCCAGGCTGCGCTCGAGATCGGGGTCGGGGTCGCCGGCGATGAGTTCGGCCAGCTCGCTGGCGTCATTGGCGCGGCGACAAAGGGCCTCGTACGGCTCGGTCCACCGTTTCGTCTGCCGGAGCTCCTCGACCACCTGACGGGCCCGTTCGGGAACGTCCCAGAATCCCGGCGCGGCCATCGAGGCTTCGAGGGTGGCTACGCGCGAGGCTTTGGCCTCGAGGTCAAAGGTGACCTCGGAGCTCATCCAGACGGCGGTTGATGTCTTGCAGGCGGTCCGTGACGTTGGCGGTCATGCGGTATGGCTCCCGGTTTCGGCCGTCCGCGGCCGGCATGTGTTGAGCCGTCACCCCGGGGCGTCGGAGCGACGGCTCTCGCACCTCACAAATATAAGCCCCGCTGGGAGTTACCGCAATTAGAAGAGCTTCTGACCTCCGGCCAGAATCTCGTTCAGCGCGTCGGTGAAAAAGGGCGTCGTCTTGGCGAGGTCGTCCCCCACCTGTTGGAGGTATTCCTCCCAGCTCTTCTTGATCTCTTCTTCGAAGGCTTCCTTGAGGTTGCCGTCCTTGAGCGCCTTCTGCCGTTTATCCGGCTGGTAGACGATCATGTCGGATACCAGGGCGCGCGCCAACCGGCGAGCCTTCTGTCGGGGGTCCTGGGCCAGGAAGGGATTTCCGACCTTGGGGGCCCCGCCGACCGCGGCAGCCGGGGCCGAGGCGGGGCGCGGCGCCATCGGTGGAGCAGTCGTCGGGCGCGGGGCGGCCTGTGGGGGCGCGGGCACCGGTTGCACCGGTGTGCCCGGTGTGGGCCGAAAGACCGGGGCGCTGGGTCGCTTGGGCGGGGCCGGAGCGGGCGCCGCCGATGGGGCGACCGGGGTAGGCCCCGCAGGTGCCACGCGTGGGCCGATGAACGGGCGCGAGAGACGTGGTGCGGGCGGGGCCGGCGCCGCGGCCGGTGGCGGCACGGGGGCCGGTGCCGGGGCTGGCGCCGGAGCCATGGCGGGTGCGGAGGCCCGCACGGGCGCGGGCGTCAGGCGCGGAGCCGGGGCGGCCGGCGCCGCCGGGGTGAACGCTGCTGGCGCGGGGCGCGGCGGCGGGGCGGGCGCGGCGGCCACAGGCTGCGGAACGGCTGGCGGGACCGGCGCGGCGGCCCGGGGGGCCCCGTCCTCCGACCGGCGCACGGCGATCACGTATGCGCACACCGTGCATCGCGCGCGAGTCCCCGCCTCCGGTACCTTCGCGGGATCCACGCGAAAGACCGTTTCACACGACGGGCACCGGACGTTCACGCGCTGGGTTCCTTCCCCGGTTGGTCGCCGGCGTCACGCCGCCGGTCGAAGACGAACACCGACCCTGGAAGGGTCTTGGCGTAGCTCTTCATCTCAGTGGCCAGCTCGCTGACCTGCGCGGGGTGGCTGAACCGCCGGTGCTCGTTGGTCACGATCCCGATCGAGACCGTCATCAGGGGCACGCGGTGCAGCTGGCCGCGCCGATCCTTGCCGAAAAAGTAACCGGCTCGCCGATCCTGCGCGCTGTATTGCAGTGGCAACAGCGTATCGAAGACCGAGATGATCTCGGGGCATACCTCCGGCACGTCCGCAATGGCGACGACAAAAATGAAATCGTCGCCGCCGATATGGCCCACGAACCCGGTTTTGGGGCACAGGCCCTTTACCACGTCCCGCAAAATCTGCGAGAGAATATAGATGACGCGGTCCCCGTCGTAATAGCTGTACCGATCGTTGAATTCCTTGAAGTGGTCGATGTCGGCGTAGCAGACCGCGAACAGCTCGTCGTGATCCAACCGGCGTTTGATTTCGCGCTCGATCTCCGTGGTGCCGGGCAGTCGCGTCGACGGATGCACCGCCACGGTCCGCTCGGTGCGCTGGAACAGCCCCTCCAGCCGGCTGCGCTGTTCTGCCGGCTCGAAGATGGGCGTGATGACTTCGTCGGCTCCGGCCTCGAACCACTCCCGCACTGTGGCGGCGGCGTGCCGGCCCGAAATCAGCGCCACCGGCACGATGGCGGTATACGGGTCGCTCTTCAAGTTGCGGCAGAGCGTGATAGTCTCCGGCCCCGCCGCGTCGGAGTCCACCACAATAAGCATGGGCAGTCTCCGCCGAGCCGTGGTTTCGACCGTGGCGCGGTCCCGCAGATGGATGAGCGGCACCTCCCGTCCGTTCAGCCAGCCCTTTAACAAATCCGTGGCGGGGTGCTCGGCGGGGGAATAGTACAGGACGGTGGGACGAGCCCGCACCGGTCTCCTCTCGTAATTGTAAAAGCCGGCAAAACTTAGGGTTGGCCATTGGAGAAGTCAAATGAAGTACGGCCGCACCCGCCGCGGCGTCAGAACCTCGCCCGCAGCGTGATGAAGAGCGGAGGGTGGCTCCCGGCTGGACCCCGTCCAAGCCGCACGTCGCCGGACACGTTTTGGGCGCCGGCCCGGCCTCCGAGCCGGGTGGCGATCAGGGCGTCAATGGCACTCAGCAGGTGGTTGGCCAGCATCAGGCCCAGTTGGGCCCGGGCGTGGCGGAATGCCTGGTCGCTGGATCGAATCGTTTGGCGGAACAGGTCCTGTTCCAGCGCGGCGCCCCGCCAGGACCAGCGAAAATCCGGCCCAACGGCCCGGCGGCGATAAAAGTCCAATGCCTGAAGGTACTCGATCGAAGTCGGGGGTGGGATGGAGTCGGGGTCGGCGAAGAAGGTCTGACGGGCCAGCAACCAGATTCTCCCGTTGAAGGTGCGCTCGTCCCATGGGGGCAGCAGGTCGGGCCCGGGATCCAAGTCGTACGGGCCGCTCTCGATGTACTTCCCCATCGCCTCGAAGTACTCGAACGCGGTATCCCGGACGCTCGGGGCGTAGGCCCCCCGCGCCACGTTGAAGGCGAGATCCCGGTACTGCTCGGCGTCCCGGGTACCGTGCTGCTGCAGGGCAACGAATCGTGTCAGGAGCAGCCCTTCGGCCACCACGTAGAGCGCGGCGCGCTCGGAGCCACCAAGCAGCTGCCCCGTGCCCGGAAGGACCAGCGAGGCGGCGGGCCGGACCCATCGGGCGTTGGAGGAATCGCGGAGGAGGTCCCGAACGGACCCGGGAATCGAGCGGCCGTTGGGCGGCAACGTGTCCTGGCCGCGTACGGCGCCCGCCAGCATGGGTGCGGCCAACACCGCGCACGAGAAGACCCTGATGAGTCTGCGGCTCACAACAGCACTCGCAGCGTCAGATACACCGGTTCGTCGAGGTTTCCGCTGGTGAAGAAGACCCGAGCGAAGTCCACCACCAGCCGGTCGAACTGCACGCCGGCGCCCAGTGAGGGTCCGCTGGACTCGGACCGGAGAAAGGCGTACCCCCCTCGGAGCCGGATCAAGTCGCCGTACCCAAGCTCGGCTCCCACGCGCAGGTCCGGCGTCAGGCTCTGGCAGCAGGGGTTCTCCACGGCCATCAGCAGGCGGGCGAACGACGGTGCCGCTCCAGGTGTCTGCGGAAGGGCCACCCGGTAGTCCGCGCCCGCCGCCAAACGCGTGGGGAGGGGGTCAGCCTGGCCGGCGTTCTCCAACTGGAGGTTGAACCCGGCGTGGCGGAGGGCCAGACCCAGGCGGAGCCCCTCGGGGTCCTCGGCACCGTACTGCACCCCAAGGTCCACGCCGTGGGTGGTGCCCACGATCGACCGGAACGCCCCGCAGTCGCCGGAGCAGTCGTTGCGGAGCTGGATCAGCTTGTAGTTGACGCCAACCGTGAACGACCGGCTGAGTGACGTCGCGTAGGAGGCCACCAACTCGATATTGCGCGGGGTGATGCGGCCGGTGGGGGGTTGCTGGGGTCCCGGGACGATGTCCTGAGAGCCGTAGTCCACCAGATACGCGGCGAGGCCGACGACGCCGACCAGCGACGACGCGAGGTAGCCTGACAGAACGGTGTTATTGGAGGCGAAGGTCGCCGCGTGGTGCACGACGACCTGACTCTGGGGCAGCAGGGCGAGGCCGGCCGGGTTCCAGAAGGCGGCGTCGGCGCTTCGGGCGTCGGCGATGCCGGCCTGTCCCAGGGCGGTAGCGCGCGCGCCGACGGCGATGAGCAGGAAGGCCGCGCCGCCTTCGGTTACCTCGCCAGTGGTCTGTCCGGCCAGCGGGGCGCTGAGGCCCAGGCTGGCGGCAACGAACGCGAGCCTAGAACGGCTTCGCCTCATCAATGAGCATGATCGGGATGTCGTCCTCGACGGCGTAGACCAGGCGGCAGGCGTTGCAGACGAGCTCTTCCTTGGGCTGGGTGCGGTATTCGAGCTCGCCCTTGCACTTGGGGCAGACGAGGATTGCGAGCAGGTCGGGCGCCAAGCTCATGGATGACCTCTGCGTGGGAGCGTTGGGCCGAATATACCACGCAAAAGCCCGCCTCGGCGAACCCGAGGCGGGCTGGATGCTGGAGGCTGGCAACGGCCTACTCTCCCATGCCCTCGCGGGCATAGTACCATCGGCGCTGACGGGCTTAACTACCGTGTTCGGGATGGGAACGGGTGTGGCCCCGTCGCGCTAGTCACCAGCCATGAATCAATTGATGGTTGCGTGAATGCCGGTGGATCGAGTGATCGTCGTTGGAAGAGATCAAGCTTCACGGGCGATTAGTACGGCTCGGCTGAAGCGCTTACGCGCCGTACACCTGCCGCCTATCAACGTGGTAGTCTCCCACGGCCCTTCAGGGACCTTGCGGTCCAGGAGTGTTCATCTTGGGACGGGCTTCCCACTTAGATGCTTTCAGCGGTTATCCCTACCGGACATCGCTAACCGGCGTTGCCACTGGCGTGACAGCCGGGACACGAGCGGTCCGTCCGACCCGGTCCTCTCGTACTAAGGTCGGCCCCCCTCAACACTCCCACGCCCACCATGGATACAGACCGAACTGTCTCACGAC
>DATECF010000097.1:0-26168 GCA_035287045.1 Gemmatimonadales bacterium | reverse complement strand
GCATCGCGGGATCGCGCTGTGGCAGTTCGGAGAGACGTACGTGGCGCAGGTGGCGGAGATATCGGTGGGAGCCACGGAGGGCGCAGAGGCCGCGGTACGAGTTCACCGCGTGGTGTGCACCGTGGATTGCGGCATCGTGGTGAATCCGGACACCGTTGAGGCGCAAATGCAGAGCTCCATCGTGTACGGCCTCACGGCCGCGCTGTACGGGGAGATCGCTATCGAGCGCGGCCGCGTGGTCCAGAGCAATTTCCATGACTACCCCATGCTCAAGCTGGCCGAGATGCCGGAGGTGGAGGTGCACCTGGTCCGGAGCGAGGCGGCGCCGGGCGGCGTAGGGGAGGCGGGGCTCCCGCCCATCGCGCCGGCGGTGTGCAACGCCATCTTCGCCGCCACCGGGAAGCGCGTGCGGCGGCTGCCGATCGGACGCATCGCATGAACCGCAGCTTCCCGCTGGCGCTGGCGCTGCTGGTGGGCGGCCGGGGCGGGCTCTGGGCCCAGGCCGGTCCTGCGGGTCCCGGGCCGGTGGTGACGGACCGACCGGACAAGACCGAGTCCACCAGCATCGTGCCGCGGGGCTATGCGCAGCTCGAGGCGGGCTGGTCGCTGGAGACCGTGGAGGCCGCCGGGACCTCGCTGCACACGCATTCGGTGCCGGGGGTTCTGGCCCGCGTGGGCCTGTCGAACCGGCTCGAGGCGCGGATCGGGTTCGCGGGGTTCCAACTCACCAACCAGACCGGCCTCGGCGGCGCCGAAGGACTGGGAGACGCGGAGCTGGGGTTCAAGTACCGGCTGGCGAGCGCACGGGGCGCGCTGCCGGATGTCGCGGTAATCGGCGCCGTGTCCGTGCCCACCGGCGCCGACGGCGTGACCAGTGGCCGAGTGGATCCGACCGTGCTGGTGACCCTGAGCCGGCCGCTCGGCGAGCGCGTGTCTGTGGGTTCCAACCTGGGATCGTCGTGGACCACCACGGACAATGGTCAGGGCGGGCGCACCACGCTGGTGGATCTCACCTACACCCTGTCGTTCGGCGTGGCGCTCTCGGGGCGGGTGGGGACGTTCGCCGAGACGTTCGGGAGCCTGCCGGCCGGGGACGGCACCGCCGCCCATCACCTGGACGGCGGCGTCACCTTCCTGGTACGGGACAACCTGCAGCTGGACCTGAGCGTTGGCCGGGGGATCGCCGGCGCCGGCGCCAGTGACTGGTTCCTGGGCGCCGGCGTGTCCCTGCGCGTGCCGCGCTAGCCGCGGACTAAAAGAACAAGTACGACTGGACTTTCAGGCCCCAGTCGACGGAACCCTGTTGCGGGTTCCAGATGTCCACGTTGGCCGCCAGCTTGTTGCGCCCGGTGACGTACCACACCAGGCCCGGGGTCAGCAGCACGCCGCCGTCCTGCGGCGTGGCCGTGCTGGGATTCCCGACGCTCACCCGGACCAGCGGCTCGATGGCCTCCGCGTAGGGGCTCGGCGGCAGCGGGAACTTGTAGGTCACGATGGCCTGCGCGGTGACGAACGTGGTCGGCGCCCCTGCGACCGGGTTCAGCCAGTTGTCGCCGGCGACGAATCCCGCCTGCAGGTGCAACCCCCGGTGGAAATTGCCGATCTCCAGATCTCCGCCGAACGCGGACGCGTACTCGGTGGTCCCCGTGGCCGCGCTGACGTAGTCGTGCGCGGCCACGTTGGCCGCGAGGTGCACGTCCGGCGCCGGCGAGAGCACCAGGCGGCCGGAAAAGGACTTGGCACTGTTCTCGTCGGGCACGTTCGACCCGGTGCCGTTCATCACGGATACCGCGTAGGTGATCCGCTTCCCCCGGTCCCCACCGCCCAGGATCACGCCAATGTCCGGGGGGGACAGCGCGAGCTGCTCCATGAAGCGCCCGTAGGAGCACAGCCCGCCCACGCCGGCGCAGGTGTCCACACCACGGATGTCGCCGGTCCGTTCGATGGCCAGGATGTCCAGTGAGCTGGTAAGCGTGAAGAGATCGAAGGGCCGCTTGTATTGCCCGATCATGGCGTAGAGGGCGGGCCCGAAGTCCAGCCGCGCATAGGCGACCCGCAGGAACGCGTGGTCCCCGCCATACTCCGGCTGCACGAAGCCGCTCAAGAAGTCGTTGACCTTGATCGACGCGTCCACCCGGGCGCGCCGGATCACGAATTCCGACTCGGGCTCTCCCGCTACCGAGGTGGTGTTGAACTGGGTATGCAGTCTGCCGCCGACGGTGACCGTGGTCTGCGCCGCGAGCGGTCCGGCGTAGCCGGCGAGCCAGACCAGGGCGGCAGCCAGGCACGCGAAACGGGTGCGCATAGGGTGTGATGGGCTCCTGACAGGGTGTCGGGGTTACGCCGGCGCGGAATGTCACCGGGGAGGCCGTGCGTGGCAACCCGGACCCGCTCCTCGGCGCCGCCTAACACTGGATCTGCTCGGTCGTCTATGGTGTCAGATGGCTCGATACAAAACGGTTTCACTGGTGGAGGAATCATGAACAGGACGTGGACGATGCCCCTGGCCCTGGCGCTGCTGGCCGGTCCGGTGGTGGCACAGCAGGCACAGCCGCCGATGCAGCAACCCCAGCCGGCGCGCATGGGGATGGGGCCGTGGGCGCAGGGCCGGCTGGGCCCCGGAATGCAGGCAGGCGGGTACGCACCGCAGAACCTGGTGAATCGCCGGGAAGCGCTGGGGCTCACGCCGGAACAGGTGTCGCGCCTGGAAGCTCTGGCGCAGGAGGCCAAGCAGGCGGGCGACAAAGCCCAGGCCGAGGCCAAGACCCACTGGGACCAGTTGGCGGAGTTGTGGAAGCAGACGACGCCGGACGTGAACCAGGTCCGGACCCATGCGCAGGCGGCGATGCAGGCCATGCAGGGGGCCCGGGTGGCTCACCTGGTGACGGCGGCTCAGGCGAAGGCCGTGCTCACTGCGGAGCAGCGCGGGCGGGTGGCGGGCTGGGCTGACGCCAGGCCCATGCGGATGCAACAGCGGATGGATCGGCCGGGCCGGAGGGGACCGGGCATGCGGCCCATGCGGATGCGGCGGCCGGCGCCGTGAAGTGAGATGTGAGCAGTGAGATGGGCGCGAGGTGAGCGTCACGGCTGGCGCGCCCTTCTCACGTCTCACCTCTCACATCGGAGACTTCACTTCGCTGGGTGGCTCAAACTCCACACGTACGCCGCGATCGCCTTGACCTGAGCGTCGGTAATATTGGTCCCGCCCTTGGGGGGCATCACCACGCCGGTCGTGGACTTGTCGGCGGCGACGCCGGACGTGATCTGCTTGACGATCTCGTCGTAGCTGCCCTTGCTGTGCACCCACTGGGCATCGGCCAGGTTGGTCCCCAGATTGGGGATCCCCTTGCCGTCCTGACCGTGGCAGGCCGAGCACAGGCCCGCGCCCTTGAAGAGGGTCTCACCTTCTTTGACCATCTGTGCGGTGACGCCCGGGGGCAGTGCCCCGGCAGCCTGCTGCGCCTGCGCCGCCCCGGCGAGCGCCATCAAGGCGACCACCATTCCACCCGCGACCCGACCAACCATGTGCGTGACCCCTTTCGTTAGACGGCCGTGCTGAGTCTCACGGTCCATACCGTGGACTTCATGTGGAGGTCCCACGTGCCTTCGCCAAAGATGCGGAAATTGCGCCGTAGAAGGTACCCCGCTCCCCCGGTGAGGGTTTCCTAGGGCGTTAGATCCGCCGGTCCGCCCATGCGCGGGTCGAGGAGGGGCGGTCCGTGGGTCAGCCGCGCGGCGCCGGGAGGTTCCGCCGGGAGGTGTCGATGTGGAAGAGGCGCCAG
This sequence comes from Gemmatimonadales bacterium, assembly GCA_035287045.1. GTDB lineage: Bacteria > Gemmatimonadota > Gemmatimonadetes > Gemmatimonadales > GWC2-71-9 > JACPAP01. Next base: position 22,386 of record DATECF010000097.1, on the reverse strand, counting down.
ACGGGACAGGAGTGGGTCAGCGCGGTTCCCGCCAGCACCAGCGCCACCAGGGCCGAGAGCAACGCGATGACCGGTGACGCGTTATAGACGATCGCCACGGCGAAGCAGAGCAGGGCCAATACCCAGCGGATCCGAGCGTCCAACGCCCCGACGTTTGCGGTCATGCTTGCCTCGCAGGCTACCCGTGCTGCGCGCAAGCTGGCCGCCGCCGAGTGAAGGCGGGGCGAATGGGAAGTGAAGCTCCGCTCAGCCGGCGGAATGGTGGGACGGCAGCACGACGGAGACTTCGAGTCCGCCACCCGGCAGGTTGGCCGCGTGAATGGAACCCCGGTGGGCATCCGCGATGGCCGCCGCCACGGTGAGGCCGAGCCCCGGCCCCGCGGTGCGCGAGCGGGCGGGGTCGGCCCGGTAGAACCGCTCGAACAGGTGCGGCAGCACCTCGTCGGCGATCCCGGGGCCGTTGTCGCGCACGGCGACGGTGACCCCGCCGCCGTTCCCCGAGACGATGGCTTCGACCCGGGTGTCCGGGGGCGTGTGGCGGACGGCGTTGTCCAGCAGCTGGTCCAGCAGCACGCCGATCATGCCGGCGTCGGCCAGGGCCGTGACGGTGCCGGGCCCGGCACTCTGGAGCTTGAGCGCGCGTCCGCCGGCACGCGGATGCACCCGCTGCACCGCCGAGGCCGCCAGCGTCGCCAGGTCCACCGGCTCGCGGTGCGGCACCAGCTCGCCGGCCTCGATGCGCGCCAGCAGGATCAGCGCCTCGTTGATCCCGCTCAGGTGGTCAACGCCCTCGAGGATGCTCGCCAGCGTGGCGCGGTACTGTTCCGGCGCGCGGTGCCCGCGCAGGGCGATCTCGATTTCTCCCCGCACGGCGGTGATGGGCGTCCGAAGGTCGTGGGCCACGTCCGCGATGATCCGTCGCTGCGCCTGGTAGGCCCGGTCGAGCCGCTGCAGCATGGAGTTCAACACCGTCACCAAACCGCGGAACTCGGCCACGTCGGCGTGCTGCGTAATCCGTTGCCCCGGCACGCCGGGCTGGATCGCCTCCGCCTGCGCGGTGATCTCCGTGACCGGCGCCACGGCGGAGCCCGAAAGCCAGACGGCCCCGAAGGCCGTGGCCACGGTGCCCAGGAGCACGGTGCCGAGCAGCAGGAACAGGACTTCCCGGTTTTGCTCCGCCAGCGGATGTAAGGACGCGGAGACCTGCACGACGCTCATGCCGGGTGGGCTGTTGGGCGGCGCCGGCGCATACACGCTGCGTACCCGCTCGTCACCCCAGGAGGTGGTGGCCCACGCGGTGGCGCCGCCCCGGGCGGCGGCGAAGCTCGCCGAGTCAATGGGCAAATCGCCGGCCAGGGCGGTGTTCACGTCCAGGACGTTGCCCCGGGCGTCGCGCACGACGACGAACCGGTTCACGTTGTGGACGAACGCGCTGAAGGCGGATGGACCGGCGTGGGCCGGGAGGGTGCTGCCGGACGCGAGCACGTCGCGCTCCAGGTTGAGCGCGCTCACCAGGCCGTTGTCCATCTCGTTGCGCAGCGTGCGTTGCGCGCCCAGGAATGCCCAGAGCGCGATCAGCAGCAGCGCCGCGAAGATGGTCAGCGAAAACCGCACCGCGAGGGCGCGGCGCAAGGAATAGATCAAATGCCTAGATCAGGCTTCGACGGCCTCGGTGCTGGTCTTGAGGCAGAAGCCGACCCCCCGTACTGTCTGGATCAGCCCGTCGCAGCCCGCTTCCCGCAGCTTGCGCCGCAGGTTGCCCACGTGGACGTCCACCACGTTGCTCTCCGGGTCGAAATGCATGTCCCAGACCTTCTCCAGCAACTCGGTGCGCCGGATCACCTCTTCGGGGTGCAGCATGAAATGCTCCAACAGCTGGAACTCGCGCGGGGTGAGATCGAGGAGATTGCCGCTGGCCCGCGCCTTGTGGCGCAGGCGGTCCAGGTCCAGCGCGCCGTAGGTGAGCCGGTCGAGACGCGCGGCCCCGCCGCGGCGGGTCAACGCCCGCAGCCGGGCCAGCAGCTCGTCGAACTTGAACGGCTTGCTGAGGTAGTCGTCCGCGCCGGCGTCCAGACCGCGGACCACATCCTCGGTGGAATCCCGCGCCGTGAGCATGAGAATGGGCGTCCGCCGCCCCTCGCGCCGCAGCTCCGCCGCCACCTGCAGGCCGTTCTTCTTGGGCAGCATGAGGTCGAGCAGGATGGCGTCGTAATCGTTCACGTGGGCCAGCGTGGTGGCGTCGTCGCCGTCCTTGGCGACATCCACCGCGTATCCCTCTTCCCGCAAACCCTGCTCGATAAAGCCGGCGACCTTCCGGTCGTCTTCCACCACGAGGATTTTCATGTGGGCAACCCCGCCTGGTTCTTCATGGAGCGAACCCTACCCGTCCAGTCCTGAGACTAAAGGTAAGGAATCATGAAGACTTCTTCACGCTAACTTAGAAACCGCGCGATCTCCAGGATGAAGCGGGCGCCGGCGCCCGTCTGGCTTTCGAGGCGCAGGTCGCCACCGAGGAGCCGGGCCAATTGCCTGGACAGCGTGAGGCCCAGACCGGTGCCGCGCTGGTCCTGCGCCCCGGCGCGCATGAACGCGTCGAAAATGACTTCCTGCTCTTCGGCCGTCAGGCCTTCACCCCGATCCACCACGTCGATCCGGACGTGGGCGTCGCTGTCCCGGAGCTCGACGATGACGGCCTCGCCGGCGGGGCTGTGGCGGACGGCGTTGGTGAGCAGGTTGATGATGATCTGGCGCACCCGCACCGGATCGGTCCGGCAGGCGATGGCGCCGTCCGGGGGGCCGGTCTCGAGCCGGATTCCCCGGGCTTCCGCGGACGGCAGCACGGCCTGGATCGCCTCGCCCACGATGTCCCGGGCGTCGGTCTCGCGCACGATGGGCTGGAGGCGGGAGGCGTCGAGGCGGCTCAGGTCGAGCAGGTCGTTGAGCAGCGTCAGCGTGCGCTCGGCCGACTCGTACACCTCCACCGCCGCGCGAGGCAGGCCCTCCGTCCCGCGGCGGATGAGCAGGTCCGCCCACCCGTACACCGCCGTCAGCGCGTTGCGCAGCTCGTGGTTGATCATGGCGTAGAAGCGGTCCCGCGACTTCTGCATCGCCCGGACTTCTCCCAGCAGGCGCTGCGCTTCCTCGTTGAGCCGGGCGTTCTCCACGGCGCCGGCCGCCTGCGCCGCCAGCATCACCGCAATCGCCTGGTCTTCGGCGGTGAACTCGGCCGTCCCGACCTTGTCGGTGAGGTACAGGTTGCCGATCGGTCCGCGCCGCCCCACCACCGGCACCCCCAGAAACGACCGCATCCGGGGATGGTTGTCGGGGAAACCGGAGGACTTGGGGTGCTTGGAGAGGTCGGCCAGGCGGAGCGGACGGGGGTCCGACATGAGGAGTCCGAGCACGCCTTTGCCCGTCGGCAGGGCGCCGATCCTGGCGTGTTCTTCGGGACTCAGGCCGCTGGTGACGAACATGCTGATGGCGATGCCCTCCTGGTCCAGCACGCCCAGCGCGGCGTACCGGGCGCCGATCACCTGGCGCGCCGAGTCGGTCACTTCCTGGAGCACCCGTTGCAGCTCGCGCTCGGCATTGATGCGGATGCCGGCCTCGACCAGCCGCTCCAGGCGCTGCTGCAGGTGCTCGGGCCTATCTCGTTGCTCGGCCATCGGCTCGCCGGACACAGGGCATCTGGTCAAACGTAGGCGAATATCGAACGTCCAACAAGGAATGGCGCGTGAGGTTCCTAAGCCATTCGTCAATCGCTTCTCAACGGCCGCTTGGGAGGGGTGACCGTAGATTAGCCCCTCCAGGGCGGACGTGGAGGACCTATGGACGCTCAGTGGAACCCCGTAGTGGTCGGACTGGATGCGACGCCGGGTGCGGCGGCGGCGGCCCGGATGGCCTGGGACATCGCCCGCGGTGCGGAGACCGAGTGCTATCCGGTGCACGCCATCCGGGACCAGGCAGCCGAGATCGCACCGTTCCAGTTGCCGATGGACCTCGCCCCCATGAACCGGGTGCTGGCGCAGCTGGCGCAGAGCGAGTTGGCGCAGGCATTGGGAGACGACGTGCCGGCGCGCCTGCTGGAGCGCGTGGACATGCGTGCCGGCCGGCCGGCGGTGGTGCTGGCGGCGGTGGCGGCGGCGCGCGAGGCCGAGTTGGTGGTGTTGGGTGGCAAGCACCGCGGCACGCTGGGCCGCTGGCTCGCGGGGAGCACCGCGCATGACCTGCTGCGGTTGGGCGGCCATCCGGTGCTGGTGACTGGCCCGGGAGCCCGCCTCCCTCGCCGCGTCCTCGCCGCCGTGGACCTCTCCGAGGCGGCCAAGGCGACGATCGGCGTGGCGCAACGGTTCGCGGCGCTGTTCCAGGCCGAGCTGCTGGTATTACACGTCGTGGAGGTCGTGGCCCTGGTGCCGGGTGCCGTCGTGTTGCCTGAAGTGATCCTCGACGAAGAGCTGCTGGTGCGGCGCTCGGAGCAATGGCTGGACACGTCCGTCTGGCCGATGGTCCACTACGCGAAGACGGACCGGCGCGTGGTGCGCGGTCAGGTCACGCCGACGGTGCGCGCCCAGGCCGCGAAATGGGGGGCCGACGTGGTCGTGCTGGGCTCCCACGGGAAGAACTGGGTGGACCGGCTGCTCCTCGGCAGCACCACGGAGCGGCTGATCGCGGACCTGCCTTCCTCACTGCTGGTGGCGCCGGCTGCCAGGGATGCCCCCGAGGCGTCGCGGCCGGAGCTGTTGGGAGCGGCCGGGCGGTAGGCCGCCATAGACAACCGCCTTCCGGACCACCACACTAGGGCGTGCGCGCGGATCCCACGCTAGCCGTCCTGGCGTATTCGGGACTCGCCATGCTCAGCGCCGCGTTCGGGGCCATTCCCGTGGCCTTCCGTCAGCGGCTGCCTCCCTCCTGGCTCGGCTGGGCGAATGCCGTCGCCGCGGGTCTGATGCTGGGCGTCGCCTACATCCTGATGGCCGCGGGTCTGCCCCAGGCCCCCACCCTCGGCGCCGCGGGCGCCGTGCTGGGCATCGCCTTCCTCTACTGGACGCACGGCGTGTCCGGGACCCAGGAGCTGGACCTGGATCGGCTGGGCGACCCGGCGCCGGACTACGGATATCGGCTGCTGCTGGTCAACACGATGCACGCGGTGCCGGAAGGCATCGCCATGGGCGTCGCGATGACGTTGAGCCCGTCGCTCGGGGCGTTCATGGCGCTGGCGATCGCGGTGCACAACGTCCCGGAAGCGGCGGTCCTCGCCGCCGTGCTCCGGAGCCGGGGACTCACGCTGGTCCAGGCCACCGCGGCCGCCACCGCCACCCGGTTGAGCCAGGTCCTCTTTGCGGTGACGACGTTCGCGGTCGTGGCCGCCGCGCCGGCCCTGGTCCCGTGGGCGCTGGGCGTGGCCGTCGGCGCGCTGCTATACCTGGTGATGGCCGAGCTGTTGCCGCACTGCTACCGGCAGGCGGGGCATACCAGCGTCGCGCTGGTGGCCATCCTGGCCATGGGCATGGTGGTGTTGCTCGCCACCGGGACGCCCTGAGTGCCGGACGTCGCCCGCGTCTTCCTGTACGGCCTCTACACCGCGCTCGCCACGGGGCTGGGCGCCCTCCCGTTCGCGTTGGTACGCGGGGTCTCTCCCACCGTGGTGGCCTGGTCCAACGCCGTCGCGTCCGGACTGATGCTGGGAGCGAGCTTTGGCCTGGTGGCCGAAGGGACGCAGCACGGCGCCTGGCAAACGGTGGTCGGCGCGACGGTGGGGGTGGCATTCATCCTGGCGACCCAGCGGGTGCTGGCGCGCTCGGGCGCCGGCTTCGCGCAGGCGCGGCACCGGGACGCGCAGCGCATGCTGCTGATGATGGTGGTGATGACGGTGCACTCCTTCTCGGAGGGCGTGGCGGTGGGCGTGTCGTTCGGCGGCGGCATGACGCTGGCCGCCGCGATCACCATCGCCATCGCGGTGCACAATATTCCGGAGGGACTGGCGATCAGCGCGGTGCTCCGCCCGCGCGGCACCAGCGTGGCGGGATGCGTCTGGTGGAGCGTGTTCTCATCGCTGCCGCAACCCCTGATGGCGGTGCCGGCGTTCTTGTTCGTGGAGGCGTTACGGCCGGCGCTGCCCTACGGCATCGGGTTTGCCGCCGGCGCCATGGTGTTCATGGTGCTGGTGGAGCTGCTGCCGGAGGCCTTCGACCGCGCGCGCCGCGCGCCGGTGGCGCTGATCGTGTGTTTGACGCTGGTCGCGATGGTGGTGTTCCAGCAATACTTGTGAGGCGGGAGGACAGACTGCGTAAGGGGTGAGCGGTAAGAGGTCCCCCTTACCCCTTACGCAGTCTTAGTCCCGCTCCTCAGAACGGCCTGAACCCAGGGGACCCGAAGGTCTGCATCCGCAGGTGACCCGCCAGCGGGTAGGCATAGGCTATCAGCACCAGCACGATCGCGGCCACGATCCACAGCCCCAGGCGATCGAACAGAATCCGCCTGGTGGGCGCGCCTTCCAAGGGCTCGGCGAAGCGCACGGCGGTGTCCGACGTGGGCCGGCCCGCCAGGACGGTCCCCAGCATCACCAGCAAGAAGAACGCGGAGCTCATGAATAGGAACAGACCGCCCAGCGCCGAGACGCCGGTCAGGGCCGTCCAGGTCTGGGCCACGGGGCTGCCCAGGTAGCTCGGGTCGTAGATCCGCCGGGGCATTCCCATGAGGCCGGTGATGTGATTGGAGATGGAGAACAGCAGCATCCCCAGGAACCAGAGGTACGGCTGCACCTTGGCGAGCAGAGTAAGCTCCAGCTCCCGCTTCACCAGCTTGGGCACCAGCCAGTACGCGGTGCCCATGAAGGTGAGCGCCACCGCGCTCCCCACGGTGAGGTGGAAGTGGCCCTGGATCCACGCGGTGTTATGCACCATGGAGTTCATGCCGTACGAGGCGTTAATGGCCCCGCCGAACCCGCCCACGGCGAACAGCAGCATGCTGAGCAGCACGGACGACACCAGAGGATCACCCCAGGGGAGCTTGCCCAGCCAGTTGAACAGGCCGGTGGCGCCGCGGCTCCGGCCGGCGATCTCGAGCGAGGCCACGATAGTGAACGCGGTGACGAAGCTGGGAAACAGGATGCCCAGGGTGTTGAACGTGTGCACCAGCTTCCAGCCGGACGAGATGCCGGGGTCCATGAACTGATGGTGGAATCCCACGGGCGTGGACAACACGATGAACAGCGCAAACACCATCCGCCCCAACGGGTCGCTGAACAGCTTCCCGCCGGACACCCTGGGCAGCACCGTGTACCACACGACGTACGCTGGGAGGAGCCAGAAGTACACCAGCGGGTGGCCGAAATACCAGAACAGCATCCGGGCCAACAAGGGGTCCACCGTCTTGGTCCACCCTAAGGACCAGGGGATCAGCTGGACCAGCATCTCCGCGGCCACGCCGACGGTCGCGATCAGCCACACGATGATCGTGGCGAGCATGCCGAAGACGGCCAGGGGAGCGGGTGCCTCCCGGTGCTGGGCGCGCCAGGCCCGGTAGGTGCCGATGATCACCGCGCACCAGATCCACGATCCCACCACCAGCAGCGTGAGGCCGATGTAGAACGCCGGGTGGGCCTGCATCGGCGGGTAGAACGTATAGAGGACCGTGGCCTTGCCCCAGAAGATGGCCCACAGCGCCGCGAGCGTGCCGCCCAGCGCCACCCAGAACGAGGCCCAGGCGAGGCGCGGCCACCGGAGCGGGCGCTCCAGCGCGTGGGTGGTGAACGCCACGCCCAGCCCCATGATGAAGAACGTGGTGAAGACCAGGGCCATCAGCACGCCGTGCGCGGTGACCGAGAGGTAGTACATCTGCGGCGAGCGCCAGGGCAGCTCGAGGTTGGCCCGCGAGACGGCCTGCATCATGGCCATGGCCGCGGCTACGCCGAAGGCGGCCACCGCGAACCCGATGTTGGCGGCGGCGAGGCGACGGGAGCTGGTCACAGGCCCTCCTCGGCGATGAGCTTGCCCATCATCGCGTGGTGACCCAGCCCGCAGTACTCGTGGCAGACGATGAGATACTCGCCCGGCGCGAAGGTGGTGGTGAACTGGGCCACGTAGCCGGGGATCACCATGGTATTGGCGTTGGTGCCCGCGATCTCGAAGCCGTGCACCACGTCCGGACTGGTCAACCGGAACGTGACCGGCCGGCCCGCCGGCACGCGAATCTCGCCGGGCTGAAAGGCGAACATCATCGCGATGGCCGTGACCGTGACGCTGCCGTCGGGGTTGGTGGTGACGCCCCGCTGAGCGAACCGCGGGTCGCTCCAGACGGCCGTGGGGTCGATGGTCTCGATGTGGCTGGGCGGACGGGTGTGCTCGCCGACCAGGCCGTAGACGATGGCGCCGAAGAGCGCGGCACAGATCATCGCGGCGCTCCACATCCAGAAGCGCTCGTAGAGGTCGATGTGCATGGCGGACCTACGGGGAAACGGCCCCGCGCGGGAGGTAGATGAAAAAGAAAAAGGCGAGCCAGCCCAGGGCGAACAGCACGCCGTACAGGCCAACGATCGCCAGGGTCCCCTTGGGGTGACTCCCAAGGTCGGGGCGCTGGTCGGGCATCAGATCCTCGCGAGTGCTACGGCCCTCACAATATCGCTCTGGGAAATGACACCCACCAGGTGGCCATCGTCCTCCACGAACAGCCGGTGCACTTCGAGGTACAGCATTTGCTGAGCGGCTTCCTTGACCTCCGTGTCCGGGGTGATCGTCAGCGGCCGCGGGGTCATGATTTCCTGGACGGTCGTCTGCTCGAACAGCCGCTCCCGCTCTTCCGCGCCGGTGGTTTCGGCGGCGGCGTTGAGCACGTCGGTGGTCGTCATCACGCCGAGCACCCGGCCGCGCCCATCCACCACCGGCACGCCGGTCACGTGGCTGTCCGCGAGGAGCACGGTCGCGTCGGCGATTGAGGCGTCCGGCCGGACCGTCTGCAGGTTCGTCTGCATCAATTCCGCCACTCTCATCGCACCTCCTCGGGTCAGCCGGCCGACGCACTCCTGGCCGCGCGTTGCTTGGCCCGCCGGGCAAGCCGCTCGGCGCGTCCGGGGTGGCGCTCGCCCGGCGGTGCCGGCACCGGCACCACCAACAACGACGCCGGGAGCTGATCCAACAGCCGCTCGGTGGTGCTCCCCAGCAGCAGGCGGTCCACCCAGCCCTTGCCGTGCGAGCCCACCACCACCAGGTCCGCCCTCCACGACGCGACCTCGGCCGCGATGGCCTCGGCGGCGTACCCGCGCCGCAACACTCCCTCCGCCACCACGTCCTCCAGCAGCGGCTCGAGGCAGCGCTCCAGCTGGACCCGGGAGTCCTGGCAGAACGCCTCCTCGTTCCACCGGGCAGGCATCTCGGCGAACACCGGCAGGGGCTCGACCGCGTGGAGCACGCGGAGCTCGGCGCCGAACAGCCGGGCCACGCGCAACGCCGCTTCGAACGTGGGTCGCACCGCGTAGGACAGGTCGGCGGACACCAGGATGCGGCGCACGGCCGGCGTTTGCTCGCCGGTCACCAGCAGCGGGACGTCGGTGACCCGGACCACGTGGTGCGCGGTGCTGCCTCCCATCCAGCGTCCCAGCGTGCTGTGATGCTTGCCGCCCAGGACGATGAGGCTCGCTCCGTACTCCCGCGCCGCCTCGGTCACCACGCTGGCGCCGCGGCCGGCACGGATTTCCAGGTCCTGCAGCGCGGCCGCCGGCAGGGCGCGCTCGATGGTTGCGGAGACGCCCATTCGGGCGGCCTCCAGCTGCTGCTCGAGCAGCAGGTTCATGTCGGCGACGAATTCGGCGGTCGCGGATCGAAAGAGCGGCCGGCTGCCATGCACGAAATGACATTCCGCGTTCGCGGCCTGCGCGAACCGCCACGCAAAGGCCGCGGCGGTCGCCGCCTGCGGCGACGCGTCCACGCCGGCCACGATCGGTTTCCAGGTCATGTGTGATGCCTCCAGACGGCCGTCCGGCCGCCGGAAGTCAAGTTGGACCGCGCGAGATAAAGGGCCACTGAAGCAGAAATGAACGCGGATTCAACGGGGAATCGCGGGCGGTTCACGCCAGGTTCAGGGTTCGTTCAGGGGCTCCGACGCAGACTGGTCTCGGCCGCCATGCAGAGGGCGGCCTGCTGCGGACGGCGCCTCCTGGGGGAGGAGGTCGGCGAGTCCGACCGCCGCCGAAGCGCAATGGCTTCGGGCTGTGTCAGGCCGCAGAAGGTGCACCAACGGGTCGGAATGACGTCCCCCCCGGCCCCCGACGCAGCCGCACCGCGCCGGGGGCCGCGTTGTAGTGCCGGTGGACGCCTGGTGCGGCATCGGGCCGGAGTTTCCGCACTAGACGTCCACCGGCACCATGGCGCGGTCCTGGGCGACGTCCACGCTCCAGCCCAGGCGCTGGCGGATCACCTCGGCGAAGGCGGCCGCGTGGTCGCCCTCGCCGTGCACCAGCCACACCTGGCGCGGCGGCCGCTCCATCATCGCCAGCCAGTCCAGCAGCTCCTGCTGGTCGGCGTGCGCCGAGAGACCGTCCAGCGTCTCGACCCGGGCCCGCACCGGCACCTCGGCCCCGAGCACCCGCAACGTCTTGGCGCCTTCCTGCAACACGCGGCCCCGGGTCCCGGCCGCCTGGAAGCCCACCAGCAGCACCGTGGTCCGCTGCTCGGGCAGGCGCAGCTTCAAGTGGTGCAGCACCCGCCCGCCGGTCGCCATGCCACTGGCGGACACGATGATGAACGGACCGGTGAGATCGTTCAGCGCGCGGGACTGGTCCCGGGTGCGCGCCAGGTGGTAATGGCGCGTCTGGAGCGGGTGGTACCCGTGATTGAGCAGCTGCTCCATCCCCAGGTCGTGGTCTTCGGGGTGCCGCAGGTAGATCTCGGTGGCGTCAATCGCCATGGGACTATCCACGTAGGTGGGGAGCGCCGGAATCCGCCCTTCCTCTTCCAGCCGCCGCAGCAACCAGATCACCGATTGCGTGCGGCCCACGGCGAAGGCGGGGATGAGCAGCACGCCGCCCCGGCGGGCGGTCCGGGCGACGATGCCGGCCAGCTCGTCCGTGGGATCGCCGGCGTGCCGCCGGTTGCCGTAGGTGGACTCCAGCAACAACACGTCGGCCCGCGGAACCGCCTCGGGCCCGCGAAGGATCGGCTGATGCGGTCGCCCAAGGTCGCCGGAAAACACCAGCCGCGAGGGCGCTTTGCCGTCCAGACTCAGGTCCACCGTGGCGGAGCCCAGGATGTGGCCGGCGCGCCGGAAGGTCGCCGTGACGCCCTCCCCCACGTCGAACGCCGTGCCGTAGGGTCGTGGGACCAGATGGTCCAGGGCTTCGAGCGCGTCCTCCGTGGTGTAGAGCGGCAGGGCGGGCGCGTGCTTCGCGAACCCCTTGAAGTTGGCGTGCTCCGCCTGCTCTTCCTGCAGATGGGCCGCGTCCGGGAGCATGATGTTGAGGAGGTCCTCGGTGGCCGCGGTGCAGTACACCGGCCCCCGGAACCCCGCGGCCACCAGCCGCGGCAGGTATCCCGTGTGATCCAGGTGGGCGTGGCTCAACACCACCGCGTCCAGGCTCGCCGGGTCGCGCACCCGCTCCGACCAGTTCCGAAGCCGCAAGGCTTTGAGTCCCTGCAACAGCCCGCAGTCCAGCAGGACCCGTCGCTTGCCGGCGTGCAGCAGGTGCATGGATCCCGTGACCGTACCGGCTCCGCCCAGGAACTCGACGCGATGGTGCGCTTTCACCCTTCCTCCTCGAGACAGCCGGACCGGGTAGATTCTACCTATGACCCGTACGCGTGACCACTCGCGCCCGAGCGCCGCATGAAGTGGTCCTGGAGAATCGGCGCGGTCGCCGGGATCGGGATCTTCGTCCACTGGACCTTCCTGCTGCTGATCGGCTGGATCGTGCTGCTGCACGTCCAGCGCGGCGCGAGCGCCGCGGCGGCCATCGCCGGCGTGGTCCTGGTGCTGGCGGTGTTCGGGTGCGTGGTGCTGCACGAGCTGGGGCACGCGCTCACCGCCAAGCGGTTCGGCATCCGCACCCGGGACATCACGCTGCTTCCCATTGGCGGGGTGGCCCGCCTGGAGCGTATGCCTGACGATCCGGGCCAGGAGCTGTGGGTGGCACTGGCCGGGCCCGCGGTCAACGTGGTGATCGCGGTGGCCCTGTTCGTCTCGCTGCGGCTGACGACGAGCCTCTGGTCGCTCTCCGACGCCGTCCGCGTGGGTGGCGGCCTGGTGAGCCAGCTCATGTGGGTCAACGTGGTGCTGGTCGCCTTCAACCTGCTGCCCGCGTTCCCCATGGACGGCGGCCGGGTGCTGCGCGCGCTGCTGGCGCGGCGGCTGCCGTATGCGCGCGCCACCCAGATCGCCGCCACCGTGGGGCAGGGCATGGCCATCCTGTTCGGCATCGTCGGGCTGTTCTACAACCCCATGCTCCTGTTCATCGCGTTGTTCGTGTATCTGGGCGCGCAGGAGGAGGCGCATCACGTCCAGCTCCGCTCCCTGCTCCAGGGGATTCCGGTGCGCGACGCGATGATGACCCGGTTCACGGTGTTGGCCGAAAACGACACCCTCGCCGCGGCGGTCCGGGAGCTGCTGGCGGGCTCGCAACAGGACTTTCCCGTGGTCCGCGAGGGCCTGGTGGTCGGGGTGCTGCCCCGGCAGGACCTGGTCCGGTCGCTCGCGGAACAGGGGCAACAGGTCCGGGTAGGCGACGTCATGCGGAAGGACTGTTCCCCGGTGGAGGACACCGAGATGCTGGAGGGGGCGTTTCAGCGCATGCGCGCGGCCAACTGCCCGACCCTGCCGGTGGTGCGGGGCGGCCGCCTGGTGGGCGTCGTGACCCTGGAAAACGTGGGCGAGCTGATGATGGTCAACTCGGCCGTCGCGGGTGGAACCCGGTCCCCCCCTCCCGGGTGACATAAGCCAGGCACCCTCGCCGCCTGGACAAGGGGCGACCGCCACTGTATAACTAACAGTTGTTAGCAATAGTAATCGCGGGGCCGGACGTGAGCTCCGCGGATACCGTTATCCCTCCCAAGGAGGTTTGGTATGATGCAGCGCTGGATGACCGGTCTCGGGGTCGGTACCCTGCTCGTGATCGCGGCACCGTCCGCGGCGCGGGCCCAGGCGCCCCAGGCCGCCGCACCGCAGGAAGTCAGCATCACCGGTACCGTGGTGGACGTGACCTGCAAGTTCTCGAAGGGCGTCTCGGGCGACGCGCACCGCAGCTGCGGAGAGGTGTGCGCCAACGCCGGTCTGCCGCTGGCCATTCTGAGCGACGACGGGAAGCTCTACGTTCCGCTGGGCAAGGGTCCCGGCCAGGCGCCGACGGACCTCAAGGCCCATGTGGATCACAAGGTGACGGTGAAGGGCAGAGTGCTCACCAGCAGCGGGGCGAACGGGATCGTGATCTCGAGCGTCTCGATGTAACGACTTGCACCACGTTGACCGGACGGGCCCGGGGATTCCCCGGCCCGCCGTGCTCGTTGGTGTGGCCGTCGCGGTAGCGGGCGCCGCCTGGCTCGCCGCCGCCGCCGGCCCCGCGAGCGCTCGCCGCGGCCCCATCGCCGAGCCCCATCCGGGCGCCGAGCCGGAAACGGTGTTCCTGGTGGGGGCGGTGCGTCACGTAGTGGCGCCGGACGCGCCCGAGCGCCTGCTGCCGGACACGGTGTTTCCGGACGGCCCGGCGCACCTGCTGTGGTTGCAGGGGCGCACCGCCGCGCGGCTTGCCGGGGGAGGCGCCATCGCGCCGGACGGCGCCGGGGGCCTGGCGCAGTTCGACGATCATCTGGGGATGGGCCGGCCGCTGGCCCTGGCCGATCGCGACCTGGTGAGCGCGGCGGCGACGCGAGACGGCAGCCTCTGGGTCGCGGACGCGGAAGGGGCGGTCGTCCGGTTGAGCGGCGACGGGACGCGACGGACGGCGGCGCCGGTTCCCATCGACTACCCGGTGCTCGCCGCGGACCCCACGCGCGATGGGGTGTGGCTGGCCCGGAGCGCGCGCCGCTGGAACTTCCGCATGCCGGGGGCGGCGCCGTTGCTGGTCCGGCTGGACAGCGCCGGCGTGGCCACGGGCGAGCTGGGCCGCACCGTGGTGCCGGCCGACCAGTTGCTGTCGGAGTTCGCCAGCAGCGGTCACGTGGCCGTGTCAGGAGACACGGTGTATTTCGCGCCGTTTATCCGCGACCAGGTGATCGCGTTCGCGCCCACGGGAGACACACTGTGGGTGGCGAGCCGGGAGCTGCCGCAGACGACCCCGGAGCCGCGGTTCCAGGTCGGCGGCCCGTCTCCCACCATTGATTACTTTCCCGTCAACCTGGGAATCTCCGTGGGTCCTGACGGCCGGCTCTACGTGCTGAGCACGCCGGGATTCACCACCAGCGCGGGGCGGCTGGATGTGTTCGATCGCGCGACCGGCAGTTTGCTGCGGAGCGCCACGCTACCCACCGCGCTGCCGACCATCGCGGTGGACCCGTCAGGCCGGGTGTACCTGCTGGAGGAGTTCCGGTTGCTCGCGGGCACACCGCCGGCCCTGCGCCAGTCGTTCCGGGACTTCGCGCTGGACCGCCTGGACGGCGGCCGCATGACGCTGGCCGATGTCCGCGGCAAGGTGACGCTGGTCAACTTCTGGGCCAGCTGGTGCCATCCCTGCCGCACCGAGATGCCGGCCCTGGACAGCCTGCGCCGCGAGTTCGCGGAGGAGGACTTCCAGTTCCTCACGATGAACGAGGACATCAACTCGGCGGACGCCGAGGCGTTCATGCGGGAGCTGGGGTTCGACTTTCCGGTGCTGCTCGGCAAGGGGCGGCTGCGGGACCGCTATCACTACATAGGATTACCGTACACGGTGTTGCTCGACCGCGACGGCAAGGTGGTGCAGCGGTGGTTGGGGTTTAAGGGGCCGGAGCAGATTCAGGCGGAGCGGGCGCTGATCAAGGCGGAGGTGGAACGGGGGATGATCACCGCATCGGAGTCCCATGAACATCACTCATCCCCCTCGGCCATCAGGCCGTAGGCGCGGCCCTCCGCTTCTTAAGCCAGGCATCCAGGCTAAACGTCCCGCTCCCGTGCCCCCAGACGAGCAGCCAGATGTAGCAGAAGAGGAGCGGCGACTCGCCCCGATTGGCCCACCACCAGAGGGAGTTGTCGCCAAAGCCCCAGTGGCGCCAGAAGTAGACCACCGCCATCTCGCCGCACAGGACGAACGCTAACTGCGGGGCGAACAGGCCCAGCGCCATCATGATGCCGCCGAAGAACTCCAGGATGCCCGCGAGGCCCACCGGCCAGAAGTTGGCGAAGAACTCGGCGGGCTGAAACAGCGGCGCGGAAGGCGGGCGATCGGTGAACAGGCCGAACAGCTTGGGCCCGCCGTGCGTCATGAAGGCCAGCCCGGCGACGATGCGGAGGGCGTTGTACGAGATCGGCTGCAGACGCTGCATGAACCTGCTGGGCATGAGGTCCTCTCGGCTTGCGAGGGTTTCCTAGGGTACGTTGTGCGCGCGGCCGGCGTTGAAGCTCGCTCGGCGCCACAGATAGAATACCGGGATTCCGCTGCCGATGAACACCACCCCCAAGGCCGCGTTCCCGGGATTGGACCAGACGGTGCTGATCACCGCAAACACCGCGGCGAGCACGAAGAAGATCGGCACGGCGGGGTAGAGCGGCATCCGATATCCCGCGGCCCCTGCGGCCGCTGCGCCCCCTCCGGCCCTTCGATAGTAAAACAGCGTCGCTCCCACCAGGCCAAAGAAGATCCAGTCCCCGAACACCACGTAGTCCAGGAGCTGGCCGTAGGTCTTGGTCGCCACCAGCAAGATGGCCCACCCGGCCTGGATGACCAGCGCCGCCGCGGGCGCGCGGAAGCGCGGGTGGAGATCCGCCGCCCGGCCAAAGAACACGCCGTCCGCCGCCATCGTCTGATAGACCCGCGGCGCGGCCAGGATGGCGAGATTGAGAAACCCGAAGGTGGACGCGGCGATGCCCAGCGCGATGACCGTGGCGCCCTTAGGGCCCAGGGCGGCGCGCATGACGTCCGACGCCGGCGCGGTGCTGGCCGCCAGGCCGGCGACGCCCAGCACCTTGAGGTACGCGACGTTGGCGAGCAAATACACCGCCACCACGCCTACCACGCCCAGGATGATCGCCCGAGGCAAGTCGCGCCGCGCGTCCTTCAGCTCGGCGGCTACGAAATTGGTGCTTTGCCAACCTCCGTACGCGAACAGTACCGGGATCAAGGCGGCGCCGACGGCTGCGATGAGGGCTGGAGGGGCGGCAGGAGCGGCAGAGGTGGCAGGAGCGGCAGAGGCGGCAGGAGCGGCAGCAGATGCGACGAACAAGCCCGCAACGATGAGCGCCGCCAGGGCCAGCAGCTTCAGAATAGTGAGAATATTCTGCGCCACGCTGCCGGGTTTGATGCCGAGGTAGTTGATGGTGGAGAGCACGGCAATGGCGCCGATGGCGAGCGGGGCCGTGGCGCCGCTCGAGAGCCCGGTGAGGCTGCCGGTGTAGGTCGCGAACGTGACCGACACGGCGGCGATGCCGCCGCTGTTGATCACCAGCAGCTCGGTCCATCCATACAGAAACCCGGCCAGGGGTCCGAACGCGTCCCGCAGATATACGTAGCCGCCGCCGGCCAGCGGCTTGCGCGCGCCCAGCTCGGCGAAACACAACGCGCCCGCGAGGGCCACCGCGCCGCCCAGGACCCACACGCCCAGCACCAGCGCCGGCGTTGAGACCCGCTGCGCCACCACGGCGGGATTGAGAAAGATGCCCGCGCCGATGATGCCGCCCATGACCAGCATGGTGGCGTCGAAGAGGGAGAGCTTCTGGGCGTAGGAAACACGCTCAGGCATGGGCGAGTATAGCCGCGTGCCCAACGAGCGCCAGGGAGCCCGCCGCGCCGCCCTACCGCACCAGCGCCCCGCCGCCCTAGGTTATAGACCCCATGCCCCTCCCCAAAGTCGTGATCGTGGGCGCCGGGTTCGGCGGACTGTCGTGCGCCCGTGCCCTGGCCGGGAAGCCGGCGGACGTGCTGCTGCTGGACCGGCACAACTACCACCTCTTCACGCCGCTGCTGTATCAGGTGGCCAGCTCTCTGCTCAATCCCAGCGACATCGCCTACCCCATTCGCGCGGTGTTTCGGAAGGCCCGCAACGTGCGGGTGCGCGTGGCGGACGTGGTGGGCGCGGACCTGGACGCGCACTGGGTGGCGGTGAGCGATGGCGATGGCGGAGCGATGCAGCGCCTGGCGTTCGATTACCTGGTGCTGGCGGTGGGGAGCAACGCCAATTTCTTCGGCAACGGCGCTATCGCCAACGCGGCACATGGCCTGCAGAACCTGCCCGAGGCCCTCGAGCTCCGCAACCACGTGCTCCGCTGCTTCGAGGCGGCCGCCTGCGAGACCGACGAAGAGGCCCGCCGGCCCTGGCTCACGTTCGCGATCGTGGGCGGCGGCCCCACCGGCGTGGAGTACGCCGGGGCGCTGGTCGAGCTGATCCGGCTGGTGCTGGTCAAGGACTATCCCGAGATCAACCTGCGCAAGGTGCACATCGTGCTGCTGGAGGCGCGAAACCAGATCCTGCCGGCGTTTCCCAAGGCCCTCGGGGACGACGCCGAGATCCGGCTCCGGCAGCGCGGCATCGACGTGCGGCTCACCACCCGCGTCGAAAGCACGGCGGGCGACGTGATCACGCTGTCGGGTGGCCAGAAGCTCCGGTCCAGGACGCTGGTGTGGGCCGCCGGGGTGAAGCCCAATGAGCTGGTGGCGCACCTTCGGCTGCCGTTGACCCGGAGCGGGCGGGTGGAGGTGGACCAGCACCTGCGGGTCACCGGGTACGAGCGGGTGTTCGCCATCGGCGACATCGCCGCGGTCCCATACCGGGGCGTCGAGATGCCGCAGTTGTCTCCGCCGGCCATGCAGGAAGGGCGCTGCGTGGCGCGGAATATCCTCCACGCCGTTCGCGGCGAGCCGATGGAGACGTTCCGATACTTCGACAAGGGCACCATGGCCACGATCGGACGGAATGATGCCGTGGCCATCCTGGGCCCGCTCAAGCTCAAGGGGCTCATCGGATGGCTGACGTGGTTGTTCGTGCATCTCATGTACATCGTCGGGTTCCGCAACCGGCTGGTGGTGTTGATCGGGTGGGCGTGGGATTACTTTCGCTATGATCGGCCGATCCGGCTGATCGAGCGGGCCAAGGAGCATACGGCCGCCGGCAATCAGCCCTCAGCCATCAGCGACGTCCGGACCGGGTGATGGCCGAATGCTGCCAGCGCTGACAAGGAGCAACGCGTGTCCAACACCATTCATACTATCAGTCCCGTAGACGGCGAGACCATTGCCGAGTACCGCGAGTGGGCCTGGAAGAAGGTGGACCGGGTCCTGCTCGCGGCGGACGCGGCGCAGCGGGAGTGGCGCCGGACCGCCTTGGACCAGCGCGCCCGCTGCCTCAAGCAGGCGGGCGAGATCCTGCGGAAGAACGCCGAACACTACGCCGAGCTGATGGCCACGGAGATGGGGAAGCCGTTGGTGCAGGGCAAGGCGGAGATCGAGAAGTGCGCCTGGGCCTGCGACTACTACGCGGAGCATGGAGCGGCGTACGTGAGCCCGGAGGTGGTCGCCACCGACGCCACTCGCAGCTTCGTGGCCTTCGAGCCGCTCGGCGTCGTGCTGGCGGTCATGCCGTGGAATTTCCCGTTCTGGCAGGTCTTCCGGTTCGCGGCGCCGGCGTTGATGGCGGGGAACGCGGGCGTGTTGAAGCATGCGTCCAACGTCTTCGGGTGTGCCCTGGCCATCGAAGAGATCTTCCGCGGCGCCGGCTTCCCCAAGGATCTGTTTCGCGCCGTGCTGGTGGGCTCCAAGAGGGTGAAGAAGATGATCCAGCATCCCGCGGTGAAGGCGGTGACGCTGACCGGCAGCACCCCCGCGGGGCAGGCCGTAGCCGCGCAGGCGGGCGCGCTGGTGAAGAAGACCGTGCTGGAGCTGGGCGGCAGTGATCCGTACGTGGTGCTGGAGGACGCCGACTTGGATCTCACGGTGGCGACCTGCGTCAACGCGCGCCTCATCAACACCGGCCAGAGCTGCATCGCGGCCAAGCGGTTCATCGTGGTCCGGGAGGTGCTGCAGTCGTTCACCGACCGTTACGTGGCCCTCATGCGGGACAAGAAGTTCGGCCGGCCGCTGGAGCCGGACATTGACCTGGGCCCCATGGCGCGGGTGGACCTGCGCGACCAGCTGCATGATCAGGTCCAGCGGTCGGTCGCCAAAGGCGCCAGGCTGCTGACCGGCGGCGCGGTGGCCGGCGGCGTGGGGGCCTTCTATCCGGGAACCGTGCTGGCGGACGTCACACCCGGCATGCCGGCGTACCAGGAGGAGTTGTTCGGCCCGGTGGCGGCGATCATCGCAGCGGACGACGAGCGGGACGCCATCCGGATCGCCAACGATACCAGCTTCGGTTTGGGCGCGGCCGTGTTCACCCGTGACGCGGAGCGGGGCGAGCGGATCGCCAAAGAAGAGCTCCAGGCGGGCGCCTGCTTCGTCAACGCGTTCGTCAAATCGGATCCGCGGCTCCCGTTCGGCGGGATCAAGGAGTCCGGCTACGGGCGCGAGCTGTCAAGCTTCGGGATCCGGGAGTTCGTCAACATCAAGACGGTCTGGGTGAAGTGAGACGTGAGATGTGAGAGGGGTGCATGAACCTCAAGGACCTGCAGGTCCTGTTGGCGTATCACTATTGGGCCCGCGACCGCCTGCTGGACGCGACGGAGGCCCTGTCGCCGGAGCAGTTCACCAAGGACCTCGGCAGCAGCTTCAAGTCGGTGCGCGACACGCTGGCGCACATCTACTTCGCCGAGTGGATCTGGTACCTGCGGTGGACGGGAACGTCGCCGACCGCCGCTCTCCCGGCCGACCTGTTCCCCAACCTCGGCACCCTGCGCCGGGCGTGGAACGAGCACGAGAACAAGGTGCGCGCGTTGGTGGACGGCCTGGGGGAAGAGAGGTTGAGCCGGGTGGTCGACTACAAGCTGCTCAACGGGACGCCTGGGTCGTCCATGCTCTGGCACATGGTGCAGCACGTGGTGAACCATGCCAGCTACCACCGCGGCCAGGTGACCACCATGCTCCGCCAGCTGGGCGCGGCACCGCCTAAGAGCATGGACCTCATCACGTTCCACCGCGAACGAGGCGGGTAGCAACCTCTCGGGCCTCCCGCCGGCCCACTGACTCTCCTTGCGCCGGGACCGTGAACACTCACATTAGAGGCTGGCCCTTTCCCTCTCCCGTCTCCGGAGGGCTCTATGGTCAGGCTCCGTTGCATGCCGGCCGGCGTAGCCACGCTCGGCCTCGCGGTCTCCGCGTGTAGTGACGACCCCCATTCCAATCCGGCTGGCCCCCCGGCGGCTCAGGTCGCCGCGGTTCCGGTGGCGGCCGTGGATGAAGCCCTCAGCGCCGCGTTTGCGGCGCATGGCTTCACGGGAACGGTTGGCTCGAGCCTGGAGCAGCGGCTCGGGCGGCCCCTCGACGTGCGCCTGGCCGACGTGGGTCGCCTGGTGTTCTTCGATCCCCTCACCGGGCTCAACGACGACAACAGCTGCTCGGGATGCCACTCGCCCACCAACGGGTTCGGCGACACCCAGTCCATCGCCATCGGCGTCGAGAACAACAACCTGGTGGGCCCCGACCGCGCGGGCCCGCGGAACCAGCGCCGCTCGCCCCTGATCACCAACGCCGCCTTCTTCCCGCGGCTCATGTGGAATTCCCGCTTCGCCGCCCTGTCCGGCGATCCGTTCGACAACTCCGCCGGGTTGCTGTTTCCGCCGCCCGAAGGACTCTCGCTGTCGCATCTCCCGCACCTGCTCGCCGCCCAGGCGTTCATTCCGTTCACCGAGCGGGTCGAGATGGCGGGCTTCGACTTTGCGGGCGACAACGACGACATCCGGGCGGAAGTCCTGCGCCGCCTGAACGACATCCCGCTTTACCGCACGCTCTTCGCCCGGGTCTTCCCGCAAGTGCGGGACGGCGGCATGACGTTCGATCATGTGGGCATGGCGATCGCCGAATTCACCTTCACGCTCACCTTCGCCGACGCGCCGGTTGATCGCTACGCCAGGGGGGATCGGCACGCGATGAGTGAGGAGCAGAAACGGGGCGCGCTGCTGTTCTTCGGGGACGCCGGCTGCGTCCAGTGCCACGCGGTGGGCGGGATCGCCAACGAGATGTTCAGCGACTTCGAACAGCACGTGATCGCCGTGCCGCAGGTGGCGCCCACGTTCGGCAACGTGACGTTCGACGGACCCGGCGCCAACGAGGACTTCGGGCTGGAACAGATCTCCGGAGACGCGGCCGACCGCTACGCCTTCCGCACCTCACCGCTCAGAAACGTCGCGGTGCAGCCCACCTTCATGCACAACGGCGCCTTCACCCGGCTGGAGGACGCGATCCGGCACCACCTCAACGTGTACCAGTCCGTGATCAGCTACACGACGGCCCACCTGGATGCCGACCTCCAGGGGCCGCTCGGCCCCATGGATCCGGTACTGGACCGGCTGGATCCGCTGCTGCAGGAGCCGATCGAGCTGAGCGAGGAGCAGTTCCGGCAGCTGGTAGCCTTCGTGCGGGACGGGCTGTTGGATCCGCGGGCGCTGCCCGAGCGGCTGCGGCACCTGGTGCCCACCACGCTGCCGAGCGGCCGCCAGGCGCACGGGTTCCAGTTCGACCCGGGACGGTGAGGGCCCAACCCGTGCGATGATTCGCCGGTGCGACGCGGGTGACTTCGATGCCCTCTGCGCCGTGATCAACGACGGGGCCGAGGCCTACCGAGGCAAAATCCCCGCCGACTGCTGGAACGAGCCCTACATGCCCGCCGCCGAGCTGGAAGCGGAGCTGGCGGCGGGCGTGGTGTTCTGGGCGTACGTCCAGGACCAGGAGATCGTGGCGGTGATGGGGCTGCAGGACGTCGCGGACGTAACCCTCGTTCGCCACGCGTACACCCGCACGGCGCATCAGCACCGGGGCCTGGGATCGGCCCTGCTGGACCATCTTCGCGCTCAGACGCCCCGGCCCATCCTCATTGGCACCTGGAAAGCGGCCACCTGGGCGGTGCGGTTCTATGAGCGGCACGGGTTCCATCTGGTGTCGGAAGCTGAGAAGCGCGTACTGCTCCAGCGGTACTGGACCGTGGGCGAGCGCCAGATTCAGGAGTCCGTGGTCCTGGTCGACGACCGCTGGCGTGCCACGAGCTGAGAGGCACTGTGGCGCTCCGGCGGCTGGCGGGTCCGCAAGGTCTCTTTCGCGCGCTGCAGTGCCGCGCGCGCCTCAGCCGACGACAACACACAGGGGCGCGCGCGCTCCCTGAACGCGCGCTCCAGAGACCCTGCGGACCCACCGTG
>DATECF010000096.1:0-6033 GCA_035287045.1 Gemmatimonadales bacterium | reverse complement strand
TTCAGGTGCTCGGCTAGCCAGGAAGGCGACACGATGGGTTCCGACGGCGCCTGCAGCACCATCGCGGTGACTGCTATCATGGAGAACAGCATGGCTCTCGATCCTTGGGCTGGAGGGCGAACGGGAAGTTAGTTGTTCGCGTCCACTGTCTCCACCTGAGGACGCGCTGAGAACGCGCCGGCGTCGGGCCCTCTGCCCTTCCCAGTCCTCTAACGATTTCCCCCGCAACGAGATACGCCGCCCCGATGGAACCACGAAACCGTCGGCACATTGATTGCGTTACCCCCTGTAGAACTCAACAGCGACGGCAGACATGAAGCAGGCACTGAGCATCGCAATCCTGGCCCTGGCGCCCACCATCAGCTATGCCCAGGGCCTTCGCGTGGTTCCGGACCATTACCGCACCATCCTCGGCGCCGAGGCCACGCTGCTCCGGCCGGTGGGCGAGTTTCAGCAAAACGTCGAGTGGGGCGGCGGGCTCAACCTGTTCGGCGTGTTCCACCCGGTGCGGTCGTTCCCCATCGGGCTCCGCCTCGAGGGCGGGGGGATCCTCTACGGGCACGAGACGTATGGCGTGGCCACTACGCCGATCCTGCCCCGCGTCGTGCTGGAGGGCACTACGTCCAACGTCATCGCCACCATGGGCGTGGGTCCCCAGATGACACTCGGCAGCGGCTGGCTCAGGCCTTACGGCTACGGCACCGTCGGTTTCGCCTACTTCGCGACCACGTCGGAGCTGCGGGGGATTTCCGGCGGCCATCCTTTCGCCACCACCACCAACTTTGATGATTGGACCGAATCCCTGGCCCTTGGCGGCGGCCTATTGATCCAGTTGTCCTCTTCCGCGCGGCGCCCCGCCCTGCTCGACCTCGCGGTCCAGAGCGCGTACAGTGGCCCCACCGAGTACCTCCGGGAGGGGAGCCTGATAGACCTGCCAGATGGCTCCGTCGGGTTCACGCCCATCCGCAGCCGTACCGACATGGTACAGTTCCGCGTGGGGATCGCCGTGGGGCTCAGGTAAGAGCCGGGCAGGCACGGGGCGCGTTACCAGGGGCGGGTTCGGGGAGTCTGCTATGCACACCCTTGGGTCTGGTGCAGCCATTGGCCCTGACGAAGTGTCCTCACTGCGGACATACGGTGCTCAGCGTAGCGTCCCACTGCCCGGCGTGCTCCGGCACGCTGGGGCGGACGTTTCTTGGGCTGGAGCACCAAGGTGAGTTGTCGGAGTGCCGGTCGTGCGGACACCCCGTGCGCTCGAGGACACCGGCGTGCCCGCACTGCGGCATTGAGCACCCGGCGGGACGCCGCGCGCCGCGCGCGGCGATCCCGTTGCTCATGGCGGCCATTCTTGGCGCGCTAGGCCTCGCCCTGGGTCAGACGGCACCGGACCCGGCGCCTTCTTCAATAATCACCATCACCCCGGACACCGCCCGCCCGGTCGCCCAGCCGGTCGTGGCCCGCCCCATCGAGTCCACGCCAACCGTACCAGGCAGCGCCCGCGACAGCTCCGGCGGCCCCAACGATCCGCCGGTCGCGGCCGCGGCTACGGCCGGCGATACCACGTCACTCCAGACGAGATGGGTCGCGGAATGGGCCAACATGCGGCGGCTCCCGTCGAACGAGGCCCCCGTGGTGCGGGTGCTCCCGCCGGGGACCATGGTGCGCGGCACCCCGAGCAAGTGGGGCTGGTGGGCCATCCAGTATCAGGGAGACACCGTAGGCTACGTGGCGGGCTCTCTGCTCCGCCCCTCCCGGCCGCCGGGGACCACGGCACGCCCTCCAGCGGATCGCTGACGCGACGTTGAGGGAAATACGAAGCCCCGTCGCCGGTACCGAACGCCGGCGGCGGGGCTTCTTGATCAGCGCGAACCTGATGCGACGCCCAAGCGGCGGGGATCAGAGGCGCAGATCGCGGTTCGGTCCTGGATCAGCCACCGATCAGGCGATCGCTTGCCCGTACCAGGTCGCGCGTGGGACTGTGACTAGGCAATGGATCACCTCCTTGGTTGAAGTGGTGGTTGCGGGCGTGAACGCCGCATAAATAAGGCGTTCGCCGCTCCGGCGCAATCCGCGTACCTTGGGCCCGCATGCACACCCTTGCCACCGACCCCCCCGTGATTGTGCCCGGGCACGACCCGGCGGTATTTCTCCGCTTCTCGCCCCTCGCCCCTGGAGTCGCCCCGATCCGGCGGAACTCCCCGTCGCAGACGGCGTAGAGCACGCAGACCCGCTTACCATAAGGAGTGAACACCATGCGCCGTGCCCTGATGGTGCTGTGCCTCGCCTGCGCCGTTACCCCGCTCGACGCCCAGGAGCGCGACCGCGCGCGCCTGGTGGCAGCCATCGACTCGATCGCCGACGCGCCCATCAAAGCCGGGCGGGCCGCCGGCATGTCCGTGGCCGTGGTGCAGGGGGCCGACACAATCCGCCTCAAGGGCTACGGCTACGCCGACCTCGAGCTGGAGGTGCCCACCCCCGACCGGGCGGTATACGAGATCGGCTCCGTCACCAAGCAGTTCACCTCGGCGGCGGTGTACCAGCTTCAGGAGCAAGGCAAGCTGTCCCTGGATGACGACATCACCAAGTTCCTGCCGACCTACCCCACGCAGGGGCATCGCATCCCCATCCGCCGGCTCTTGAACCACACGTCCGGCATCAAGGGCTACACGGAGATCCCGGCGTTCTGGAGCAGCATCGCCATGCGCACGCTGCCGCGGGATTCGCTGGTGGCGCTGTTCGCGTCGCAGCCGTTCGATTTCCCGCCCAACGACGGGATGATCTACAACAACTCGGCGTACTTTCTGCTGGGGCTGATCATCGAGAAGGCGAGCGGCCAACCGTACGAGCGCTACGTCGAGGAGCGGTTGTTCACACCCGCCGGCATGCGCGACTCCCGCTATTGTAGCGACCAGGCGATCGTCAAACGGCGCGCCAAGGGCTACGAGTTCGCGCCGCCCGCCCCCGGGGGCGCCCCAGCCCTGCGCCGGGCCGCCTACCTGGTCCACGTCTGGCCGTACGCCGCCGGCTCGCTGTGCTCTACCGTCAGGGACCTCGTCATCTGGACCCGGGCGCTCCACGGAACCGGACGCGGCGGAACGGTCCTTGGCGGCGATGCGTACCGACGCTACGTCACGCCCGACACGCTCAACAACGGCCACCGGCTGCGGTACGCCAACGGGCTCATGGTGACGGAGATGGGCGGGCGCCGGATCATTGGGCACGGCGGGGGCATCTATGGGTACGTGTCCGACCTGCGGTACTACCCGGATCAGGACCTCACGATCGCGGTGTTGATCAATACGGCCGGTCCGGCCTCGCCCGCGCAAATCGCGGACGCCATTGTGGATCGAGTGCTGGGCCCACCCGCGGAGCCGCCGCGCGCCGCCCGGTTCGCGGGCGACCTCCGGCCGTTTGCCGGTGCGTACCAGGGAGCCTCACGGGGCCGCGAGCTTACGGTAACGATGATCGTGGATTCCCTGGGCCTGGGCGTGCAGCGGGCGCAGGGCGAGCCGCGGCGCCTGGCGTATGTGGACGGGACCACGTTCGCCATCGGGTCCACGCGGTACCGGTTCGTGCGGTCCGGCGCCGACGTGACGGAGTTGCATGTGGATGAGGTCGGGGGCTACTACGTGCTGCGGAGAACGAAGCCCTAGCGGCTGCAACCTTTTTAGCATCCGGGCCATCTAACCTTCGACCCCAACACCGGTCGAAGGCGATGGTGGCACGCGTCTGCTGGTTGGGCCTGTTCACGTTTGGGACGGTGGCCTCGGCACCGGCCCAGGACGGGCGCACCGCGCACAATCGCCCGCCGCGGAGCATCCAGGCGGCGGCGCTCGCCGGGGCGATCACGCTCGACGGCCGGCTGGACGAGCCGGCCTGGGCCGCGGCCGAACCGGCTACCGATTTCCTCCAGCAGCAACCCAGGGAGGGCGAGCCGGCCACCCAGCGGACCGAGGTGCGGTTCCTCTTCAATCATGACGCGCTGTACGTGGGCGCGCGGATGTACGACGACCACGGCGCCCAAGGTGTCGTTTCCCGGCTGGTCCGCCGAGACGGCTCGGCGGACGCGGACCAGCTCACCATCATCTTCGACACGTTCCACGATCACCTGGGCCAGACCTCGTTCAACATCAATCCCGCTGGGGTGCGGGGGGACGCCTACGGGCCGGGGGGCGCGGGGACCGACCCCTCCTGGGATCCGGTGTGGGAAGCCAAGACGGCGATCGACTCCCTCGGCTGGACCGCGGAGCTGCACATTCCCCTGTCGCAGCTCCGCTACGGCGCGGACACCCTCCAGACCTGGGGCCTCCAAATCCGGCGCCAGGAGAATCGGCTCAACGAGAACTCCATGTGGGGATTCGTGCCGCTCACCGAGATGGGTGGTCCGAGCTACTTCGGCCATCTCACCGGCCTTTCAATCCGGCGCTCGCCCAGCCGGGCTGAGGTGCTGCCCTACGTGGTGGGCCGTTCGACCAACATCCCTGAGCCCGCAACCGCGAATCCCTTCACCCAGGCACACAGCCTGGACTACCGCGTCGGGGCGGACCTCAAGTACCTGTTGACCTCGAACCTCACGTTGTCGGCCACCGTGAACCCCGACTTCGGCCAGGTGGAGGTGGATCCCGCGGTCGTCAACCTGTCGGCCTTCGAGACCTTCTTCGACGAGAAGCGTCCGTTCTTTATTGAGGGCCGCGGACTGTTCCGCTTTGGGAGCACCTGGTGCTTCTTCTGCTCCAACACCTCCAGCCTCTCACTTTTCCACTCACGGCGGATCGGCCGGTCGCCGCAGGGCGCCGGGCTGGCCTACGACGCGGGCGAGTTCGCCGACGTGCCCGACAATACCAGCATCCTGGGCGCGGCGAAGGTCACCGGGCGCACTCCGAGCGGCTGGTCCATTGGGATGCTGGACGCGGTGACGGGCCGGGAGCGGGCGGCCGTGCAGGCGACCGACGGATCCCGGTTCTCGCGCGAGGTGGAGCCGCTCACCAACTACTACGTGGGCCGGGTCGCGAAGGACCTGAAGGGCGGCAACTGGCAGGTGGCGGCGTTCGGCACCTCGGTGGTGCGCGATCTTCGGGATACCGCGCTGGCGACGCGGCTCAACCGGCACGCGGAGTCGTTCGGCGTGGCACAGGACCTGTGGTGGGGCAAGCGCACCTACTTTGTGCTGACGCAGCTGGCGGTCTCTCAGATCGGCGGCGATCCGGCGGCCATCCTCCGGGTCCAGCGCTCGAGTGCCCGCTACTTCCAGCGTCCCGACAGGGGCCAGGGGTCGAACGGGCTGTTCTCCAACCGGTACGACTCGTCCCTGACGGTGATGCGGGGTTTCGGCGGCTATGCCCGCCTGGCCAAGCAGGCCGGCACCTGGCGCTGGGAGACGGCCACCAACTTCCGCAGTCCCGGGTTCGAGACCAACGACGTGGGGTTCATTACCCGCGCGGACTACTGGTGGATGAACGCCAACGTCCATCGGAGCTGGACCAGGCCGACCAAGTGGTACCGCGACATGTCCGTCACCGCCGGCGGCCAGCAGCAGTACAACTTCGACGGGGACCTGAACGACCGGCAGACCAACACCGCCTGGGGGATCACGCTCCCGAATTACTGGGGACTGTTCACCTTCTGGATTCACCGCTTCCCGGTGATGGACGAGCGGCTCACGCGCGGCGGACCGGTGGTGGGCCGGCCGTCCCAGAACTATCACTACGTCAACGTCTCCACGGATTCGCGGAAGAGCCTGGTTCTGGACGGGGGGCTCGATCGTGGCTGCCGGAGCGACGGTACCTGCAGCCTGAACGTGAACGCCGGGCTCAGGTGGCGGCCCGCTTCCAACGTGACCGTGAACCTCTCGCCCGGCTGGGGTAAGAGTGAGGTGTCGGATCAATACGTCGCGGCGGTGGATGACCCGACAGCCACCGTCTTCTACGGACGCCGCTACGTATTCGCCCACCTCGAGCAGCGCTCCGTCTCGATGAACACGCGGCTCAACGTGACCTTCACGCCGGATCTCACGCTCGACGTCTTCGCCCAGCC
>DATECF010000095.1:0-3226 GCA_035287045.1 Gemmatimonadales bacterium | reverse complement strand
CCAGGCTCTCCCGCACTCCTTTCCGCCGCCGGTACGCTCTCTGCCGGCACGCGGCGCCATGAGATTTCGCCTGCCGCCTCTTCCCCGCCAGCGGCTTTCCACAGCCTTCACACACGCGCGTTATGGTTTCCGCGGGCGCCTCCCCACCGTTGCTGGTTACAGTTTGCCGGACCGGCCCGACAATGTCATCGGAGGGAGCCGGACCCGGGCCCACACCGGTTACAGTATTTCGCCCGCGAATATGTTCGACGACCGCCGGGGCCCGCATGTTCCGCCCGCCGCCGGAAGCCCAGTGTCTTTCCAGCAACGGTTTCGTAGAACCGTCACCTCGAACGGACGTCCAGCAGTTGGGCGCAGAGGCAAACGAGGGGGATGGGGCGGGCGTCCAACGCCGGCGCAATACGGGCGCTCGCGCGTCGCCGGTTGGGACCGGGAACCACTGATCAGGTGAAGGGACAGACAGCACGTCAGCCCCTGCCTCCTCTGACAACCGTAACGACGCGTTGAGTTTGCGCCCATCGTTACGGATTGTCAAGCACACGAAAGCGTCAAAACCGTCACAATTCAAGCGTGCACCCCCAAGAGGCGCAGAGGAGCTCCCGCCCGCGATGACGCGGCCTCAGGATATGACCGACAGCCGCGCGGGTAGCAGGTCGAAGGAGGCGGGCACGCTGCCCACGGGATCGCCGTCGGTCTCCACGGGCACCGCCGTCTCCGCGGTGGCCTCCAGGCGGTGGGCAACGCGGTAGTCCACGTGGGGCAGGTCGACGAAGGCACCGCTGCGTACCTTCCACAGCCCCCGGATTCGCCTGAGGAGCCCAGCGTGCTCCAGGCGCACCACATCCAGAAGGCCATCGTCCATACGAGCGCGCGGCGCCGACCGGATGCCCGCCCCCGAGTAGGCGCCGTTGGCGATCCAGGCGTTGTTGAGGACCACCGTCTCCGCCGCCGCTCCGTCCACGGACAGCGACACGGGACAGTCCCGATACTTGATCATCGTGACCATTATGGCCCACAGGAATGCGAACGCCCCCCCGAAACGCCGCGGCGAGCGGTCCAGCGCCCGGCAGACCACCGCCCCCATGCCTACTTCCGCCGCGTTGATGAAGTAGCGAGTAGCCTGAGCACCATCGGGGCCAAGGAAACGGGCGCGCCCCACGTCTATCAGCCGCTGCTTTCCCCGCGCCAGCACGGCGGCGGCCCCGTCCAGCGAACGGGGGATGCCGAGACCGCGCAGGAAGTCGCTGCCGGTCCCGCCCGGCAGCACTCCCAGGGCTATTCCTGGCCCTGACCTCTCATCCCCGTCCACCAGACCGTTGACCACCTCGTTTGTGGTGCCGTCGCCGCCGACAGCGACGACCACCTCGTATTGTCCACGCGCCCCGGCCGCTATGCGAGTAGCGTGGCCCGGGGCCTTCGTCAGCACGGCGTCGAAAGCCGGCAGCAACGTTCGAAGATACGCCTCCATCTTGGGCCATTTGCGACCGGTGGAGCCGTTGGCGGAGCGCGGATTTATGATGAGCAGGTGGCCGGCGCTCAAACAGCCTCCGCAGCGGGGGTTTCGGCCGGGAGGCGGAAGGCCGTCATGCGGTCCACGGCCGTCCCATAGTCCGTCAACTGGCGACGGGTCTCCTTGCCGCTCCAGCCGAGGATCTGGCCCATGAGACGCGCTACCCGTGATGCCACCGCCATGCCGCCATCTTCCCCGAAGAGCATCAGGTCACTGCGGCGGCGCAAAAAGTCCTCCAGCGTCATGGCCATCTCTTGGCGAACGGCATGGACGGCCTCGGCCGCCAGCACCGGACAGCCGGGAATCAGAGGCTCGAGCAGCCTGGGCTCTCGAACAGCGTGACTCAGCACACGCACGTGGTCTGTCCCGTACACGCCGACCAGGCGACGGGCCACCTCCTCAGGCATTTGCCAGCCATCGCGAAGGGCTGCCACCGCGCCCTTCTTGTATCGGGCGAAGTCGCCGGCGCCGCCCCCGGGCAAGGGTTCGCGGGCCGTCCGGCAACGCGCCGGCCGCCTCGAAAATTGCTCGCGCTCGATGATGTGGTCCACCAGGTGCTGGGCCATGGCACGGAAAGTCGTGAGCTTGCCCCCGCAGATGGTGTATAGGCCGGGAGGACCATCGAGGATGTCGTAATCCCGCGAGACGTGGGAGGGGTCACCCTCCTCGCTGAGGAGGGGCCGCAGGCCGGCCCAGGCGGATATCACGTCGGACATCGAGAGCTCGGTCGTAAAGGTGCCGTTGGCAGCCTCCAGTATGTAGGCAACGTCCTCGTAATCGGCCTCGATGCAGTCGGGGTCGCCGCTGTGGTCTGTATCTGTCGTGCCGACGTACGTGTACTCGCCATGGGGGATGGCGAACAAGTCACGACCGCGCCAGCCAAAGGCAACCACGGCGTTCGGGGCGAGGCGGGCGCGCGGCACCACTACGTGGACGCCCTTTGTAGGCCGTAGAAGGCCCGCGCCCCCGGCCAGCGACCGCACCCGGTCGGTCCAGGGACCCGCCGCGCTCACTACCGTGCGGGCCCGAACCGCGCCCTCTCCGCCACCGACCAGGTCCCGGTAGTTCACGCCGGCGATGCGTCCGCCCGTCGTCTCGAGGCTCGCACCCTCGACGTAGTTCAGCGCCGCAGCCCCGTGCCTGACAGCGGACTGCGCCACCGTCAGCGTAAGGCGAGCGTCGTTGGTCACGGCATCAAAGTAACGGAAGGCCACCTGCAAGTCTTCGGACCGCAGTTGAGGCTCCTCGAGTAGCACCCTCTCCCGCGAGATGCCACGGTGGCGACCGATGCCCAGCGTGCCCGCCAGCAGGTCATACCCGGCCAGGCCCACCCGCAGGCGCAGCGGCCTGTGGTGGCTATCCTCGTACAGAGGCAGCACGAAAGCCGTGGGCCACACCAGGTGGGGCGCCAGCCGCAGCAGCAACCCCCGCTCGCGCAGCGCCTCCCGCACCAGCCCAAGGTGCCCCTGCCCGAGGTAGCGAAGGCCACCGTGGATCAGGCGCGAAGAGCGCCCGCTAGTGCCCGAGCCGAAGTCCCCCTTGTCGATGAGGGCCACGGAGAGGCCGCGCATGGCGGCGTCGCGGGCGATGCCGGCGCCCGTTATGCCGCCTCCGATGATCGCTATATCGAAAGTCTCTCGCTCCAGGCGCTCCAGCAGGGCGCCGCGGCTGTATTCGGCCTCGTGCATGTTCCCGGCCGTCGATCCCCTAGCCACT
>DATECF010000094.1:0-5490 GCA_035287045.1 Gemmatimonadales bacterium | reverse complement strand
CCGTAGACGCCCGCGGTTCCGGGCAGCGAGCCCGGCACGATGCGGCAGGCGGCCACGGCCGGCTTGAAGGCCCGGCGGCGGACCTCTTCCCGGAGCGGCGCGAACAGCTGCTCGCCCGCCAGCGTGACCCCGCCGCAGATCACCACGACTTCGGGGTTGAGGATGTTCACCACGCTGGCGATGGTGGCGCCGAGGAACCGGGCCGTATCCCGCACCACCTCCTGGGCGAAATCGTCGCCGTCGCGCGAGGCCTGGTACACCACCTGCGCGTCGATGGCCTTGAGATCCCCCTTCACGTACTCGGCCAGTTTGGACGTCGCGCCCGCCTCGAGCCCTTCCACTGCCCGGGCCGCGATGGCCGGGCCGGAGGCGTAGGCCTCGATGCAGCCGTAGTTGCCGCATTTGCAGCGGCGCCCGTTCAAGTCCACGGACGTATGACCGATCTCCCCGGCCACGTCCGAGGCGCCGTGGAACAGCTGGCCGTCCAGCACGATCCCGCCGCCCACGCCGGTGCCGATCGTGAGTCCCACGACGAATCGAGCGCCCTTCGCGGCCCCCTGCCACCATTCGCCCAGCACGGCGCAGTTGGCGTCGTTGTCCAGCGTGGTGGGCAGCTGCACCGCGTCGGCGATCCGGTCCCGCAGCGGCATGTTGTGCCAGCTCAAATTGGGCGCGAAGATCACGATGCCGCGCTTGGTGTCGAGCGGCCCCGGCGCCCCGATCCCCACGCCCACCACTTCCGCGCCGGCTGCTTCGCGCCGGGTGCCTGCCACACACGCCTGGATCATCCGGACGATCACGCCCACCACCGCCTCGGCTCCCTGCTGCACCGGCGTGCGCTCGCTGGCGAGCGCGTACACCGTGCCGCCGTCCTCGGGCACGCCACCCACGACGATGTTGGTCCCGCCCAGGTCCACGCCGATGATGACGCGCATGACGCCTCCGGTCACTCGACCTGCAGCACGGCCAGGAACGCCTCCTGCGGGATCTCCACGGTACCGACCTGCTTCATCCGCTTCTTTCCCGCCTTCTGCTTCTCCAGGAGCTTGCGCTTCCGGGTGACGTCGCCGCCGTAGCACTTGGCGGTCACGTTCTTGCGGAGCGGGCGGATGCTCTCGCGGGCGATGACCTTGGAGCCGATGGCCGCCTGAATCACTACCTCGAACAGCTGCCGGGGAATCAACTCACGCAGCTTGCCGGCCAGTTTCTTCCCCCAATCGTGGGCCTTCATCCGGTGCAGGATCACGCTGAAGGCGTCCACCGGATCGCCGTTGATCAGCATGTCCAGCCGCACCACGTCGCTCTGGCGGTAACCCAGGAACTCGTAGTCGAGCGAGGCGTATCCGCGGCTGATGGTTTTGAGGCGGTCGTAGAAATCCAGGATGATCTCGGCCAGGGGGAATTCCCAGTTGAACTGCACCCGCGTGGGATCGAGATAGTGCATCCCCAGGTACACGCCCCGCCGCTCCTGGCCCAGCTGCATGATGGCGCCGATGTAATCCGCCGGCGTGGTGATGCGCGCCTTGACGAACGGCTCCTCGATCCGGTCCACGGTGGAACCGTGCGGCATCTTGGTGGGGTTCTCCACCATCTCCATGGAGCCGTCGGTCCGATACGCGTGATACTCCACGTTAGGGACCGTGCTGATCAGGTCCAGGTCGAACTCCCGCTCCAGGCGCTCGCGCACGATCTCCATGTGGAGCAGCCCCAGGAACCCGCAGCGGAAGCCGAAGCCAAGGGCCACCGAGGTCTCCGGCTCGTAGTGCAGCGACGCGTCGTTCATCTGGAGCTTGGCCAGCGCATCGCGCAGCTCTTCGTACTGGTTGGGCTCGGTGGGGTAGAGCCCCGCGAAGACCATGGAGTGCACGTCGCGGTACCCGGGGAGCAGCTGGCCGGCGGGCCGGGCCGGATCGAGGATGGTGTCTCCCACCCGGGTCTCGCGCACGCCGCGGATATTGGCCACCACGTAGCCCACCTCCCCGGCCTCCAGAAACTCGGTGGGCTGGGGGCTCAGCCGCAGGTAGCCGACCTCGGCCACCTCGTAGTGGTCCTGCGGGTGCGAGCCGAAGGCGATCTCCATGCCCGGCCGGATGGCGCCGTCCACCACCCGGATGCTGGGAATGGCTCCGCGATAGCGGTCATAATAGGAATCGAAGATCAGGGCCCGGAGCGGTGCGGTGGGATCGCCCCCGGGCGCCCGCACCCGCCGGATGACGGCCTCGAGCAGCTCGGTGACGCCCACCCCCTCCTTGGCCGACACCCGGAGGATCTCCTCGGCCGGTGTGCCCAACAGCTCGGCCAGCTCGCCGGCCCGCCGGTCCGGCTCCGCGGCCGGCAGGTCGATCTTGTTGAGCACCGGCACGATCTCCAACCCGGCGTCCAGCGCCAGCATGAGGTTGCTGATGGTTTGCGCCTCGATGCCCTGGCTCGCGTCCACCACCAGGATCGCGCCCTCGCACGCCGCCAGCGAGCGCGAGACCTCGTAGGTGAAGTCCACGTGGCCCGGCGTATCAATGAGGTTGAGCTCGTACAGCTCGCCGTCCGGCGCCTGGTAGTTCATGCGGACCGCGTTGAGCTTGATGGTGATGCCGCGCTCGCGCTCCAGGTCCAAGGTGTCCAGGACCTGCTCCCGCATCTGCCGCTTCTGGAGCGTGCCCGTGGCCTCGATCAGGCGGTCCGCCAGGGTGGACTTGCCGTGGTCGATGTGGGCCACGATGCAGAAGTTGCGGATCCGGTCCTGGCGCATGCGCGGGAATATAAGGTGAGACGTGAGAAGTGCCTGCCGCTGGCCTCGGCCGGCGCTGCGGGATATCGTTAGCGACACGCCTTCTGCCGGAGTCCCCCATGGTATCCCGTCGCGAATTCCTCGAGGTCTCCGCGGTCGCCACCGCCGGCGCCTTCTATCGCGGAGAGTTACCCGACGCCCCGGGCGCTGAGCAGCAGGGTCCGCTGCCTCCATCCATCGCGGCCCTCAGCTCCATGCGCGACCGGGCCACGCCCATCACGCTGGACGAGCGGCAGGCCCGGCTCGAGAAGGCCCGGCGGCTGATGCGGGAGCAGCGGCTGAACGGGGTGCTGCTGACCGGGGGCACGTCCCTCGTGTACTACACCGGGATCCGATGGGGCTTGAGCGAGCGGCTCCTGGCGCTGGTGGTGCCGGTGGAGGGCAGGGCCTTTCTGGTGTGCCCCGCGTTCGAGGAAGACCGCGCGCGCGAACAGGTGCAGGAGAGCCCATTGGCGGGCGACATGGACTTCCTCACCTGGCAGGAGGACGAAAGCCCCTACGCGCTGGTGGCCGACGGTATGCGGGCGCGGGGTGGCGCCAGCGGGCGGCTCGGGATCGAAGAAACCGTGCGTTACCTCTTCAGCGACGGCGTGGCCCAGGCGGCGCCCGCGCTGGCGCTGGTGAGTGGGACCCCGGTCACCGCCGGCTGCCGGGGCGTCAAAGACGCGCACGAGATCGCGCTGATGCGATTGGCGTCCGAGGTCACACTCAAGGCGTATGAGGCGGCGTATCGGGCGCTCCGGGAGGACATGACGCAGGATCAGTTCGCCGACCTGGTTTCGCTGGCGCACCGGCGGCTGGGCTTTTCCGGCGGCGCGGGCGTCCAGGTGGGACCGTATTCGGCGCTGCCCCACGGCTCGGCGACGCCCCAGGTGATTCGCGAGGGGACCATTCTGTTGATTGACGGCGGGTGCGCGGTGGAAGGCTATCGCTCCGACATCAGCCGCACGTTCGTGTTGGGCAAGGCCACGGAGAAGATGAAACAGGTGTTCGCGATCGAGCAGCGAGCCCAACAGGCCGCCCTGGCCGCCGCGCGCCCGGGCGTGGAATGCCAGGCCGTGGACGCCGCGGCGCGGAAGGTCATCTCCGACGCCGGCTACGGGCCCGACTACAAGTTCTTCACCCATCGCGTCGGTCACGGAATCGGGATGGACGGCCACGAGTGGCCGTACCTGGTGCGGGGCAACACGCTGAAGCTCGAGCCCGGCATGACCTTCAGCGACGAGCCCGGGATCTACCTCCCCGGCGAGTTCGGCGTCCGGCTGGAGGACGACATGGTCATCACCGAAGACGGGGCGGAGCTGCTCACGCCCACCAGCCCGTCGCTGGAAGATCCGTTCGGCGCGCCGGCCGGCACCAAGTGAAACTGTGTGACGGGGAGTGAGGGGTGCTATGAGAACCACGACTCGCCACCTCGCCGCCGCGCTGTTCTCGGCGGCTCTCGTCGCGGCCCCCTGCCGCGCCCAGACCGAAGACCCGCGGCAACCCAACTGGGCCAAGTACCACAGCACGGCCGAGGCGTACGCCTTGCTGGACGGCTGGGCGAGGGCGTATCCCAACCTCACCAACCTCTATTCCATTGGACAAACGCTCAAAGGTACGCCGCTCCGGGTGCTCGAGATCACCAACCAGCGGACGGGCTCGGCCGCGGAGAAGCCGGGCTATTACTACGACGGCAACATCCACGCGGGCGAGCTGACCGGCGCTGAGGTGGCGCTCCACTTCGCCTGGTACCTGCTGAGCAACTACGGCCGGGACCCGCGCGTCACCCGTCTGCTGGACACGCGGGTGCTGTATGTGCGTCCCAAGTTCAACCCGGACGGTGCCGACCTCGCGCTGGCCGGCGGAGCGTCGCTTCGCTCGACGCCCCGCCCCTACGACGAAGACTATGACGGCCTGCTGGACGAAGACCCCGCGAACGACCTGAACCGCGACGGCGCGATCACCCAGATGCGGGTGCCCGATCCCAACGGTCTCTGGAAGGTGAGCGGGGACGACCCGCGCCGCATGGTGCGCCGCCAGCCGGGCGATTCGGTCGGGCCGTTCTACGCGCTCTACTCCGAGGGCATGGACGACGACGGCGACGGCCGGTTCAACGAAGACGGCGTGGGCGGCATTGACATGAACCGGAATTTTCCGCGCAACTGGGGGCTGGAGTTCGAACAGGGAGGCGCCGGCCCGTATCCCTTGTCCGAGCCGGAGACCCAGGCGACCATCGAGTTTCTCACCCGGCACCGGAACGTGGCGGGGATCGTGCACGGCCATACCTCGGGCGGATTCCTCTATCGCCTCCCCTCGAGCGAGCCGTGGGACGACTACGGCCTGGAGGACCAGCAGCTGATCCTGGAGCTGGCGGAGAAGTACACGGAAGTGACGCGGCAGCGCGTGATCCCCAGCTTTACCAACCCCAAGGAGCATCGCCACGGCACGCTGATCTCGTGGGGGTATTGGGACTACGGAGTGGTGGGTTGGGTGCCGGAGTATTGGGGCGGGTTTGGCCGGGATTACGACAACAGCGGCTCGGTGAGCGAGGCGGAGCGGCACCGCTTCAACGACGAAGAGCTGGGCGGCGCCGGGTTCGCGGCCTGGACGGCGTTCGATCATCCGCAGCTGGGCAAGGTGGAGATCGGCGGGTGGCGCACCCGGTTCACCACCCAGAATCCACCGGTCAAGTTCCTCAAGGGGGAGCTGGAGTTGTACGTCCC
>DATECF010000093.1:0-2416 GCA_035287045.1 Gemmatimonadales bacterium | reverse complement strand
CACCGAACCGCCTGGTGCGGACCCGCATGCCAGGTGGTGTGGGAGGGGATCTCCGGGTAATCTCCGGGGACCCCTATCCCAATGTGCGCCCGGCACGGGCGCCACCCTGGAGGTGAAAGTCCTCCCAGAAACAGACCATCGTGACTGAAGCGAACCGCAACTGCGGAAGGGTGACCGACCGTGGGAAGGAAGCGGGGAGCGCAACCGCGGGCCGACGTACAGGAACCGGATCGGAGGCGGCGCCGGGCGGGGCGAGCGGGCAAGTGACCGCAAAGCTCCGATGGCCGATGCCCAGGCGACGTAAATCCGGCGGTCGCGCGGAGAAGGGTGACGCTCTTACCCGGGGAGATCTCGCCTTGCGCCTGAAAGGGCGACGCCGTCGAGGCGGAGCGAGAAGTCAGCCGAGGTCGTAGTAGCCGCACCGGCGGCGAAGGACCGAACGGAGAGGAGAGCGAGACGGACGTGAGCCTCGAAGGCAAATCGCCCCAGATGTCCAGGCAACTGGAGCTCCCGTTGGAGGCTCGCGGTGAAACCGTGGGTGACCGGCGAAGCGGGGAAGCGCCGACGGCGGCCAGCGACACCGAGCGCTCGGGAGCGAGCGACCTGATGGAACGGGTGCTTTCTCGCCCGAACCTTTTGGCCGCGCTGAAGCGAGTGAGGAAGAACAAGGGCAGTCCCGGCATCGACGGGATGACGGTCGAAGAGCTGCCGGACCATCTGCGCGAACACTGGTCGCGCCTGCGCGAGGACCTCCTCGACGGGCGCTACCGGCCCGCGCCGGTGAAACGGCAGCCGATCCCGAAACCGGGCGGCGGGGTGCGCGAGCTCGGCATCCCGACCGTCCTGGACCGTTTCATCCAGCAGGCCCTGCTGCAGGTCCTGCAACCGCAATTCGATCCGAGCTTCTCGCAGCACAGCCACGGCTTCCGACCTGGGCGCCGCGCGCACGACGCCGTGTGCGCCGCGCAGCGGTACGTCCAGGGTGGTCGCCGCTGGGTGGTCGATGTCGATCTGGAGGGCTTCTTCGATCGGGTCAACCACGACGTGCTGATGGGCAAGCTCGGGGGTCGCATTGCGGACCGTCGTGTGCTCGGGCTGATCCGCCGCTACCTCGAGGCCGGAGTGATGGTCCACGGGGTAAAGGTGGAGCGACACGAGGGCACGCCGCAGGGCGGCCCGCTCTCGCCCCTGCTCGCCAACGTGCTGCTGGACGACGTGGACAAGGAACTGGAGAAGCGGGCACACGCGTTCGTGCGTTACGCCGACGACTGCAACGTGTACGTGCGGTCGGAGCGGGCGGGCAAGCGCGTGATGGGGCTGCTGCGGCGGCTCTTCGCCCGCCTCAAGCTCCGCGTGAACGAGTCCAAGAGCGCGGTGGCGCCGGCGCGCAGCCGCGCGATCCTGGGGTACGCCTTCTGGACGGCCCCAGGTCGCGAGGTCAAGCGCCGGATCGCCCCCAAGGCGATGGCGGCGATGAAGGACCGGGTCCGTCTGATCACCAGGCGGAACCGGGGGCGGAGCATGGCGCAGGTCGCTCTCGATCTGCGCGGGTACCTGGTCGGCTGGAAGGAGTACTTCCGCCTGGCCGATACCCCCCGCGTGCTCCGCGACCTGGACCAGTGGATCCGGCACCGGCTGCGCGCCATCCAGCTCAAGCAGTGGAAGCGCGGGCGGACCATCTATCGCGAGCTGCGCTCCAGGGGTCTGAGCCCGGATGCGGCCGCGCAGGTGGCCGCCAACGGCCGGCGCTGGTGGAAGAACTCGTCCCTGGCCATCAACATCGCTTTCCCCAACCGCTACTTCGACGAGCTGGGGGTCCCCTGTCTCGCCGCGTGACCTCAACTCACCGAACCGCCTGGTGCGGACCCGCATGCCAGGTGGTGTGGGAGGGGATCTCCGGGTAATCTCCGGGGACCCCTATCCCAATTTCGGAACGACGACATGCGAGCAGGAATCCTGGTGGTTCTCGCCCTGGTGGCGGTCGCGGTGCCGGCGCAGGGGCAGCCTGGGCCGCGGGTGCCGGCGCGGAC
Organism: Gemmatimonadales bacterium; assembly: GCA_035287045.1. Lineage (GTDB taxonomy): Bacteria > Gemmatimonadota > Gemmatimonadetes > Gemmatimonadales > GWC2-71-9 > JACPAP01. The sequence continues at coordinate 386 of DATECF010000093.1, read as the reverse complement.
GCCGGCACAACTTGCCGAGGACGTCGCCGCCCTGCGCGCCGAGCTGACCGCGCTCAAGGAGGCCACCGTGCAGGTGCCGACCCTGGCCGAGTCGGTGCGCGAGCTCAGCGAGAAGCTGTCGGTGGTGTCCGCCCGTCTGGACGAGCTGGCCCGGGCCGAGACGTCGATGCCCGAGGTGGCGGCCGCGCTCGATGCCCAGCGGCGGGAGGTGGACGCCCAGACCGGCGCGGTCGCCGAGCTGCGCCTGCGCCTGGCCGACCTCGAGCAGCCGCACCACCCGGGCGCCGGCGCCGGCGGCGGCGTCGCCCATACCCGCGGGTTCGAGTGGGCGACCGCCGACGGCCGCTTCGGCCTGTCGATCGAGGGCTACGCCCAGCCGCGCTGGC
>DATECF010000092.1:0-2611 GCA_035287045.1 Gemmatimonadales bacterium | reverse complement strand
CCGGCGGGCGCGGTCCGGCGGCTGGTGTTCGAGGACCGGCGCGTGTCGCAGCTGGCCAGGTCTAAGCGCGCCGAGGTGTTCACCTACGTCGCCGATGACTTCGACGACTCACCGGACGTGTTCGCCGGCGGGCCCGAGCTTGCGGGCGCGCGGCAAGTGACCAGCACCAATCCGTTCCAGGCCGAATATGGGTGGGGGCGCTCCGAGCTGGTGGACTACGCCTGCGCCACGGGGAAACGGGTCCAGGGCGCACTGTACTATCCGGCGGGTTACCAAGCTGGCCGGCGGTATCCCATGATCGTCTACGTGTACGAACGACTGTCGCAGGGGGTACACAGTTACGTGGCGCCCGACGAGCGCCAAGCGTACAACATCACGGTCTTCACGCAGAACGGGTACTTCGTGCTCGAGCCGGACATCGTATACCAGGATCGCCAGCCCGGGACGTCGGCGGTGGGCTGCGTGGAGCCCGCGGTGCAGGCGGTGCTGGCGACGGGCCCGGTGGATCCCGAGCGCGTGGGATTGGTGGGGCACTCGTGGGGCGGCTACGAGGCGAGCTATATCCCCACCCAGACCAACATCTTCGCCGCCGCGGTCGCCGGCGCCGCGCTCACCAACTTCTTCTCGTTTTTTGGCGCCGTGCACTGGTCGGGCGGGTTCGCGGAGACGTCCCACTTCGAGACCGGGCAGGCGCGGATGGACGTGCCGTACTGGGAAGACCTGGAGGCCTATGTTCGGGAATCCCCGGCCATGCAGATCACCAAGCTTCAGACGCCGATGCTCCTCTACTTCGGCGACAAGGACGGGACGGTGGACTGGCACCAGGGCGTCGAGCTGTACAACTATGCGCGGCGCGCCGGGAAGTTCCTGGTGATGCTGGTGTATCCGGGCGAGGACCACAGCCCGAGGCAGAAGAAGAACCAGATCGACTATCACCGGCGGGTGCTCCAGTGGTTCGGCCACTACCTCAAGGGCGAAGCGGCGCCCGGCTGGATCACCAATGGCCAGCCGCTCCTCGAGCGGGAGCGGGAGGTGAAGCGGCTGAAACCGGGGGCCGGGCGGTGAGACACGGTGACCAACGGCGTGAGGGGTAAGAGGTGAGGGGTATGAACCGTACTGCACACCTGACTCTGGCAGCGCTGGCTACGCTTGTCGTGCTTGCGACCGTTCACGTGCGCCCGGCCTTCGCCCAGGAGGCCGCGCGCCGCGCTGATCGGTTCGTCGCCGTCCGTGCCGCGATCCGCCGGGTGATGGATTCGACCGGTGTCCCGGCCATCGCCGTGGCGCTGGCTCAGCACGGGCGGATCACCTGGGAGGAAGGCTTCGGCTGGGCCGACCGCGAGAAGCGAATTCCCGCCACCGAGCACACGATGTACTCCCTGGCCTCGATCTCCAAGCCGATCACGGCCACGGGACTGATGCGCCTGGTGGAAGAGGGGAAAGTGGACCTCGACGCGCCGGCCAACCGGTACCTGGGGCTGGGGCAGCTCACCGGGCTCGCCGGCGACGCCGAGCAGGCCACGGTGCGCCGGGTCATGAGCCACACGGCCGGACTTCCGCTCCACTACACCTTCTACTATGCGGGGATCAACGGCGATGACGAGCCCACCATGGACGAAGCCATCGCCCGATACGGGATCCTGGTGTACCCACCGGGCCAGGCCTACGTGTACTCGAACCTGGGCTACGGGATCGTGGACCACATCATCGAGCGGGTCTCGGGAGTACCGTACGCCGATTACATGCGGACCCGCGTCTTCGCGCCGCTCGGGCTCACGCGGATGTCCGTCCACATTGGGCCGGGGCTCGAGCCGTACGTGGCGCAGCGGTACGACTCGCAGCTCAGGCCCATCCCGTTCTACGATTTCGACCACGACGGGGGCTCGGCGCTGTGGGCCAGCGCCCACGACCTGGTGCGGTTCGGGATGTTCCACCTGAAGGAACATCTTCCGGATCAGCAGCGGATCTTGCCGGACTCGACGATCGATCGCATGCACCGGAGCGTCACCCCGCCCTCTGCCTCTGGAGGCTACGGCCTGGGTTGGGGATCGATTGACGAATTCGGCTTCCAGCGGGTCAACCACACCGGCGGCATGCCGGGGGTGACGACCATCCTGGCGATCTACCCCAGAGAGCTGACCGCCGTCGTGGTCCTCGCCAACAAAGCGGCGACGCCGGTGGAGCGGATCCTGCAAGAGATCCTGGCCGTGACGCTTCCACCTCAGTATGCGGATTCGTTGCGGGTGCGCCGGGCGCAGGCACGACCTCCCGCCGAAACGCCCCGCTTCACCACCCCCACCGAGCTGGCGGGCGAGTGGACCGGGACGCTCCGCACCTGGCAGGGGACGGTGCCGCTCAAGCTGGTCTTCCAGCCGGACGGCGACGTGCTGGTCACGCTGGGGGACAGAATGCCGGCGCTGCTCAACTTCGCTCGGTGGGCTGATGGCGTGCTGAGCGGACGTTTTGCCGGGACCATCCCCACGCCGGACGCCAGCCGCCAGCGGCACAGCGTGGTGCTCCAGCTCCGGCTGTCCGACGGCAAGCTCAAAGGCCAGGCCTCCGCGCAGACCACCGACGAACCCGTATACTTTGCCCTGACTTCCTACGTGGA
>DATECF010000091.1:0-5204 GCA_035287045.1 Gemmatimonadales bacterium | reverse complement strand
AGGCGGTTACAATTGGGCCCCGTGAGAGCCCTTGCCTGGTTGCTGGTCGCCGCCCCGCTCGCGGCCCAGTCGCTGCCACCGGCCCCCGAGCCGCTGACCGGGCTTCCCGGGGCCGGCCGGCCGGTGAACCTGACGGCGACGGCCGCCCGCCGGGAGGCGCTGCTGTGGCGGTTGCCGCCCGGCATCGCCATCGTGCCGGCCGCCAGGTCTCGGGACCTGGAGGACGACGTGCTCCAGGACAGCCATTTCCGGCAGGACGACGACTTCTTCTACTTCACCGGGCTGGAAACCCCGGACGCGGTGCTGGTGCTGGCGCGGGCCGAGGCCGGCGCCACACGCGTGATGCTGGCGCTCCCGCCGGCCAATCCCGCCGAGGAGCAGTGGACCGGCGTGCGCTTGGGGCCCGGCCCGGACGCGGCGCGGCTCAGCGGCATCGCGACGGTCCTCTCCACAACATCCCTGGATTCCCTGCGATCCGAGTTGCTGCGGACCGTCCGCGGGCCGATCTACACGGTCGCCCGCGCGCCGCTCTCGGACAGCGCGTTGGCTCGCGCCTGGGCACGCGAGGACCGCCGGGAACTCGTCAACCTGGCCCCGGTGCTCGACAGCTTGCGGGTAGTGAAAGATGCCGACGAAATCGCCAGGCTGCGGCGCGCCGTCGAGATCACGGCCGAGGCGCAGCTGGCGGCGATGCGCGCCATGCGGCCCGGCCTCAAGGAGCATCAAATCGAAGCGACGGTCGAGTACGTGTTCCGGGACCGGGGCGCGGATCGCGTGGGGTTCCCGTCCATCGTCGGCAGCGGTCCCAACAGCACCACGCTGCACTACGACGCCAACCGGCGCACCATCGAGGACGGTGACCTGGTGGTCATGGACGTCGGGGCGGAGTACGGGCAGTACACGGCGGACGTGACCCGCACCGTGCCGGCCAACGGTCGCTTCACGCCGCGCCAGCGCGCGATGTACGAGCTGGTCCTGGCGACCCAGCAGGCCGCCATGGATGCCGTCAAGCCGGGAATCACCGTGAGCGAACTCAACGCGATCGCGCGGCGCTACCTGCGCGAGCACAGCGGCGATCTGTGCCGGCCCCGCACCTGCGACGCGTTTTTCATCCACGGCTTGAGTCATTGGCTGGGGATGCGGGTGCATGACGTAGGGGACTACCGCATGCCGCTTCAGGCGGGCATGGTGCTCACCATCGAGCCCGGGATCTACCTGGCGGAGGAGCGCCTGGGCGTGCGGATCGAGGACGACGTGCTGGTCACCCCCACGGGCTACGAGCTACTCTCGGGCGGCGCTCCGCGCAGCGCCGCCGACGTCGAGCAGGCCATGCGACAAGGAGCTACGGATGCGATACGATGAGGAGCGGGATCAGTCCGACGAGCCGGACGAGCTGGACGAGCTGGACGCCGAGCCATCGCTGCAAGCCGAGGGGGCCACCGGCATGATTGGTTTCGTGGGCGGCCTGGTGCTGGGCGCCCTGATCGGCGCCGGGATCGCGCTCTTGGTCGCCCCGGAGCGCGGCCGGGTCATGCGCCGGCGCCTGGCGCGGCGGGTGCGCGACGCGGGTGACGGGATTCGCGACGAGTTCGATGGGCTGCGAGCGTCGACGCGGCGGAGACTCGCGAGGCGCCGCCGCCGGCTGCGTCGCTTGGGCCGCGAGGTCTCGTAGCGATGGCGGCCCGCAGCCGGGCCGCCTCCTCGCGGTAGATCGGGTCCATCACATCCCGCACCGGAAGCGTCGCGATGCGTTGAAGCTGCTCGCGCGCGTCGCCGTCCCGATGGCGGTCGAGGTACACCTGCGCGAGCTCCAGACGGTGGTAGATGAAATCGGGACGCAGATCCACCGCGCGCTCCAGGTGCGCGGTCGAGGAGTCCCAGCTCGCGCGGCCCAGGAACCCCGCCCCGAACAGCGCCTTCGCCAGGAAGCGGGTCACCCCGGACAGCCGTCTCACCTCCGCATGCCACGCGCCCAGCACGTGGTGCGCCCCGTCGTGCCGCGGATCCAGCGCCACGGCCCGCGCCGCCTCATCGTAGATCATCCGGCCGTAACGCACCCGCTCCCGGCCGCCCCGGGTTCTGGCGTACCGCCCCAGCGCGTGCGCCAGCGCGAAGTGCCCCTCGGCTCCCAGGGAATCGATCCGGATGGCCGCGGTGGCGGCGGCGCGGGCCTCGAGGTACAGGCTGTCGCGATAGGGATCGTCGCGGCCGGGGCGTTGCTTGGCGATGTCGATCAGCGCTTCGGCCGCCTTCCACCAGGCGACGTACGCGGTGGAGTCCAGCGCCAGCGCGCGCCGAAACTCGCCGAGCGCGGCCTCCGGCTGCAGCCCGGCCGTCAAACTGTCGCCGCGGGCGATGTGCTCGGCGGCCGGCGCTTGCAGGGCGATGGCCAGGACGACCACTGGGGCGCAGGTCACGGACATCGCATCATGGCCGTTCAATGTGGGTAACGCCGCTCATCGAGCGCAAGCGCGATCGCGGCGCACTCACGCCGGCGGAATGGCGTGAGCTGATCGTCGAGTACACCGCCGGCCGGGTGCCGGACTATCAGATGGCGGCCCTGGTGATGGCGGTGTTTCTCAACGGCCTCCAACCCGCCGAGCTGGCCGCCCTCACCGGCGCCATGCTCGACTCGGGTGAGCGGCTGCGCCTCGATCATCTGGGCATCCCCGTCGTGGACAAGCACTCCACCGGCGGAGTGGGGGACAAAGTCTCGCTGGTGCTGGCGCCGTTGGTGGCCAGCTGCGGCGTGGGCGTGCCCATGATCTCAGGTCGCGGCCTGGGGCATACTGGCGGGACCCTGGACAAGCTCGAGGCCATTCCCGGGTTTCGGACCAACCTCACGGCGGCGGAAGTGCAACGGCAGATGGAGCGGCTGGGGTGTGCGATGATGGGCCAGACGGCGGACATTGCCCCGGCGGACAAGAAGCTGTACGCCTTGCGCGACGCGACCGCGACGGTCGAGAGCATCCCGCTCATCTCGGCCAGCATCATGTCCAAGAAGCTGGCGGAAGGCATCGGGGGGTTGGTGCTGGATGTGAAGCGGGGGGCCGGGGCGTTTCTCCCCGCGCTGGACGACGGGCTGGAGCTGGCGCGTACCATGATCGGCATCGGTGAGCACCACGGCTGCCGCACCGTCGCGCTGCTGACCGCCATGGACCGGCCGCTCGGTCGCGCTTGCGGCAACGCGCTGGAGATCGAGGAGGCCATCGCGGCGCTCAAGGGCGAGGGGCCGCCCGATCTGATGGAGGTGACGCTGGCGCTGGCCGCCGAAATGCTTCTCGTGGCGGGTGTGGAGACCAACCGTGACGCCGCGTGCGCCCGGGTGCAGGATCGGCTGGGATCCGGGGAGGCCGCCGAACGGTTCCGGTCCATGGTGGCCACGCAGGGTGGCAATCCGGCAGTGGTGGATGACCCCGCCGTGCTTCCGCAGGCCGAGGAAGTGGCCGTGCACACGGCCTCCCGGGGCGGGTACGTCGCGGCGGTGGATCCGCGGACCATCGGCCGGGCCATCATCGCCATGGGGGGCGGCCGCCGAACCATGGAAGACAGGATTGATCCCTCGGTAGGTTTTGTCATCACGGCCAAGCCCGGCGACCGGGTCAGGGCCGGTGAAGCCCTGGCGTCCATCTACGCGGGCGACCCGGAGGGAATCCAGATCGGCGGCGCGGCGTTGGAACGGGCCATTGCTATCAGCGAGGAACCGGGGCCCGCGCCCCTGCCCCTGATCTCGCATCGCGTGACGAACACGGGAGTCGACGCATTGGGGGGATAGGCGCTTAGCCGTCCATCTGCCGATCCGCCCATAGTTCGTCAATCCGCCGCGCCAGCTCGTCTCGAACCGTGCGAAACCGCTCCAGCCGAGTCGCGGCATCGCCGGTCCCCGAGGCCGGATCCGGGAGCGGCCAGTGGAGTCGCTTGGCCCGCCCAGCCGGCACCACGGGGCAGACTTCCTCGGCGCACAGCGTGACAATGAGGTCCGCTTCCGCCAGGGGGACGTCGTCCAGGCCCTTGGAGTATTGCGCGCTGATGTCGATCCCCATCTGGCGCATGGCTTCCACGGCCGTGGAGCTCAGCTGCCCCGGGTTGGAGCCCGCGCTGAACACCCGCCATCCACCCGGGGCGCGGGTTCGCGCCAGGCCCTCCGCCATCTGGCTGCGGGCCGAATTGGCGACGCAGAGAAAGACGATCGTCTTGCCGGTCACAGATCGTCGAGCGGGACGTCCTCTTTGCGGACCAGCACCAGAATGGCCGCCTGGGGCACCACCAAGTACCGCTTGCTTTCGAAGGTGATCTCCACCGCGGCCTTGCGGAAGAACAGCGCATAATCCCCAATCCGAGCCTGCATCGGGACGAAGCGGGTTTCCGAGCTAGTGATGCGCCACGGCTCCTCGTCGAGGGAGGCGGGCTCGGAAAGCGGGGTACCGGGGCCGGTGGCGAGGATCCGGCCGCTCTGCACCGCCTGATGGTCCATGGCGGTAGGTGGGAGATACAGCCCCACCGTGGTCCGTTCCTCACCCTCCTCGGGGGCGATCAGGACCCGATCGCCCACGACGATGAGCTTCTTGGGGACATCGGCCATACGATCGAATCATATGGCCGGGACGCTCGTTAGCTAGGGCGGGAAGCGCCTCTCAGCGACCTTCATCGCCCGTGACGCGGGCCCCGTCCTTCTTGGCCCAGCGGTCGAACCAGCTTCGCAGGTAGAGCTGCGTCCGCAGGAAGTTGGACGGCCGGCTGGTGGTGCCGTGGTACTCTTCCTTGAACCGAATCATCGCGGTCGGCACCTTCCGCACCTTCAGTGCCTGGTAAAACTCCTCGGTCTGCGGGATCGGCGTCCGCAGGTCCAGCTCGCCGGTCATCAGCATCGTCGGTGTCGTGACGTTGCCCGCGTACATGAGAGGCGAGCGCCGCAGGTGCTCCGAGGGATCTTCCCACGGCAGCTTGGCGAAGTTCCGGTACCAGCTCGGCCCGTCCGTATTCCCTACGAACGACAGCCAGTTGATTACCGGACAATTGGACGACGCGGCGGTGAAGCGGTTGGTGTGGCCCACGATCCAGGCCGTGAGCACACCACCCCCGCTGCAGCCGTACACGAACAGGTTGCGTTCATCGATGTAGCCGCGGCGGATGACCGTGTCCACGCCGGCCATCAGGTCGTCGAAGTCCTTGTCCGGGTAGGCGTTCTTGATGGCGTTGCCGAA
>DATECF010000090.1:0-44948 GCA_035287045.1 Gemmatimonadales bacterium | reverse complement strand
CACCGCGCCCCACACCTTGTCGAGGAAGCGCCGAATGCCGGCGATCCCCTCGTCCCGGAAATCCCCGCCTTCCTGGTACGGTCCCAGGAACATGAGGTACATGCGGAACGTGTCCGCGCCCCATTTGGCGATGTAGGCGTCGGGCACCACCACGTTACCGCGGGACTTGGACATCTTCGCGCCGTCTTTGACGATGGTCCCGTGGGCCCGGAACCGGACATACGGCTCCTCGAAGGGCACCAGCTTCAAGTCGTGCAGTACCATCGTCACGAAACGCGAGTACATGAGGTGCAGCACGGCGTGCTCGTTCCCACCGATGTAGGTACTCACCGGAAGCCACTTGCGGGTGAGCTCCGCGTCGAACGCCCGGTCGCCGAACTCGGTGGACGGATAGCGCAGGAAATACCACGCCGAGTCCAGGAAGGTGTCCGAGACGTCGGTCTCGCGGCGGCCCAGCTTGCCGCAATGCGGGCACGGAGCGCGATACCACTCTTCGTGGCGCGCCAGCGGTGAGACGCCGCTCTCGTCGGGCCGGAAATCCTCGATCTCGGGCAGGAGCACCGGCAGGTCCTTCTCGGGCACCGGAACCGGGCCGCACGCGTCGCAGTGAATCACCGGAATAGGTGGACCCCAGTACCGCTGCCGCGAGATGCACCAGTCGTGGAGGCGGTACTGCACCTGCGCCCTCGCCAGCTTGCGCTGGCTCAGCCACTCTGTGACGGCCGAGACGGCGTTGCGGCACGGCATGCCATCAAACCGGTCGCTGTTCATCAGCACGCCGTCCCAGTCGGTAAAGGGAAGCTGGGTTCCGGCGTCCTTGGATCGCACCACTTGCCGGATATCCAGCCCGAAGTGCGTGGCGAACTCGAAATCCCGATCGTCGTGCGCCGGCACCCCCATGATGGCGCCGCTGCCGTACTCCATCAGCACGTAATCGGCGATCCACACCGGCACCGCCTCGCCCGTGGCCGGGTTCCGCGCAAACGCGCCGGTGAACACGCCGGTCTTTTCCTTGGAACCGACGCGCCGCGCTACCAGGTCCATGCTCGCCACCCGCTCGCGGTAGGCTTTGACCTGGGCCTGTCGGTCCGTGGCGGTGAGCTGCTCCACCAGCGGGTGCTCCGGCGCGAGCACCACATACGTCGCTCCAAAGACGGTGTCCGGCCGGGTGGTATACACCCGGATGGACTCCGAGACCGGTGTCTCAAACACCAGCTCGGCGCCCTCCGAGCGCCCAATCCAATTGGCCTGCATGGTCCGGGTGGAATCCGACCAGTCCACCGTTTTCAGGTTCTGGAGGAGTCGCTCCGTGTACTTGGTGATCTTGAAGAACCACTGCGCCAGGAACCGTTGCACCACCCGGGTATCCGGATGCCGCTCGCAGTAGCCGCCGTTCACCACCTGCTCGTTGGCGAGCACGGTTTTGCATTCGGGACACCAGTTGACCGGTGCCTGCCGTCGCTCCGCGAGACCCGCCTCGAACAACTTCACGAAGATCCACTGAGTCCACTTGTAGTACCGAGGGTCAATGGTCTGGACCTCGTGGTCCCAGTCGATCATCAACCCCACCCGCTTCAGCTGGCGGCGGAAGTTGGCGATGTTCTGCGGGATCAGGCGCCCGGGGTGCTGGTTGACCTTGAGCGCGTAGTTCTCGGAGTGAATCCCGAAGGCGTCGAAGCCCAGGGGCTCGAACACATCATAGCCCTGGAGCCGCCGGAACCGGCCGTGGATGTCGCTGCCCACGAACGCGAACACGTTCCCCACGTGCAGTCCCTCGGCCGAAGGGTAGGGGAACATCATGAGGTTGAAGTAGGGCCTGGCCGCCGCGCGGAGGTCCACCGTGTTGGTGCGGCGTTCCTCCCAGCGCCGCTGCCACTCGGCCTCGACGGCGGAAGGATCGTAGGGGTGGTTGTCTGGCAGGGTGGCCATCGCGGTATAAATGTACATGGCGGTCAGGCGACCGCCCGTTAGGCTACGCCAGTCAGATTCGCCAACCGCACCTCCAGGATGTCCGGCAGGCCCGCGAGCTGCTTCAGGACGGCGGGCGACGGCGGATGGTCCACGGCCACCGCCGACAGGGACTCCTGCCCGCGCTGGGTGCGGCGCGAGAGATGATAGGCGCCGATGTTGACCCGGGCTTCACCCAGCACCGTCCCCACGCGGCCAATGACGCCCGGCACATCGCGGTTCTTGAGCACCAGGACGTGCCCTTCCGGAGGGATGTCGATCGCGAAGCCGTCGATACGAACGATGTGACCTTCATCGCCCGCCAGGGCCCCGACGATACTCGTTACGCCGGACGCGGCACGGAGCTTCACTTCCACGGTGGTTTCGAACCCCGGCTCCGGCGCCCCCGTGCGACCGCCCAGCGCGATGCCCCGGCCTTGGGCCAGGCCTCCCGCGTTGACCAGCGTCACCGGGCCAACACCCATGGCGCCCAGGACCCCCTCCAGGGCCGCGAGCTGCACCACCCGCTGGGCGCCCTGATCGGTGCCCCCATACAGGACTTCGATCCCCTCCACCCGCCCCATGGCGAGCGCCGCGGCGAACCGCCCCAGACGCCTGCTCATTTCCAGGAGCGGCTGGAGCCGCGCCAGCATGGCGCCCGAGACCCCCGGCAGATTGACCGCGCCGCTCAGGTTGCCCGTGATCAACGCGTCCCGCACCACGCGGCAGATCTCGAGGCTCACCAGCTCCTGGGCCTCGGCGGTGGAAGCCGCCAGGTGGGGCGTGAGAATCACCTTGCCCGCCTTGCGGAGCGGTGAATCGGGCGGCAATGGCTCGGCCTCGAAGACGTCCATCGCGGCGCCCGCGAGCTTCCCCTGCTCCAGCGCCTCCAGCAACCCCGCTTCGTCCACCAAGCCTCCGCGGGCGCAGTTGAGCACCACGGCCGTCGGTTTCATCAACCCGAGGCGCCGCCGGTCAATCAGCGATCTGGTGTCCTGGGCGAGCGGCAAGTGGAGCGTCACGACGTCTACTCGCGGCAGCAGGTCATCCAGGGGCACCAGCTCCACCTGCAGCTCCCGGGCTCGCGCCTCGGTCAGGTACGGGTCGTAGGCCAGCACCTGCATGCCGAAGGCCCGGGCCAGCTTCGCCACGTGCGCGCCGATGCGCCCAAGACCCACGATCCCCATCACCTTGCCCCGGAGCTCGGTGCCCAGGAACGTCTGCCGGTCCCACTCGCCGCGCCGCATGCTGGCATCCGCCCAGGGGATTTTCCGCTCCAGGGCGAGGAGCATGCCGATGGTATGCTCCGCGGCGCTCACCGTGTTGCCCCCCGGCGCGTTGAACACGGCGATCCCGCGACGCGTGGCTTCTTCGACATCAATGTTGTCCACCCCGGCGCCGGCCCGGCCGATGACCCGCAACCGCGGCGCCAGCGCCTGCATCTCCGCGGTGACTTTGGTCTCGGAGCGCACCAGCAACGCCTGCGCCTGCGGCAGGACCTCCGTGAGCTTGGCGGGGTTCTTGATCGCCTTCACCACCTCGATGCCCGGGGACTGCTCCAGCAGCGCCAGCCCGGGCGCGTCCACCTTGTCCGCCACCACCACCACGTGGGTCATCGCGCCGCCGCCTCCACTTCGGCCAGTACCCCCTGCACGCCGGTCACGGTGTGATCCCCCATGTGCCCGATGCGGATGGTGGATTCCTTGAGCGATCCGTAGCCCGAGCCGATGGTCCAGCCCCGCTCCCCCAGCGCCTGCGCGATGGCACGCCCGTTCTTCCCCGATGGCACCTTGAGACAGGACACCGTCCAGGATCGCCGGCCATCGGCCGGGAGGTAGGAGAAACCCGGCGCGCCGCCGGGCCCGGCCACCCACCGCTCCACTTCCTGCCGCATCGCGTCGTGCCGCCGCCAGCGCGCCTCGACGCCGCCCTCGGCGGCGATCCGCTTGAGCTGCGCGTCGAGCGCGTAGTAGAACGAGAGTGCCGGCGTGTTCGTGGGCTGCATTTCGGCGGCGGCCTGGTCAAACGCCAGAACGTCGAGGTACGCGCCGCGCTCCGGAATGGTCTTGGCACGATCGAGCATCCGCTCGGACGCCACGCCTAACGCGAGGCCCGGCGGCAGCGCCAGGGCTTTCTGCGACCCGGTAAACACGAAATCCAACCCCCAGGCGTCGGTCTCGACGGGCGAAGCCGCGAGTGAGGTCACGGCATCCACCAGCAGCAGGACCTCCGGATGCCGGCGCATCACCTGCGCCAGGGCCTCCAGCGGCGCCAGGGCGCCGGTGGAGGTTTCCGAGTGCACCAGCGTGACGGCGTCCACTTCGGAGCGCGAAATGGCGTCGTCCAGCATGTCGGGTTCGATGGTCTGGCCCGGAGGCACGTTCAGGCGCACGACGTCCCGCCCCGACGCGGCCACGATGGCAGCGAACCGCTCGCCGAAGGCCCCGCTCACCAGCGACAGGGCCCGCTGTCGAACGCCGGACCGCACCGCCATCTCCATGAAGCCGGTGGCGGAACAGGTGCCGACCAGGACCCGCCGCCGGGTGCGGAACAGCTGCTGGAGCGGCTCCGCCATCCCCGCCAACAGCTCAGTCATCTTCTTGCCCCGATGCGGGATCATCGGGCGCGCCACCGCGGCCAGGATGTCGGGGTGCACCTCCGTGGGACCCGGCAGGAAAAAGCGCCCAAACGAGGGCGCCGTCATCCGCGTCGCGCCGGCGCAGACCCGGGGCGTTGGCGCGCGAGGTCTACGGCGTCCCTGGTGGTCATGAGCTCCACGCCGCGCCGCTGCCACTCGGCAAGCAGCCGCTCGGCCTGATTGGCATCAATCGGTTTCATCGCGTCGGTGACCGCAGCGAGGTGGGTGTGAGGCCGGCGCTGTAACAGGCCCTCGATGGCGTACCGGTTGCACACGTCCAGGGCCACGCCGTACAGCACGATCCGCTCCGGATCCAGCGCCTGGACCACGGGCTCCGCGTTGGGATTGGTGAATACGTCAAACCAGTGCTTGTGAATCAGGATGTCGCCCGCGTGACTCCGCACCCGGTCCGCGATCTCGGTGGCCGGCTGCGGGTCTGGCTCGATTACCAGCGGATCCACCAGCGCGGTTTCGGGAATCTTCCGCTGGCCCGCCGTGCCCCGCATGCAGTGGGGCGGAAAGGTCTCTTTGAAGTCCGGGGTGTCCGACAGCTCGCGGTGGCCCGGCACGTGGTCGTCCGCGCTGGCGACGATCCGGACGCCGTGCCGGCGCGCCGCTTGCGTGAGCCTGGCTAATTGGGGAATGATGTGCTCGGCCTCCGGCACGTACAGCTTGCCGTCGGCGCGCATGAAGTCGTACTGGGTATCGACGTCCCAGAAGATGAGGCCGGCCATGGTGCAGGCGCTCCGCCACCTACGTGCAAAATGGTGGAGGGAAAGCTATGCGGGCCGTCTCCGCAACGCCACGTTGGTGAGGTGTACCGCAATCTCGTCACACGAGTGCCGTCTGGGACAGCGGGCGCAGTCGAACCACACCTTCAGGGGGAAGCGGACCTTCTCCACTGTGGTGAACCCCAGGCGGTGGAAGAAGCCGGGGACCCGGGTCAGCGCGAACACCTCGGCAAAGCCCAGCGCCGCCGCGCGGTCCAGCAGGCGCTCGACGATGGCCTGACCCGCGCCCTGCCCCTGGGCCCGTGCCGAGACGGCCAGCGCGATGACTTCCGCCAGGCCGGCGGAATAGGGCCTGAGCGCCCCCATGCCGATCACGGCGCCGGGTTGATCCGTGGCTACGGTGTATTGGGTGATGTCTCGCTCCAGATCTGTGGCCGTTCGGGGCAAGAGGTCGCCGGTCGCGATGTAGGGACCCATGAGCTGCACCATGGCCGGCACATCGAGCGGCGTGGCGGCTCGGGTGGACACCGTGACCTGGCTGGGAACCGGAAGCGCGGTCACAGGCAACTCTCCAGTAGATCAACGCCGCGGGCCAGGTCTTCTCGCGAGATGGTGAGCGGGGGCAGTAGCCGGATCACCTTGGGGCCGGCGGTGATCACCAGCAGGCCCCGCTCCAGCGCGCGCTCGACCACCGGCTGCGCCGCGTCGGCCAGCTCGATGCCCCACATCAGGCCGCGGCCCCGCACGGCCACCACGGCGTCGTGACGCGCGGCGAGCGCCGCCAGCCGCGCCCCCAGCCACTCCCCCTTCTCTCGCACCTCGGGCAGGAACGCCGGCTCGGTCAGCACGCCGAGCTGCGCCAGCGCCACGGACGCCACAAAGGGGCCACCGCCGAAGGTGGTGGCGTGATCGCCGGGCTGCAGGGAGGCGGCGATGGCTTGGTTCACCAGGACGGCGCCCATCGGCAGGCCCCCGCCCAGGCCCTTGGCCAGCGTCACCACGTCCGGGACTACGCCCGTCTGCTCGTACGCGAAGAGGGTGCCGGTGCGCCCCAGGCCGCACTGGATCTCATCGAAGATCAATGCCGCACCGGCTTCAGTCGTCATCTCGCGAAGGTCTTGCAGGAGCGAATCCTCGATCACGTTGATGCCGCCCTCGCCCTGGACCGGCTCCACGATCACCGCCGCGGTCCGCTGGCACGTGATCGCGTGCTCCAGCTCCGCCTGGTTCTCCGGGTCCACGATCCGGATCCCCGGCACCAGCGGCACGAACGGGTCGCGGTAAGGTGGTCGGTCGGTGGCCGCCAGCGTGGCGAACGTGCGCCCGTGGAACGATCCTTTGAGCGCGACGATCTCCCGCTGCTCCGGACCGGTGGCCGCCCGCCGCGCGAACTTGAACGCCCCCTCGTTGGCTTCGGCGCCGGAATTGCAGAAAAACACGTGCGAGGCGAACGACCGCTCCACCAGCTCGGCCGCCAGCTCTTCACCGGGGAGGGTCCGGTAGAGGTTGGAGGTGTGCAGCACGCCGGTCTCCGCCGCCCGCTCCAGGGCCCGGCGGAGCACCGGATGGTTGTAGCCCAGCAGGTTGACCGAGATCCCCGCTACGAAGTCCAGGTACCGGGTGCCGTCGTCCGCAGTGAGCTCGCACCCATCACCGCTCACGATGCACACCGGGAACCGTCGGTACACCGGCAGCAGGGCGTCCGCCGGGGGACGCGCGGTGATCGTCACGCGGCCGCTCCCACGGCGGCGATCACCGTGCCGCGGCTGGGGTCGGTCAACATGCTGACGTCTCCAATGCGGGTGGGCCCGTGACCGGCAGCCAGGGCAGCCTTGAGTTTGGCCACCATGCCGCCGTGCACGACGCCCCGCTCAATGAGGTCATCGAGGTCGGCGCGCGTCACGGCGGCGAGACGCTCGGTCCCACACATCACGCCCGGGACGTCCGACACGAAGAGCAGCTCCGCCGCGTCCAGGCCGTTGGCCACGGCCGCCGCCGCGTCATCCGCGTTCACGTTCACGGCCATCCCGTCCGGGCTTACCGACACCGGCGCCAGCACCGGCGTGATCCCGCGCTCCAGCAGGCGCGACAGGAAGGCGCGGTCCACGCTCGTCACGCGCCCCACCTGGCCCAGGCGATCCGGGTCCTGGAGCTCGACCGTGAGGCACCCGTCGCCGCCCGCCACACCCACCGCGTCCACGCCCTGGGACCGGAGCGCCCGAACCAGGGCCGTCCGGATGGGACCGCACAGCACCATTTGGACCAGCTCGGCCACCTCCGGCGTGGTGACGCGGATGCCGTCCCGCATCACCACCGGCAAGCCCAGCCGCTCCTGCCACGCGGAGATGCGCCGGCCCCCGCCGTGGACGATCACCGCGGGCCGGGCCTGCGCCACGCCCGCGGCAAACCGGTCCAGCCAGGCGGGGTCCTCGATCTCGCCCCCGCCGACCTTGATGACGCGCACGCCTCTCAGCATGCAAGGCCCCGCGTCTCCGGGAAGCCGCACATCACGTTCATGTTCTGGACCGCCTGTCCCGCGGCGCCCTTGACCAGGTTGTCGATCGCTCCGACGACCGTGACCATAGGGTGGGAGACGTGCTTGACCGGCACCACCCCGAGCGCCAGCCGGTTGCGGTAGACCACATCCTGGAGCGTGGGGACGGCGCCCCGGAGCACCCGGATGCAGGGCTCATGGGCATAGGCGTCGAGCAGGATGGCCTCCGCCTCGCCCCGTCCCAGGTCGCGCGTGAGCGCCACGTGAATGGTGACCAGAATCCCGCGGCGAACTGGCAGGAGATGCGGCGTGAATACCACGTCCACGGCGCCCGTCACCGCCGTGAGCTGCGCGGTGATTTCCGGCAGGTGCCGGTGTTCGTTGCCCACGCTGTAGGCCTTGAAATCCTCGGCGACCTCGCCGAACAGCAGGTCGCGGCGCGGGTTCCGGCCCGCGCCCGAGACCCCGGAGGCGGCGTCAATGATGACCGGCCGCGTGGTGTCGATCACGCCGGCCCGCGCCAGCGGCAGCAGCGACAGGACCGCGGCCGTGGGATAGCAGCCGGGGTTCGCCACCAGGTCCGCCCCGGGCAGCGCGGCACGATAGACCTCGGTGAGCCCATAGACGGCCTTATCCGACAGGCGCAGGTCGGCCGACAGGTCCACCACCCGCGCGCCGGCCGCTTCCGCCCGGGCCACCGCGGGCGCGGACACGCCGTGCGGCAGGCAGCTGAACACCAGGCGCGCGTCGTCCCAGCGCGCTTCGGCGTCGGCCAGGGGGATGAGGTCGTGGCCGTCGAGGTGCGACTCGCTCTGGGACGTGGCGAACGCGAGCGCCACGTCGGGATGCCCGTTCAGGAGGCCGACCAGCTCGCGCCCCACATAGCCGGAGGCGCCCAGCACGGCGACCGGGGTGCCTGCATTCTTATACATTGGGAAGGAATATTATACAGCCAGGGCCCGGCTGTAAAGGAGGGATGAAGCGACGGTTAGGTCACCCGCTCCAGCCGAGGATTGTCCCGGAATTCGCGGCCGGTCTTGGCGCAGGGCTTCCCGTCCACCATCACCACGTCGGCGGTGAAATCGAACCGCCCGCCACCCCGGAACAACGACGACCCCACGCCGTACGCGTCCACCGGGACGCCCAGCTCCTCGAAGTGCCGGATCTTGTCCACGTCGAAGCCGCCGGACACCACGATCTTGACGTGCTGGAAGCCTTCGCGGTCCAGGGCGCGCCGCACGTTCAGGACCAGCTGCGGGTTCACCCCGGAGGGAGGGAAATGCCCCATCTGAGGGATGATGGACTGGTCCACCATGGTCTCGGAGGTGTCGAGCCGGACACCGTACAGCCGCGGCCCCAGCGCCCGCGCCACCGCCAGCGAGGTCCCCACCGAATCGTTGTCGAAATCCACCAGCGTGATGAGCCGCACGGGCTCGGGCGTGTACTCGGCGAACTTCTTCGAGGCCTGCACCGTGTCCCCGCCGTACGCCGCGATGATGGCGTGCGGTACGGTGCCGATGCCCTCACTCCCCCACCAGGAGGCCTGGGCGTCGGTGGAGACGCCGATGGCGCCCGCGATGTGCGCCGCGTAGCCGTCGCCGGTCTGCACCAGCCAGTGGTCGTGCCGCGCCGGGAAGAACATCACTTCTTTCGGCTGGGCCGCCTCCACCACCAGCCTGGTATTGGTGCCTACCCGCGTGCGTCGCGCCAGCACGCCCAAGTACAGGGTCTCGAGATGGGCGAAGGCGTCGTACGGCCCTTCGATGGTGAGCACCGTCTCCCAGGGGCGGATCTCGTCCCCGTCATAGAGGGCCTGGACCGCGAGCTCGGACCACTCGATGGCGCACAGCTTGAGGATGGCGATGGCCTCATCAATGCCGCCCAGGTAGGCCCGGCCCTTGCTGAATACCTGCATCAACACCCGGGGCCGGTGCCCGTCGGCGAGCAGCACTTCCCGGGCGCGGACGAAGTACTTATCGGAGTAATAGCCCTGCCGCATGCGCTCCACGGGCAGGTTGAAGATCGCGGGATCGAGCCGGGGACGGCGCGCCACGTCAGTCCAACTCCTCACGCGCCACGTCCGCCAGCGCGCGGCGCCTGAGCCAGCGCACCCCAAACGCGTCGCGCAGCGCGGCAAACGCGCGATTGCGCGCCGTGTACTTGCTGTGGCCAACGCGGCGCGGCCGGTGGGACACCGGGACTTCCGCCACCAGTCCCCCCTGCAGGCGAATCAACGTGGGCAGGAACCGATGCATGCCGTCGAATCGGGGAAGGGCGTGGAGCACGTCGCGTCGCGCCACCTTCAGCGAGCACCCGGTATCTCGGACCCGGTCGCGGGTGATCCAGTTCCGCAGGGTGTTGGCGATGCGGCTCTGGGCCCGCTTCCAGCGCGAGTCCCGGCGCCGGACCCGGTAGCCCGCCGCGGCGGCGAGCCGAGGATCGGTCTCCAGGCGATCCAGCAGGGTAGGAATGTCGGCCGGGTCGTTCTGGCCGTCGGCATCCAGCATCACCACCAGGTCTCCGCGGGCGGCTCCCCAGCCGGCCGCGAGGGCGGCGCTCTGCCCGCTCCGCCGCCGAAGCGTGATCACCCGCAGCGCCGGCCGGGTCCGGCGCAGGCGCGACAGCTCCTCGAGCGACCCGTCGGTCGAGCCGTCGTCCACGGCAATGATCTCATACCGGCGGCTCCCCAGCGCGGCGGCCAGCTCGTCGAAGAGCGGCGCCAGGTTGTCCCGCTCGTTGAAGATCGGCAATACAACCGAAAGCATCACGCACGGCTCGGGTATGCGGCGAGAACGTACCTGCCCACCGACGCCTGAGCAAGCACCATGTGACCGTGGTCCGTTGTCATCGTTGACTTTCCCTCCCGTCGCCATTAGCTCCCCCACCTCACGCTACATCGAGGTGCGCCATGTCCGACCTCACTCGCCGTGAATTCGTAGGGGCCGCCACCGGGATGGCGGCGGGCGCGGTGCTGGGTGCCGCGCCCGCGGGCCAGCCCGCCGCCCCGGCCGTCGGCGTGCGGCCTGCGGGGCGGGACGTGGTGATCGCGTCGGCTAATGGCCTGCGCGCGGTGGAGAAGGCCGGCCAACTCCTGGCGCGGGGCGTGGACACCCTGGATGCGGGAATCGAGGGCGTGAAGATCCAGGAGTTGGACCCCGAGGATACGTCGGTGGGATACGGCGGCCTGCCCAACGAAGAGGGCGTGGTCCAGCTCGATGCGTCGTGCATGCACGGTCCCACGCGGCGCGCGGGAGCCGTGGCGGCGCTCGAGGGGATCAAGACGCCCAGCGAAGTGGCCCAATGCGTCCTGCGGTACACCAATCACATCCTGCTGGTGGGCGAGGGCGCCAAGCGCTTCGCGCTGTCCTACGGCTTCAAGGAAGAGAACCTGCTCACCGACCGGGCCCGCGAGATCTGGCTCCGCTGGCGGGCCAACCGCGGCGCGGCCGACGACTGGCTCGATGTGCCCGAGGGCACGAACATGGTGGTCCGGCCAACGGGCACCATCAACTGCAACGTGGTGAACGCGAGGGGCGAGATTTCTTCCGTGACCACCACCAGCGGCCTGGCGTGGAAGATTCCGGGCCGCGTGGGTGACTCGCCGATCATCGGTGCGGGCCAATACACCGACAACGACGTGGGCGCGGCCGGTTCCACCGGCCGGGGAGAATCGAACATCAAAGTCTGCGGGGCTTTCCTTACCGTCGAATCCATGCGACGGGGCGTGACGCCCACGGATGCGTGCCTCGAGACCTTACGGCGTGTGGTCGCCACCTCCGAAGCGCGGCTGTTGGACGAGCAGGGCCGGCCGAGGTTCGGCCTCACGTTCTACGCGGTCAACAAGAACGGCGAGTATGGATCGGCGTCGCTCTTCTCGGGCGATCGCTATGCGGTGTGGGAGGGGGACCGAGCCGCCCTGCGGGATTGCGCCTACCTCTACGAACGGCGGCGCCAGGACTCGTGAGACTCGCAGGGTGTCTGGCCATGGCCCTGGTGGCCACCCGCGCCGTGCCGGCGCAGGAGCCGCCCAGGGAGTCGCCGTTCCGGACCTTCACCTGGACCGACGTCGCCTACCCCAAGGTCTTCTACACGGTGCGCGACGGGCTCACGGTGGGGGGGTACTACGCCTACCTCTCGCCGCTGGGGTTCGCGGATTGGGACAGCCCGCCCGCGTATCGGGCCTCGTTCGCTCTCAATGGACAGGCGTCCACCTCGGGCAGCCGGGAGATCGCGTTGGATGCGCGGCTCCCAGACCTGTTCCGCGGCTGGCGCCTGGTCGGCACGCTCAGCGCGCAGCGCCGCGCCCGGGAGAACTATTACGGAACCGGGAATCAGGTCGCGATTGACGAAGCCAACATCACCGACGCCCAACCGCACTACTACCAGTCGCTCAACGTGAGGTACTCGGCGCGCGGCGAGATCCAGCGCCAGATCGTGGGCCCGCTGCGCGTCCTCGCCGGCATACACGCCGAGCGGTGGCGGATCGACACGCTGCCGGGGCCGGGCCGGCTGCGGGAGGACCTTGCGGCCCCCACGGCGGACCCCACCATCGCCCGCGCGACCACCGACGTCTCGGCGCGGGCCGGCGTGGTCCTCGACCTGCGCGACAGCGAACCCACGCCGCGGCGCGGCGCGCTGATCGAGGCCATCTACTCGGTCGCCGACACGTCGGTGGCTGGAGACCTGAGCTACACCCGGACCACGGTGAGCGCGGCGGGCTACGTGCCCATCGGCGCGCAAGTGGTGGTGGCCGGCCGGGTGGTGGGCGAGCGCATGGGCGGCACGCCGCGGCTGGGATCGTACTATCGGATCGAGGCCGGCGACCGGCCCTACGAGGGCGTGGGGGGGCCGGCGTCTCACCGGGGGCTTGAGGAGCATCGGCTCCTCGGTCGCAACAAACTGTTCGCCAACCTCGATCTGCGGTTCGACGCCTACGCCGTGCCCACGCTGGTACGCGCCACGGTCGTGGCCTTCCTCGATGCCGGGCGGGTGTTTGAGCCGGAGCCCTTCAAGCTCACCACCGAGGCGCTTGCGGTAGGGGGCGGCGGCGGGCTGTTTCTCCAGTTCGGGCGGGCCGGCGTCCTGGGGACCACGGTGGGCGCCGGGCCGGACGGGTTGGTGCTGCAGGTGCACACCCGCTGGACGTATTGAGCGAAAAGACCCGTCGCCGCGTGGCCTATCGACAAACAGGCTCACGAGTTGTACTGTCGTGAGTGATGACTCACCCCCCAGACGCGCCGGAGACCAAGACCCCAACAGGCCGGCGCCGTGACCCCAAGGGGACCCGCGACCGGCTAGTCCGCGCGGCCCTAGAGCTGTTCACCACCCAGGGCTACCACGCGAGCACCACGCCCGAGATCGCGGCCAAGGCGGGGGTAGCCGAAGGGACCATCTACCGCCATTTCGCCAGCAAGGAACAGCTCCTCAACGAGATCTACCGGGCGGGAGTGCGAGTGTTCACCACCATCGTCCGGGACACGCCGGCGGCACTCCCGTGCGCCGACCGGCTGGAACGCATCGCCACCGGCTGGCGGGAGGTCGCCGTCAAGAACCCGCACGTGGTCCGGTTGGTGTTCGTGAGCCGAGTGCGGAGCCTGCTGGACCCCCGGAGCCGAGATGCGGCGAAGGAGTTGCGGGACGAAGTCGAGAAGCTCATCGCGTCCGGCAAGGCGGCCGGATTGGTGCGGCCCGGGGCGGTTGAGGTCTGGGCGGACGTCTGGCTTCAGGTCGTGGGGCTGATGCTGGAACGCGTGGCCAACAAGGAATGGACGCCGGATCAAGCCGCGCCGCGGCTGGCGGTAGAGAGCGCCTGGGCGGCCATCGCGGCCGCCAGCACGATCAGCGGGCCGTCACCGACGCCTCCGCCAACACCCCCTCGAGCTCCGGCACCAGGCGGGTAGGTTTCGCCGGCAGGGGACGTCGCAGGACCGTCGTCGCGCGCGCCTCCACCCCCACATCGAAGGACGCGCGCGCTCCATTCTCCAGCTCGACCTCCACGGGGAGCCGCACCCGAAAGAAGCCCCACTTGGTCGGCTGAATCTGCTTGATCTCGACTACCAGCTCGCCCCCTTGGTAGCGCCAGGCGAGGTCCAGCCGGGGGTACCCGGGCTGCAACAGCCATTGCAGGAAGAACCAGTCCAACGACCGGCCCGCCTGGGCTTCCATGACGCCGGCGAAGTCAGCGGAGAGCGCCGTGGAATCGCGGAACGTGGAGTAATACGCCCGGATCCCAGCGAAGAAGGCCGAGTCACCCACCTCGCGCCGTAGCATGTGCAGGACCCACGCGCCCTTGGGGTAGTTATTCTCGTTGAGCAGCCGGGAGATGTTCTTTTCGGCGGTATCGATGATGGGGCGGTCCACTACATCCGACGCCATATACACGCGCCGGTTGCGCTCCAGGGCGTCCCGGAAGCGATCCGGCTCCTGCACCAATTCGTAGAACAGCGGCCCGAAGTAGCTGGCGAACCCCTCGGAGAGCCACAGGTGATGCCAGTCGCGCTCGGTGACTGCGTCGCCGAACCACTGGTGCGCGATCTCGTGAGCGACCACGTCTTCGCCCATGGTGCGGTCCACGTAGGGGGACTCGGCGTAGAAAATGGCCGAGCTGTTCTCCATGCCGCCGAAGCGGGTGGACGACTGGACGTGGGCCAGCTTGGAGTACGGGAAGGGCCCGATCAACTGGGTGTAGGCGTCCACCATGGCGGTGGCGCGCCGGAAGGGGCCTTCGACGGCGAAGGCCGAGTCCTCGGGGAAGGTCCACAAGGACTGTGGGACGCCGGTGAGCGTGGGCAGGGCGGTGACGGCCAGGCGCGCCGCACCCACCACCATGGTGTAAGTGGGGATGGGGCGAGTGGACCGCCAGCGCCATTGGGTGCGCTGGTCTGGAAGCGTGTCCACGCGCTCCAGTCTTCCGTTGGCCACGGCCCGCCAGGTGGGCGGGACCTCGACGGTGAACGTGACGGTCGCCTTGTCGCTGGGGTGGTCGTCGGCGGGGAACCAGAAGCCCGCCCGGCTGGGCCAGTTATCGGCGAACGCCGTGGGCTCGCCGTAGTGGTTCTTTCGCAGGAAGAGGCCGTCGCGCGGCCGACCGTGGTAATGCACCGTGACGGCGAGGGTGTCGTCCACTGCTCCCCACACCGGCACGCTCAGCACCCAACCGCGTCCGGTGCGGCGGCGCTGCCACCCGCGCGCCCCGCCCGATCCGCCCCGGCTCGCGGAGGCGGCGGGAATACGGCCGCCCGGGCCGACGATGGAATCCACCACCAGGGCGCTGTCGAAATCCAGCTCCAGCGGCCCGTCGCCGCCGGCGACGGCGTAACGGATCGTGGCGCGTGCCCTGATGCTCTCAGTCGAGTCCGTCAGGTTCAGCGCGATGTCATAGTGGAGGACATCCGCCTCGGGGCGGGTGAAGTCTTCGGCAACAGCCAAGGGATGCGCGGCCTGGAGCAGGAGCAGGAAGGAGGAAATCACCGGAGAAAACTGCGCCATCGGCGGTCACACGCCAAGGGGGGGCGCCGCCGGCGCGCCTGCCTATCCGCCGTGCGTCACGCGGTAGATCCGCCCGCCCTCGTCGTCCGAGATCAGCAGCGATCCGTCTTCGAGAACCAGGGCGTCCACCGGCCGTCCCCACCCGCGGCCGGCCACCCCGCCGATCGCCATGCGGCGAGACTCGAGCCACCCCGAGACGAAGGGCTGCGGCTCGCCCACCGGGCGGCCGTTCTCCATGTCCACCCGCACCACCTCGTAGCCGATGGGCACCGTGCGGTTCCACGACCCGTGGAGCGCGATCAACACATCGCCCCGGTATTCCGGCGGGAACATCTGGCCGGTGTAGAACCGGAGGCCGAGCGGGGCGGTGTGCGCCGGCAAGGTGACGGCCGGGCCAATCGCCTCGGCGCAGCGGCCGGAGGTGCGCTGGTACTCGGGATTCGGCTGATTCGGCAGATAACAGAACGGCCACCCGTAGAAGCCTCCCTCGCGCAGGACGTTCACCCGATCCGGCGGGACGTTATCGCCCAGGTTGTCCCGGTCGTTGTTGGTGGCCCAGATCTCACCGGTCTCTGGATGCAGCGTGAGACCCACCGAATTGCGGAGCCCGGTCGCGAACAACCTCTCGCCCGAGCCGTCCAGGTTGTACCGCACGACGGCGGCGCGGCGCGGATCCTGCTCGTCGCAGAGGTTGCAGCTCGAGCCAACCGAAACGAATAGGTGGTCGCGCGAAAACAAGATCGTGCGCGTGAAGTGCCCACCGTCCGACGGCAGGTTCGCCACCACCACCGTTGGATTCACGCCCGGCCGGTCGAACCGCACCACCCGGTGATTCTCCGCCACGTACAGGGTGTCGCCGCGGAAGGCCAGTCCGTGCGGCAGGTTGAGTCCGTCGGCCACGACGGCCACGCTGTCGGCCCCGCCGTTGTGATCCGAATCGCGCAGCCGGACCACGCGGCCCGCCTCGGTCAGCGTGGCATACACGTCGCCCTCAGGCCCCAGCGCCATGAGCCGCACCCCGGGCAATTGCTCGGCGTACACGGCGATGGCGAATCCCGCCGGTAGCGTCAGCGTCTGGCCGTCGAGCGCCTGCTGCACGTAGCCCTCCGCCGGGGCGTCTCGGTCGGCATCAGTTGAGCCACAGGCAGAAAAGCCAGCGAGTAGGGCGCTCAATAGAAAGCGCGTGGCGGCAGGTGGGCGGGAAGCAGGGGTACGTCTCTGAGCGCGCGTCAGGGAGCGCGCGCCCTGGATTCCGTCGTCGTCCGCGGCGCGCGCGGCACTGCAGCGCGCGAGGAGACGTACCCCCGCTTTCCGCCCCGCGGCGCGGCGGCGCGCCAAGAGCTGCAGTCCCGCTTCCCGCCCACCAACAACACGCTCACGCATACACACCCTCAATGGCGCTTTCCGGCGGCGGCATGTTCGAATGTCGGCTCGCCAGCGCCTCCTCGGCCGCGTTGTCCACCTCGGCCGTCACCTCGGCCTCCACCGCCTCGAGCTGCGCCGCCTTGATCCCGTCCTGCTTCAGGTACTGTTCGTACAGGCCGATCGGCTCGCGCTTGCCCCAATGCGCGAACTGCTCCGGTGGCAAGACCGTGCGCGCTTCCTGCTCGTCATGCGTCGCGTGCCCGCCCATCCGGAACGTCTCCGCCGAGAGAATCACCGGCCCTTGGCCAGCGCGGCATCGGTCCGCCGCCAGCCGAGTAGCCGCGTAGGCGTCCAGCACGTTGTTGCCGTCGAACGACCAACCGGCGCAGCCATACGCCTGGTGCAGTTCCTCGAAGGTGCCCGGCACGTGGGCCTGCTCCACCCGGGTGCCCAGCGCCACCTGATTGTTTTGGACGATGAAAATCGCGGGAAGCTTCATCACGGCGGCGAAGTTGAGCGCCTCGTGCGTGGGCCCCGACTTCACGGACCCGTCCCCGATCCAGGTCATCGCCACGTAGCGCTCGCCACCCATCACGAACGACAGCGCGATGCCCGCCGTGACCGGCGGCATGTTGCCGATGTTCGAGATGGGCTGGAGTACGCGATACCGCAGGCTGCCCACGTGCCCGTCGCGCCCCTTGGAGGGCGAATCGTACGTGCCGAGGTAGCCGCGCAGCATGTCGGCCACGGGCATGCCCATCTCACAGCATGCGCCGGCGTTTCGGATCATGGGAGCGACGACGTCGTGTTCGCGGTCCAGCGCATGCACCGGGCCCACGGTGGTGGCCTCTTCCCCAGTGCTCAGCCAGGCCTTGGAGATCACGCCCTGGCGGACCCAGCGCTTGAGCATGATGTCGTGCAGCCGGGTTCGGAGGAGTCCCGCGTAGAGCGCGAGCTTGGCCTCGCCGCTCAGTGCGTTGACGATCCCGGCCCGCTCCGGGTCCTTCGACCAGGCTTCCGGATACGCGCGAACTACCTCCGGATCCGGTTTCCAGTCGGCGTATTCAGGCGGGTCGAATGCGGGGAAACGCTTCACTCCCACACACCTCTGCGGCCTCTGCGTTCTCCGCGGTGACTATCCTGTTTGTTACTGCAGGAGGGGCCGCAGTGCCGCCGCGCGAGCGGGATCCAGCGTGTCGGCCAGCGCCAGCCCGAATTGCCGCGCGTCCGGGTACCGCTTCTCGGGGTCGGTCTCCATGGACTGGATCAGGACCTTCTCCAGCTTGGGCGATAGGTCGGCCCGGTACTGGCGCAGCGGGATCGGCTGTCCCCGGAGCCGCGCGATCATCATTTCCTGGGCGTTGCGCCCCTGAAATGGCAGCTTGCCGGTGAACATCTCGAACGCCACGATCCCCAGCGCATAGATGTCGCTCCGGGCGTCCAGCGGCTTGCCGCGGATCTGCTCCGGGCTCATGAACTCGGGCGTGCCCAGGATGATGCCGGTGGCGGTGAGCTTGGCCAGCCCCGAGCCGGCGCGGTTCTCCTTGGCCAGGCCGAAGTCCATCACCACCGCCTGATCGCCCGAGGGCCCCGGCACCAGCATGATGTTCTCCGGCTTCAAGTCCCGGTGCACGATGTGCAGCTGGTGCGCGTGGTGCAGGCCGCCGCAGGATTGGACCAGGAGGGGAATGGCCACGTCGGGCGACATGGGACCCACTTTGACCTCGCGGTCCGACAGCAGGTCGCCCTTGAGGTACGGCATCACCAGGTAGATGAGGCCGTCCTCGGTCTCCCCCAGCCGGAGAATGCGGCACACGTTCGGGTGATCCAACCGCATGGCCAGCCCCGCCTCGCGCCGCAGCCGCTCCACCGAGCTGTGGTCCGCGCCCAACTTGGGGCTTAGGACTTTGATCGCGACCGACTCGCCGCTCGACAGCTCGCGGGCTTCATAGACGTACGACATCCCGCCTTCGCCGAGCTTCTTCTGGACCTCGTAGCGGGCATCGAGGATCTTGTTGGAGAGCGTGCCGGCGCGGTCCAGCGCGGGGGACGCCTTGGGGGTCACGGCTTGGCGGACGGACGTCTTGGAGGCGGCCGCGGTCGGCGCTTCCGGGGCTGCTGGTTTGGCCGGCCCGCCGGCGACTTCGATCAGCGGGCTTCCATCCTTGGGACAGAAGCGCGCGTCGCCCTCGAACGTGCTCCCGCAGCGCGGGCATCGTCGGAAGCTCATCGGCGGACCAAGTTACGCCCGTCGTGCTTGGCGCGGTAGAGCGCTTGATCCGCGGCGGTGAGCAGCTCCTCCACCGACTGACCGGGTGTGGCGGGGAACGTCGCCACGCCGATCGAGACCGTGAGGGCGAGCGGCGCCAGGCCGGTGGTGAAGTCGTGTTGGGCAACGCGGATCCGCAGGCGCTCAGCGAAGCTCATGCCGCCATCCGTGGCCGTGTTGGGCAGCAGCACCACGAATTCCTCGCCGCCGTAGCGCGCCACCAGGTCCACCGAGCGCACCTCGCGCCGCAACAGCTCGCCCAGCTGCCGCAGCACTGTGTCGCCTACCAGGTGGCCCAGGGTGTCGTTGACCGCCTTGAAGCGGTCCAGGTCAATCAGGAGAATGGTCACCGGGAATTCGTAGCGCCGGGCCCGGTCCAGCTCCTGCTCGAGCTTCTCGATGAGCGCGCGCCGGTTGAGGCACCCCGTCAGCGCGTCCGTACTGGCCAGGAGCTCGAAGCGCTGTTTATCGGACAGCGTAGCCTCGAAGTCGTAGGCCTTCTCGATGGCACTCACCGCGGCCTGGATCACGGTTTCGGCGAAGGTGGCGTCGCTCGCGTTGAGGAGCGGGTCACCCAGGCTGGTCCGAAGGAAACAGACGCCCGTCTGCCGGCCCCGCACCTCGAACGGCACCGCGATCACCGACCGGGTGGCGACCTGGATGCCCTCCCGGCGCCAGGCCTCCCGGATCTCCTCATAGAGCGGATCCACCGCGACATCCGATACCAGTACCGGGCGGCCGGTGTCCATCGCGTGCCGGATCTCCGGATACCGGCGGAGGTCCACCTCCAGGTTGCGCAGCGTGGGATCTTCGTAGGCCGCGACCACCACGCCGCGATGGGGATCGGTTCCCGCCAGCACGACGGAGCATCGCGAGATGTTCAGCACGCGGGCCACCCGGCGCGCCAGCACGTGGTAGATCTCGTCCGGCCGCAGGGTATCGCTGACTTCCTGCAGGATGTCCACCGTCTGGGCCTGGGTGCGGGCCTCGCGCCGGACCCGCTGCAGCTCGCGCCCGGCGCGCAGGTGCGCCTGGACCCGCGCCAGCATTTCCCGCATCCGGAAAGGCTTCGACACGAAGTCCGACGCGCCCAGCCCCAGCGAGCGAACCGCCGCCTCCTCGGGCGGCATGGACGACACCATCAGCACCGGCAGATCGCGCCAGCGCGGGTCCTGCTTCACCCGCTCCAGCAGCTGGAGACCATCCACCTTGGGCATCATGATGTCGAGCATCAGGAGATCGGGAGGCGCCTCCTCCAGCCGGGTCAAGAGATGTTCCCCGCCCGGCACCGGGATAACGTCGTACCCGTTTTCGCGAAGGATCAGCTCCAGGGTGTGCAGCAGCGCGGGATCGTCGTCCGCCACCATGATCCGACCGGCGGTCCCGACGGCGGTCATGGCCGCTGGCCCGAAGCGGCCAGCTGCGCCAGCACGGTGGCATCGGCGTTGCCGCCGCTCACCACCAGCACGGTTGGACCGGTGGGGCGGAACGCGCCGCTCCGGACCGCGGCGGTGGTGACCGCACCCGACGGCTCGACCACCAGGCCCTGCTCCCCGTTAAGCCAGCGCGTGGCCTCGGCGATCGCCGCCTCCGAGACCAGCACCGCCTGCGCCCGTCCTTGCAGGATGGCGAAGTTGAGCTTCCCCACGGACAGCGGCAGCAGGCCGTCGGCGATGCTGGCCGTGCGTTCCAGCCGCACGATGCGCCCAACCTTCAACGCCTCGGCCAGCGCGGCCGAGCCTTCCGGCTCCACCGTGGCCAGCCGCGCGGCCGGCTTGAGCGCCGCCAGGGCCGCCGCGATCCCGGCGGCGAGCCCGCCGCCACCCACCGGTGCCGCCACCCACTCGACCTCCGGCAGCTGCTCCAGGATCTCCAACGCCACCGTCGCCTGCCCGGCCACCACGTCCGGATGGTCGAACGGCGGGATCATGGTGAGCCCCTGGGAGGCCTGCAGCTCCACCGCCCGCTGGTAGCGATCCTCCGACGTCCGGCCCGCGAACACGGTTTCACCGCCCCACCGCTTGACACCCTCGACCTTGGTACGGGGCGCGGTCTCGGGCATCACGATCACCGCGCGGATCCCCAGCCGATGGGCCGCGAAGGCCACCGCCTGGCCGTGGTTGCCGCTGGAATAGGTGATCACACCGCGCACGCGCTGCTCGGGGGGCAGCCGCCGGACGGCCGTCCAGGCCCCGCGGGTCTTGAAGGCCCCGGTGGGTTGCTGGCTCTCCAGCTTGAGGTACACCGGGACGCCGGCCTGTCTGGACAACGCGGGAACCGCCACCAGCGGCGTGCGCACGGCGACGCCCACGAGGCCCGCGGCCGCCTCGCGGATGGAGTCCAGCGTGACGGTCACTCCAGCTCGATCTCCCGCTGATCCTGGCCCTCGGCGACCACGGTGGGCCCGGCCTCGTCGGTGGGCTCCTCGTCGCCGCCTTCTTCCTCCTTCACCACCCGGGCCACGTCCACCACCGTGTCCCCGGCGTCGAGATTCATGATCTTGACACCCTGGGTGTTCCGACCGATCACGCGAATGCCGTCCACCGGCACGCGGATGATCACGCCGTGGCGGGTCATCAGCATCAGCTCGTCGTTGGGCTGCACTTCCTTCAACGCCACGATGTCGCCGGTCTTCTCGGTGTGCTTGAGCGTGATGATGCCCTTGCCCCCGCGGTGCTGGACCCGGTACTCCGCCAGCTCCGAGCGCTTCCCCATCCCCTTCTCGCTCACCACCAGCAGCGTGGCGTCGCGCCGGATCACCACCATCCCGATCACGCGGTCGTCCTGCTCCAGCTCGATGCCCCGCACGCCGGTGGTGGCCCGGCCCATTTCCCGCGCGTCCTTCTCGCTGAACCGGATGCTCATGCCGTGGCGCGTCGCCAGCACGACGTCGTTGCTGCCGTCCGTGACCTGGACGTCGATCAACTCGTCGCCGTCCTCGATGTTGATCGCGTTGATTCCGTTGGCGCGCGGATTGCCGTAGGCCGACAGCACCGTCTTCTTCACCGTGCCGTTGGCGGTGGCGAACATGAGGTAGTGCGTCTCGTCGAACTCGCGCACCGGCACGAAGGCGGCGATCCGCTCGCCCGGCTGGATCTGGATCAGATTGACGATGGGCTTGCCCCGCGCCGCGCGGCCGTGCTGCGGGATGTCGTACACTTTCAGCCAGTACACCTGCCCATTGTGGGTGAAAAACAGCACGTAGTCGTGGGTCGAGGCCACGAACAGGTGCTCCACCCAATCGTCTTCCTTGGTCCCCATCCCGTTCAAGCCGCGTCCGCCCCGGCGCTGCCGCTTGTAGGTGGTGACCGGCGTGCGCTTGATGTAGCCCGCGTGGGAGACCGTGATCACCATGTCCTCTTCCGCGATCAGGTCTTCCACGGAGAAGTCGCCCTGCTCCGCCACGATGTCCGTCCGACGGTCGTCGCCGAACTTCTTGACTAGGTCCTCCAGCTCGGACGTGAGAATCCCCATCCGCTTAGGTCTCGAGGCGAGGATGCTCTTCAGCTCCTTGATCAGTTTCTTCACCTCCTTGAGCTCCTCTTCCAGCTTGTCCACCTCCAGCGCGGTGAGCCGGGCCAGGCGCATGTCGAGAATGGCCTTGCTCTGCTTCTCGGAGAGCTCGAAACGCGTTCGGAGCGCCGCGTCGGCCGCCGGCACGTCCTTGGCCTTGCGGATGATCTCCACCACCTCGTCAATGTTGTCGACGGCGATCTTGAGACCCTCGAGCAGGTGCTCGCGCTCCAGCGCCTGGTCGAGGTCGAACTGGGTGCGGCGGGTGATGACCTCGTGCCGGTGGTCGATGTAGGCCTGGAGCAGCTGCTTCAGGTTGAGCACCTGCGGCACGCCGTTCACCAGCGCCAGCATGATGGCGCCGAAGGTGGCCTGCATCTGGGTGTGCTTGTACAGCTGGTTCAGCACCACCGAGGCGTTGGCGTCGCGCTTGAGCTCGATCACGATGCGCATGCCGTCCCGGTCGCTCTCGTCCCGCAGGGCGGAAACGTCCGTGATCTTCTTGGCGTGGTACAGATCGGCGATCTGCTCCACCAGCCGCGCCTTGTTCACCTGGAACGGGATCTCGGTCACCACGATCTGGGACTTGCCAGAGGACTCCTTCTCCTCCACCTGCGCCCGGGCCCGCATGACGATCCGCCCCCGGCCGGTCTCGTAGCAGTCCTTGACGCCGTCGCGCCCGTAGATGAAGCCGCCGGTGGGGAAGTCCGGCCCCTGGACGTGCTTGCGCAGATCGGCAATGGACAACTCGGGGTTGTCCACCAGGGCGATCACCGCCGCGGCTACTTCCTTGAGGTTGTGGGGCGGGATGTTGGTCGCCATCCCCACCGCGATCCCCGAGGAGCCGTTGACCAGCAGGTTCGGCACCCGGGCCGGCAAGACCGTGGGCTCCTGGAGCCGGTCGTCGAAATTGGGCGCGAAATCAACGGTGTTCTTGTCGATGTCCTCCAGCAGCGCGACCGCCAGCGGCGTGAGCCGCGCCTCGGTATAGCGGTAGGCCGCGGCGTTGTCGCCGTCCACCGAGCCGAAGTTCCCCTGGCCGTCCACCAGCGGATAGCGCAGCGAGAAGTCCTGCACCATGCGGACCAGCGAGTCATAGACCGCCGCGTCCCCATGGGGGTGATACTTGCCGAGCACTTCGCCCACCACCGTGGCCGACTTCTTGTGGGGCCGGCCGGGTACCAGGCCCAGCTCGTTCATCGCGTACAGGATGCGCCGGTGCACCGGCTTCAAACCGTCGCGCACATCGGGCAGCGCCCGCTGCACGATGACGCTCATGGAGTAGTCAATGAACGACTCGCGCATCTCGTCTTCGATGAGGCGCGGGAGGATGCGTTCTCGCTGATTGGGTGCGGTCATGGGTGTCCCTGATGGATACGAAAAAGGGGGCCGCAAGCGACCCCCGCCGAGGTCCTTTCAATATACCCTCGCCAGGTCCGGCACGCAATCGCTCAGGATACTCCTAAACGCTGCTGCGCCAACCGGTTAGGGCGCTGACATCTGCCGGAAAAGGACCTTCCGGGTCCCCCGGGGGAACGAAAGTTGCTTGTGCCACAAGTGGACCGGGGGGACTGGCCCCGGTCTCCCCCACTCATGGCCACCCCCGCCCCGTTCTCCGCCGATCCCTTCCGCGCGCTCGCGGACGCCACGCCCGACGTGGTGATCGCCATCGACCCGCAGAGCGTCATTCACTTCGTGAACCCGGCGGTGCAGCCCCTCTTCGGGTACGCGCCGGAGGAGCTGATCGGCCGGAGCCTCACGCTGCTGGTGCCCGAGCGCTTGCGGGCGCGGCATCTAGCTGACGCGGCGCGCCACCTGGAAGCCGCGCGGCCCGGGGGCCCGTGGCGTCCGGCTGCGTTTGCCGGCCTGCACCGGGACGGGACCGAGATCCCACTCGAGGTTTGCTGGAATGTGGTGCGCCTCGGGGAAGGCGACTACCTCACCGGACTCCTTCGGCCCCGGGCGCCGGGACACCTCCGCGTAACCGCTGAGGCGCATGCGGCGTTACCTGGCACCGAGCAACGCTACGCCCTCGCCGCGCGAGGCGCCAACGACGGGCTGTGGGACTGGGACCTCGAGACCAACCGGATCGCCTACTCCAGTCGCTGGAAGGCGATGCTGGGCTACCAGGAGAGCGAGATCGGCGACCGCCCGGAGGAGTGGTTCGGCCGGGTCCATCCTCATGACCTCCGTGGCCTGCGCGCGGCCATCGACGCGCATTTGACGGGCGGCGTCCCGCACTTCGAGCACGAGCATCGGATGCTGCATCAGGAGGGAGTGTACCGGTGGGTGGTGGTGTGCGGCGTGTCGCTCCGCGATCCCGCCCGCGGCCCGGTGCGTATCGCCGGCTCGCTGACCGACATCACCAACCGGAAGGAGGCCGAGTTCCGCCTGCGAGACCAGGCGACGCGCGACGCGCTCACCGACCTCCCGAACCGCGCGCTGTTCACGGAGCTGCTGGCCCAGGCCGTCGGGCACGCCCACCGCAATCTGGGTTACCGGTTCGCGGTGCTGTTTCTGGATCTCGACCGGTTCAAGATCGTCAACGACACCCTGGGGCACCTGGTCGGCGACCAGTTCCTGATCGCGATCGCGCACCGGATCGAGCATTGCCTGCGCCCCAGGGATACCGTGGCCCGGCTGGGGGGCGATGAATTCGCGGTGCTCCTGGACGGCGTGGTCGGCACCGACGACGCCACGGCCGTGGCCGGGCGGATCGAAACCGCGCTGGCCCGTCCGTTCGAGATCAACGGACACCAGGTGTTCACCACGGTGAGCATCGGGATCACAGAGAGCTCGGTGGGCTACACCCGCGAGGAAGACGTGCTGCGCGACGCGGACCTGGCCATGTACCGGGCCAAGGCCGCCGGCCGCTCCCGCCACCAGGTGTTCGACGCCGCGATGCACGCCGACGCCATGGCCCAGCTCGAGCTGGAGACGGCCCTGCGGCGCGCCGTCCACCGCAGCGAGCTGGTCCTGGAATACCAGCCCATCGTGGCGCTGCGCGTCCGGCAGATCGCCGGCTTCGAAGCGCTGGTGCGGTGGCAGCACCCCCACCGAGGGCTGGTCCCGCCGAGCGAGTTCATTCCGATGGCGGAAGAGACCGGGCTGATCGTCTCCCTCGGCCGGTGGGTGTTGCGCGAAGCCTGCCGCCAGATGGCCGAGTGGCTGCGCGCCCGCCCGGGTGCCGCCGGGCTCACCGTCTCGGTGAACGTCGCCGCCAAGGAGCTCTTCCAGGCCGACTTCCTCGACTCGCTCCGTGGCATCCTGCACGAGACCGGCCTGCACGCAGCCAGGCTGCGCCTGGAGCTGACGGAGAGTACGCTCATGCAGGACATGGAGTGGGCCAGCCGGGTGCTGGCCCAGTTGCGCGCGCTGGGGATCGGCATCCTGCTGGACGACTTCGGCACCGGGTACTCGTCGCTCGGGCATCTGTACCGGCTGCCGATCGACACCCTGAAGATCGACCGCTCGTTCGTCGCGGCGTTGGATCTCAGCCGGCAAACCAGCGAGGTCTTTCAGGCCATCGCCGCCCTGGCCCGAGCCCTCGGCATTGACCTCATCGCCGAAGGGGTCGAGACGGAACAGCAGTTCACCGCGCTCCTGGCCCTGCGCTGCCGCCTGGGGCAGGGGTTTTACCTGGCGTACCCCACGCCCGCCGAGACGGTGGCGGCCTGGATCACCGGGCGAGATTCCCACCCCGTCGTCCGCCTGCCGCCCACGACGCATTGAGCTGCATCCGTCGCGCCTTCACCACAACGCCTGTGGGCGTCACGCCATATCTGTGGCCGCTCGACAACAGAGCGTCCGGTTGCGCGGCACCCCCAAGTCACCGCAGAGCAACGGGTTGGTGGACCGTGTCCGAGACACCCAACTGATGCGCCCGCCGCTTGCATGACGGTAGGCCATCCGAGAACGCGCCCTCGCGCGTCGAGTTCGGGAAATCTGTCAACCTGACCATTCCAGGCCCGATCGTGCCATGCAACGAGCGACTTGAGCACCGGGGGGCGGGGCGGAATCGTGGCGCGACGTTCGCCCGCGTCGCCGGGCTGAGCGCGCTGCTCTTCGCCATCGCCTCCACCCCACCCCGGCGGCATTCCCGGTCTGGTCACCTAGCCCAGTACAGGAACTCCCCTGGTCCGAATGTTGCACGCCATCAGCACATGTCGTTGAGAGGCGGCATCGAAGAAACGGACGGGCCACGGCTGAGCGTGTCCCCGTGGAGGTACTGGAAGGCCTTGTGGTGCTGATGGATACGCCTGAGATCGGCGACACAGGCTGGACGTAAGGGTCAGTCATTGTTGTTGTGTCAACACAACACAAGTGTTGCGGTAGTGCGATGGGCCAGCGCAACAACTCATCAGCCCAGCCACTTGCCGACCACCGTCCCAACGGCGCCATGTTGACCACACACCGGCCACTCCCGGGGATCCCCTTGGGGGGGGCGGTGAGCGTGTCGGTCTGAGAAGCAGGCCAGAGACCCACCCCGGCGGAGGAGAACGTTCCATGGCGAAGGTGAAAAGACCCGGCGTCGATGAGCCCGACATCGTAGCCGGCGTCGGCGGGGCCGAGAGCAGTGCGTTGCTGAGCGAGCTGGTGGCGCACCTCCGGGAGCAGCGAACCCTGCTGCGGGAGGAATGGGCGCGTCGCATCACCGAGGCCAAGCTGCTGACCGCGATGAGCAAGGACGAGATCTTCGCGGAAGCGACCTCGGTGTACGACAACTACGTCGAGGCGCTGGAGACCGGGACCTTCGAGGCCCTTCAGGCGTACGCTCGCAACCTGTCGGAGCGCATCATTCCGCGGGGCGTGGAGACGCACGAAGTGGTGGGGATCGTGCTGCTGCTCCGCGACGTGCTGGCCCGCTCCCTGTTCGGCAAGTACCAGCGGGACTTCGAGAAGCTCAACCGGATTCTGGACGCCTACGAGCCGGCGGCGAACCGGATTGCGAACACGGTGGCGGTGGGCTTCGTGCAGGAGCGCGAGCGCGTCATCCGCCAGCAACAGGAAGCGATCCGCGAGCTCTCCACGCCGGTGCTGCAGGTGCGGGAGCGGCTGCTGATTCTTCCCATCATCGGCGTGATCGACACCCAGCGCGCGCGGCAGTTGATGGAGCAGCTGCTGCGCGGGATCCGCACCAACCGCGCCAAGGTGGTGGTGATCGACATCACCGGCGTGGCCGCGATGGACGCGACCGTGGCGAACCACCTGGTGCAGACGGTGGAGGCCTCCCGGCTGCTGGGCGCCATCGTGATCGTGACGGGGTTGTCGCCGGAGATCGCGCAAACGCTGGTGAACATCGGCGTGGACCTGGGCAAGATGAATACCGTGGGTGACCTTCAGGGCGGCATCGAAGAAGCGGAACGTCTGCTCGGCTACAAGGTGGCGCAGCTGTCCGAAGCCTCGCCCACGGCGTAGCCAGGCGGAGCCGCTTCGTGCAAGTCCCCATCCTGAAGCAGGGCCACTTCGTCATCGCCTCGAT
The DNA here is from genome assembly GCA_035287045.1 of Gemmatimonadales bacterium. Classification (GTDB taxonomy): domain Bacteria; phylum Gemmatimonadota; class Gemmatimonadetes; order Gemmatimonadales; family GWC2-71-9; genus JACPAP01. The sequence goes on along the minus strand of DATECF010000090.1, from coordinate 17,021 downwards.
TCAGTCGGCGTTGACGGACGACGACCTGCTGCAACTTCGTGACGCCCTGGTCCAGCAGGTGGGCCGGTACCGATCCAGGGGCGTCATCGTGGACGTCACGGTGCTGGACGTCATGGACTCCTTCGCGGTGCGCACCGTGCGCGACATAGCGCACATGACCCGGCTGCGCGGCGCGGAGACGGTGATCGTCGGCATCCAACCCGACGTGGCCTTCGCCATGGTCCAGCTGGGCCTGAAGCTGGAGGGCATCGCCTGCGCGCTGGACCTGGAAGAGGGTCTGGCCTACCTGGATCAGAAGACCAAGAACAGCGCGCGACGTGGCTACTGAAGCCCGCGTCACGATTCACTCCCCGTCGGACATCGTCACCGCCCGCCAGCAGGGGCGACGCCTGGCCACCCAGGTCGGGTTCGAAGGCATGGACCTCACCGTGGTGGCCACGGCCATTTCGGAGGTCGCGCGGAACATCATTGAGTACGCCCGCTCCGGCGAGATCCTGATTCGGGTGGTGCACGACGGCGGCCGGCGCGGACTCATGGTGCAGGCGACCGACGAAGGTCCGGGGATTGCGGACGTGGAGCAGGCGATGTTGGACGGGTACAGCACCGGGAAAGGCCTGGGCATCGGGCTACCGGGCGCGAAGCGCCTCATGGACGACTTTGAGGTCCATTCCAGCCCGGGGCGTGGAACCACCATCGTCATGCGCAAGTGGCTGAACGTCACGGACTAGACGGTCCAGCGGCCCCCTCGTCCCCGGTGATCGAGTGGGGTGTGGCGATGGCGACCCGACCGGGCCAGCGGCGCTCCGGCGACCAGCACGTGGTGGCGGAGGCGCCGGACGGCTCGGTGCTGCTCGCCGTGGTGGACGGGTTGGGGCACGGCGACGAGGCGGCCGACGCGGCGGAGCGCGCTGCCGCCCTCCTGCGGCGACACGCGGAGGAGTCGGTGATCGCCCTTGCCCGCCGGTGTCACCACGGGTTACAGGGCACCCGCGGCGTGGTGATGACGCTGGCGCGGATCTCCCCCCACGACGAGACCCTCACCTGGCTGGGCGTGGGGAACGTGGAGGGGCTCTTGCTGCGGGGGCGTACGGAGGCACCGCGGGAGTCGGTGCTCATGCGGGGTGGCGTGGTCGGGTATCAGCTGCCACCCCTGAGTGCCAGCGTCCACGCGGTGCTCCACGGTGACTGCGTGATCCTGGCCACGGACGGCCTCCGGCCGGAGTTCACCGACGCTCTCTCCGCGGACGATGTCCCCCAGCGTCTGGCCGAACGGCTGTTGACCCAGTTCCGCCGGGAGGCGGACGACGCCCTGGTGCTGGTGGCGCGCTACCAGGGAGCACGCGGTGCCTGACCTGCCTTCGCTGGCCGAGCGCTATCGGGCGGTGCTGCGGGACTTCGTCGCCTCCCGAAGCGAGGCCGCCCTCGAGACGGCCTACGAGCTCGGGCGTGAAGCCATTGCCGCGGGGTGGGGCGTGCTCGACCTGGTCCGCATCCATCAGGACGCCCAGGTCGAGCTCCTGGCATCCCCGCCGCGCGCCGAGGGCCGAACCGACGCCCTGGAGACCACGCGCGCCGCCTGCGCCGTGCTGGCGGAGAGCCTCTCGCCGTTCGAAATGACCCACCGCGGGTTCCGCGAGGCCTATGCCACGCTGCGCCACTCGGAAGCCCGATACCGCTCGTTGGTGGACAACGCCCCGTACGGGATCTGCCGCTGCGGACCCGACGGGCGGTTTACCAACGCCAACCCCGCGCTCGTGCGGATGCTCGGCTTCGACTCGGAAGCGGAGCTGCTGGGCGTGGACCCGGCCACCGGCATCCACCGCAGCACCGGCGCCATGGCGTACCGGCATCTCCTGGCCGCGTGGCTGCGGCCGGGGGAGCGCCATCACGCGACCGAAGCCCAGTGGTCCCGCCGCGACGGTACGGTCATCCAGGTTCGGCTGACCGCGCGCGCCGTCATGGGGAATCACGGGGCCGTGGAGGGTGCCGAACTGATCGTGGAAGACGTCACCGGGCAACGCGAGCTCGAGGAGCGACTCCTCCTGGTGCAGAAGATGGAAGCCGTGGGGCAGCTCGCCGGCGGGATCGCGCACGATTTCAACAACTTCATCACTGGCATCACCCTCTGCAACCACATCCTGGCGCGCGACATCCCGGCGGACGACCCGCGGCGGCGACAGGTCGAGGAGATCGACCTGGCCGCGACCCGGGCCTCCCTGCTCACCCAGCGGCTCCTGGCGTTCGCCCGCAGGCAGGTGGCTCAGCCGCGCGTCCTGGACCTGAACGTGGTGATCACCGGCATGACGAAGCTGCTGCGCCCCCTGCTGGGGGCCGACGTCCACTTGGCGATGTCGCTGGGCCGCGAACCGTGTCCCGTGCATGCCGACGCCGTGCAGCTCGAGCAGGTCATCATGAACCTCGCGGTAAACGCCCGAGACGCGATGCCGGGGGGCGGCACGGTGAGCATCGAGACCAGGCGGATCGAGGCGGGCCACGCAGCGCCCGACCTGGCGGCCGGTCCCTGGGCCGTCCTCGCCGTCACCGATACCGGCGTGGGCATGGACCCGGCAACGCAGGCGCGGGTGTTCGATCCGTTCTTCACCACCAAGGAGCCCGGTCACGGGACCGGGCTCGGGCTGTCCACGGTGTACGGGATCGTCACCCAGAACAGCGGGCACGTGCGGGTGCAAAGCACGCCGGGCCACGGCAGCACCTTCACCGTGTACCTGCCGCTGGTACCGCTCGGACGCGTGTCCCCCGTCGGCCTCAGCGCGGTCGCGGCGCAGCCGGGGCGGGCCACCGGGACCGTGTTGCTCGCGGAGGACGACGAGATCGTGAGCCACGGGATCAAGCAGGCGCTGGAAGACGTCGGCTACACCGTGCTCGCCGCCGGCTCCGGCGAGGAAGCGTTGGCGGCGGCCCGCGCCCATGCCGGACCCATCTCTCTCCTGGTGACGGACCTGGTGATGCCGGTCATGGGCGGGCGGGCGCTGGCCGAGCATTTCCTGGCCACGCATCCCGAGGGCCGGGTGCTGTACATCTCCGGATACGCGGGTGATGCCATGGTGCGGCGCGGCTTGTCCGTCCCTGAGACGCAATTCCTCCAAAAGCCCTTCTCCGCCGATACCCTGGTGCTCAAGGTCGCCGAGGTGTTAGGCGGCGGATCTACCGCCCCGGCGCCGTCCGGCTGACCTCCGCCGTCACTCCCGAACGCTGAGCGGCTTTTCCCACCACAAACCGCGCGATACGGGACAGGGTCCGGAAGTCGTCGAGTTCGATCTCATCGACCGAGACCTGCACGCCGAACGTTTCCTCCAACGCCGCGAGCAGCTCCACGAACTGCAGCGAGTCGAGGATGCCCGTTACGAACAGGTCGGTGTCCGCCGAGGGTACCTCGACGTTGAGCCGCTCGGCGAACAGCGCCGCAAGCCGGACGGCGGCGATCGGCTCAGGTTCGTCCGGCTGGGGCCGTTTCGTCACGTTTCCACTCCTCCTGGATGCGGCGCCGGTCGATCTTGCCGTTGGCATTTCGAGGGAGCGCGTCACAGGCCTTCCACTCGGACGGCACCATGTACGAGGGCAGCAGGGCAGCAAGCTGTTGACGTAGGCTGATCGCGGTCACCGCCGCGCCGGGCCTTGCGACGTAGGCGCAGCAAATCAGGGTTCCCTCGAACCGATCCGTGGGCAGGGCGATGATCGCGCCCTCCTGAAGCTGCGGCAGCGTCTGGAGAGCCGCCTCAATCTCCCCCAGCTCCACGCGATACCCACGGGACTTGATCTGCGAGTCCGCGCGCCCCACGAAGTAAACCAGGCCGTCCGGTCCGACCCGGGCCAGGTCTCCGGTGCGATAAATGCGGTCGCGGGAGTCTGCGGGATGGGGCAGGAAGGCGGACCGGGTCTTGGCGGGGTCACGCCAATAGCCGGGGCTCAGCCCCACTCCCTGGATGAAGAGATCGCCGATCTCGCCTTCCGGGACCGGCCGGAAGGCGTGGTCCAGGACCAGGAGCTTTTCGCCCGCGCAGGGGCTGCCAATGGGAATCGGTTCCGTGTCGCCAGCGGGGCACCGGGGCACCGTGTAGTAACTGCTCGCGATGGTCGCTTCCGTGGGCCCATACAGATTGGTGAACGTCACGTGCGGCAGGCGGGACATCCAGTACCGGAGCGCCCGCGTCGGGAATACCTCCCCACACCACAGCAGCCGCCGCAGGGCGGGGAAGTCGTCGGACTGCACCACATCTAGCTGTGCCATCAGGGTGAGGATCGAGGGAACCGAGAACCATTGCGTGAGCTGCGACTCGCGCATGAACGCGGCCAGTTTGTGGGGCACGACGTTCAGCTCCGGTGGCACCAGGTGAATCTGGGCGCCGGCGGCGAACGTGCCGAACAGATCGAACGTGGACAGATCGAAATGGCAGGGCGAGTGCCCCGAGGTGCGGTCCGACGCCGAGAGGCCGAAATAGTCCACGGCCCAGCTCACGAACCGGATGACGTTCGCGTGCGTAATGATGACGCCTTTGGGCACGCCGGTGGATCCCGACGTGAACAGAATGTGGGCGCAATCGCCGGCCGTGTTCTGATAGCTCCGACCCCTCGTCGGCATGCGGCGTACGTCGTCCAACGTGAACACCGGCGCCCGCGGAACGTTCGCTCCGGCGTCCGGCTTCGGTGCCATCCACGCGATCTGCGGCGTGCGCGGGCGCCGGATGGTGCTGAGCAGCGCCCGGAGCGTTCCGGCCCCATTCTCGGCCACCAGGATCACGCCCGGCTCCGCAGACTCCACGATCTTGGCGAGCCGCGGGGCCGGGCTGGCGAGGTCGAGGGGCACATGGCACGCATCCGCCTTGAGCGCGCCCAACATGCAGGCCACCATCGTGGGCGACTTTCGGAGCAGCAGCCCCACGCGGTCTCCGCGCTGACACCCGGCGGCCTGCAGGGCATGCGCGAGCTGATTGCTCAAGATCTCGAGCTGGCCGTAGGTCAGCCGCTCGCCCCCCATGACCACGGCAACCGCGTCTGGGCGGGTTTCGGCCTGGCGCGTCACCCATTCCTGGAGCAGTCCCGTCGTCACTGCGCCACTCGCCCGAGCGCGTGCTGGAAGGCTTCGCTGGTGTGCCGCAGCTCGTCCTCGTTGGGCGGGATATCGAGGATGTACGAGCGGTACCCCAACCCCAGGTAACGGGCCAACTCGTCCCCCACGCGTTCGTAGCTTCCCACCAGGTACGGGCACATGGTCTTGTAGTTCTCGAAGGGCACCAGCCAGTAGGGGTGCTCGCCCGTGGCGGTGGCGCGGGCCAGCTCCGAAAGCTGGCGGTGCCAGGCGGAGTCGGAGACCTTCATGGCAAGCTGGTGGGTCAGCTGGCCCCGCCGGTCCTCCGGGAAGCGGGACCGCGCTACGGTCCAGGCTTCCTCGCCGTCCTCTCGGGCGATGATCCCAACCCGCACGCCCGCGCCCTCGCCCTCGCCGGGTTTCGATTCCTCGTTCGGCGCCTTGGGATACTTCACGGCCGTGGCACCCAGCGCTTGCGCGGCGCGCCATCCGGCCTCCGACGATCCGGAAACGAAGATCCCCGGGACCAATTGGCGAGGCAGTGGAGGCGTGAGCTTGAGCCCCCGCACGGTGTAGAAGTCCCCTTCCGCGGTCACCGGGGCGGCACCTTGTACCAGTTGCCGGATGATCTGGGTGTACTCGACCAGGCGGTCGTAGCGGCGATCGTGGGGCGTGGAATCGTCCAGAGACGTCAGATCGTTCTTGAAGCCGCCCGCCACCATGTTGAGGTAGATCCTTCGCCCGTACAGGTGCCCGAAGGTCGCAATCATCTTCGCGACCGCATACGGGTGCAGGTAGATCGGCTGCACCGCCACCAGCGGACAGAGGGCTTCCGTGTGCCGCAGGATGAGGTGGGAAACCAGCCAGGGATCGACTTGGCGGTTGTCGCTGTAGACCAGGATGCCCTTACAGCCCCAGCGCTCGCTCCAGCGGGCCACGTCGATGACCTGCTGAACGTAGGCGTGGTGGTCACCGTCCGCGTACTGCGGGCAGGTGGAAAAGAGCTCCAGCGGCAACTGCTCGGGGTCGTGGCGCATGCCTCATCATCCTTCCCGTGTACTGGTTCCGGTGAAGCCGGACGGCGGAACCCAACCGGCTCGTTCGCCTAGCATCGCACAAGTGGTGCCAGCCCATTCGGGGCGGCGACGCTGGCCGCAAGGGGCCGGAAGGGTGTCCGCCGGCCTCAGGTGCCGCGTCCGCGCGGCAAACGTGGCGCTCGTCCGCCACATGCCCGGTCCTGCTCCCCGGCCCGGAAGGCGCGTGACCAGCGCTGCGGCACGTCCACACTCCGGGTTTCTCCGCTGCGGCGGCTGCGCAACCAGATGGCACACGACCCGGGGCCCGCACGCGGTGCAGGCTCGTGACGCGCCGCGATTTGGAAGGCGGCATCTCCGGCGCCGAACGGAGGCACCAAATTTGAGGATGGGCGAGGCGGCAACGACGCGTGAGGGACTTTCGGCGAATGGCCCGGGGAGCGAGCGAGCCGGCCGCACGGCTGTTGATATCGGTGGTGGGCGCCCGCCCGAACTTCATGAAGGTGGCGCCGATCGTGCGCGCGTTGCGGGACTGCGGCCACATCGCGCATCAGGTGGTCCACACCGGCCAACACTACGACCCGTCCATGTCGGCGGACTTCTTCCGCGATCTGGACCTTCCACGCCCGCTGTGCAACCTGGAGGTTGGGTCCGGCTCCCACGCGCAGCAGACCGCGCTCGTCATGCAACGGCTGGAACCGGTATTACGGGAAACCCGCCCCGCCATGGTGCTGGTGTATGGCGACGTGAACTCCACGCTGGCGGCGGCGCTGGTGGCGGCCAAGCTGGGGATACCGGTCGCGCACGTCGAGGCGGGCCTGCGGAGCCGGGACCGGGCCATGCCCGAAGAAATCAACCGCGTACTGACCGACCGACTGGCCGATTCCCTGCTCGCCCCATCCCGGGACGCGGTGGAGAATCTGCTTCGTGAGGGGACGGAGCCCGAGCGCATCTACTTCGTGGGCAACGTCATGATCGACACGCTCGTCTCCGGCCTCGAGTCGGCGCGGGCGCGAAACCTGCCCCAGCGGTATGGCGTCGAGCCGGAGGGGTACGGTGTGGTCACGCTCCACCGGCCGGGCAACGTGGACGATCCCGCCAGGCTGACCCAGCTCTGCCGGGCCCTGATCGAGTTGGGGCGAGACCTCCCGTTGCTTTTTCCGGTGCATCCTCGGACCCGCGCGCGCCTGCCGGACGCCGCCTGGACCGGCCATGGCGCGCGGGTTCGCGCCCTGGATCCGCTGAGCTACCTCGACATGCTCGGTCTGATCGCCTCGGCGGCTCTGGTGATCACGGATTCCGGAGGGTTGCAGGAGGAGACCACGTATCTCGGGACGCCGTGTTTGACCATCCGGCCCACCACCGAGCGGCCCATCACGTGTACCGAGGGAACCAACCGGCTGGTGGCGCCCACGCCGCGGGCCATTCTGGATGCCGCCCGGTCCGCGCGTCGCACGGGCCGTCGGCCAGCCAGCATCGAGGGGTGGGATGGGCGCGCGGCGCAGCGCATCGCCGCGGTGCTGACAGCGTCGGGCGCGCGGGGTTCACCCCGCGACCTGGTGACCGCGTGCCCGGCGCCGCGAGGAGAGGCGTTGCTCCCGACGGAGCGTCCTTAGCTCGCTCGGTGTGGCTCCGCTCGGGGTCCGGCGGCCGTGAGGGGCCGGAAGGCCGGGTCGCTCGCGAGCGCATAGCCGTCCAAGTAGTAGGCGTAGGCGCCGTATTCCGAGCCATCGCGCACATCGTTGAGGACCGCACCCAACACGCGCAAGGGCAGGCGCTGGAGGGTTTCGATCTTGGCCTCGGCCAATTCCCGGTCCGTCCGTCCCAGCCGCAAGACCATCAGCAGGCCGCCAGCCAACGTCGCCAGCGACAGCGCATCCACGCCCGCCCCGAGCGGCGGCGTGTCCAGCACCACGACACCGTAGCTCGACCGTAAACCGGCCACGAGCTCGGCCATCTTCGGGGAGCCGATCAACTCCGGCGCATCGTGCCGGCGAGACCCGCCGGCCAGGAAGTGCAGGCTTGGATAGGTGGTCGCTTGCAGAACCCGCTCCCGGGTGGCATCCCCGACTAGGAGGTCGGTCAGCCCCGGCTGCCGCGACAGATTCAAGACCCGGTGCAGCGCGCCCCGGCGGAGATCGGCATCCACCAGCAGCGTGCGGTGGTTGGCGCAGGCGAACGCGAGGGCGAGGTTGGAGCTGACGAACGATTTCCCGTCCCCGCCCGCCGGGCTGGTCACCGTCAGGACGATCGGGTCGGACGTGCCGAAGGCGTTCAGGACGCCGAGACGGATGCCGCGGAACGAATCGACCAATGCATCCGGACCCCGCGAGCCCTTCCCATTCCCGTTCCGGTCCAGATGGGTGACCACTCCCACCACCGGCAGGCCCAGCTGCTCCACGTCGGCCCTCCCGGCAAGGACCCCGCCCAGACGCTCCGCCAGGAACGCGCCACCGATGCCAAGGATCAGGCCCAGGAACAACCCCAGGGCCAGCTGCTCGATCAGGCCGATGCCTGCGGGTTTCATCGGGAGGGCGGCGTGCTCTACGATTTCGACCTGTCCCACGGTCACCGCCTCAGCGATCCCGGCCTTCTGGTGTTCGATCCGGAGCTCGTCCACCACCTTCCGCACATTGTCCACCCGCTCGGTCAGCCGGGCTTCTTCCGCTTCAGTGGCCGATAGCTGGTGCTGGCGAGCACGCAGCTGGTTCAAGGCGGCGATCCGCGCATCCAGTGCCCCAATGGAGCTCTGCACGCCGGCCTGCACCGCCCGGAGCAGCTTCGCCTCGGTCGAGGCGATCAGCACATTGAGACGGGGCAGGTCCGGATGCGAGGCGGAGCGGCTCGCCAGTGAGTCGCGGGAAGCCTGGTACTGGAAGAGCTGGCCGTGGAGCTGGCTCACCGGTGGACTGGCAGCGACACCCGACGTGGCGAACGCCGTCTGGAGGGCCTTCCGGCTGACGCTGCTGTCCCGATCCCGCAGCGACGCCAGCAGACCCTCGTAGGTGCGGCGCTCCGCCTCCAGTTGCTGGCGCTGGAGCTCGACCCCTGCCAGGCCGATCTGCTCGCGCGCTAACGCCTCCCCGGAGCCGAAGGCGCGAGCGTCCCGGTGAAACGCCGTGAGCGCCTGGCGGGCATCGGCGAGCAGCGAGTCGTTGACCCTGAGCTGGGCCTCCAGAAACTCCCGGCGTCGTCTGGACTGCTGCTGTGACGCCTCGGCGCTGGTGGCGCGGAAGATGTCCACCACCCGGTTCACGACCTGCTGCGCCACCCGAGGGTCCGCCGCGGCATACGTGACGTCCACGATATCCGTACGCAGCCGGAGCTTGACGCGAAGCTCGGCCAGCAAACGACTGGTGGCGGCTTCCCGACTCAGGATTTCCAGCCGGCCCGCTTTCGCATCCGGTCGACGCGTGACGGCAAACCGGACACCGCCGAGATCCACAGCCGGGCCGTAGGCGGCGCGCCGCCGTCCGGATGGTCTTTCCACGACGAAGCCGTCCGGGGCGAAGATCAACTCCAACGACTGGGCCGGCGCATCGCCCGCCACGGCGACGTCCCGGAGCAGGCCGGGTGGGACCTTGCGGGTGAGCAGCCGGAGCATGGGCATGCTGTCCACCACGGCGCCGGCGACGGTGCGACTCTTCAGTAGCTCGACCTGCGACAGGAGCGGGTCCGAAAACCGATCGTCGGCTCTCAGGGCGGGATCGTCCACCACGCCACCGGTCAACGCGCGCCGAGGATCGGACATACGAAGCACCGCGACGGCGCGGTAGATCGGCCCGGTCAGGTACGCAAGCAGCGCCGCGGCGGCCAACGCGATGGCGACCGCGCCCAGCACCAGCCGCAGGTGCCGCCGGATGGTTGAGAGGAGCTCCTCCAGCCGGACGGAACTGATGGTGTCCTCTGGTTCCCGCCGGCTTGCGAGGGAGCGCACGCTGGCGCGTCCATGGTGGGCGGGCAGGTCCGGCATTCCGCGTCTCACTGACGACTGTACGCCAGCACGGCCGCGACGGCAGCCGTCAGGCTGGCCACGGGATACAGGACGTCCCGCAGGATGTTGAAACTGGACCGGCGAGCCACGAGGATCTGGTCGCCGGAAGCGATCGGCAACGCCTCGTATCGAGAATATCCGCTGCCCAGATTCACAACCATTGTGCTATCCCTGCGGATCACGTGCACCTTGTCCAGCCGGCCCAGGTCGGTGGGGCCGCCCGCCTGAGCGATGGCCTGGGCAAAGGTGGTTCCCCTCGGCAATTGATAGAGGTTGGGCTGACGCACTTCTCCCGCCACCGTTACCGAGACCAGCGGCTCGATGACGAACTGCACACCCTGCTCGTAGGTCACCAACAGGCTGCGCAGCCGGTCCCTCACGACCGGAAGCGGCGCTCCCACGACGTTCACCGCCTGGTACACCGGGTGCACCAGCGCGCTGTCGGGGGCGACGGCGAAATCGCCGCTCAACTCCGGGTGGTTCCAGACGGTAATCCGGAGGGCGTCCCCGGGCCGCAGCACGGCGTCCGTCGAGGCCCCATTCTGCGCGAAGGCGGTGGCGATGGGCGCCGTCAGTAGCGCGACAGCGACCCACGTGCGGTCAAGACCCATCTGATTCTCCTGGCCCTCCCCATGCGGCCGATCACAACGGCCATTCCCTACCAGCGCACCAGACCGCCCGCCCAGCGGTGCAAGGAACGTGCTGATGGGGACCAGGTGCATGGACTGCTTCTGAAGCCCGACCGGAGGTGCGCCTGTGGCTCCTCTGCACCATGGAGTGTGGCGGCGGCGCAGCGACCGGTTGCGTTTCATCACGCTTTCAACCGACCACACGCGTGACGGTGAGAGGGCGGTAGAGGCATGGCATATGCCTCGCGATGTTGGGAGGAGGCTGGTTTACTCGTGAGTCAGGCTGCGTTCGGATTGCTCTGGTGCTTCGTCCTGGTCCTGCCGTGGGACGTCCTGACCCAGGTGCCCGTCCTGGGATCAATCCCCCGCTTGGTCGGGGTGGTGGCCTCGGCCGTGGGCACCCTCCATATACTGGCCAAGGGACGCGTTCGGCCGCTGGCCTGGTATCACGTGTTCGCGCTTCTGTTCGTGCTCTGGGCCGGGGTGAGCAGTCTCTGGTCCATCGATCCCGACGCGACCAGAACACGCTTCATCACCTATCTCCAGCTCGCCGTGCTGGTGTGGCTGATCTGGGAGATCGCGTGGTCGCCGGAACGCCAGGAAGCCCTGTTCCAGGCGTACGTCCTCGGAGCCTGCGTCGCGGCGGGCGCCACCATACACAGCTATGTCGCGGGCGCCGCCTGGCATTCTCACGGGACCATCGAAACGGCCCGGTTCGCGGCCCTGAACCAGAACCCCAACGAGCTGGGCGTGACCCTCGCGCTGGCGCTGCCGATGGCGTGGCGGCTTGGCCTGGCCCACCGGATAGGACGCGCGGCGTGGGTCTGGCGGCTCTACATCCCCCTCGGCATCACCGGGGTTCTGCTCACCGGCTCCCGTGGGGCCTTTCTGGCGGCGCTCGTGGCCCTGGGGATCATTCCATGGACGCTGGGGCGTGTGGGGTTCAACAAGAAGGCCGCTCTGGGCGCGCTAGCCGCCGGATCGCTGGCGTTGGCCATCACCTTCGTCCCCGACTCGTCGCTGGAGCGCATCAAGACCACGCGCGCGGACATCGAGTCCGGGTACTTCGGGGGTCGTGGGGCCATTTGGGCGGCCGGCCTGGACGCGGCCCGAGAGCGTCCATTGGCCGGCTATGGTGCGGGAGCGTTCGGGGCAGCCGTCGGGCCGGCGCTCCATCAGGACATGGACGCCCACCAGGTCTTCCTGGCGATCCTGGTAGAGCAAGGCCTCATCGGACTGTTCCTGTTCCTCGCCATGGCGGCGGCCGTGATGGAGCCGCTGCGGCGCCTGCCATCCATCGAGCAGCGCTTCTCCATCGTCTTGCTGCTGGCCCTGGCGCTGGGATCGCTATCGATAACCTGGGATCACCGCAAGCAGTTCTGGTTCGTTCTGGGGGTCCTGGCCGCGCAGATGGCCCGGCGGCCGGCGACGGCGCGCAGCGACGGCGGTCACGCTCCGTGGGTCGTCACGTATGGACGTGGCGACGAAGATCTGGCAGGCGAGTCCGCCCGCTGAGCCGGGAACGCCAGGCGACCCACGGTGGCGAGGATCAATCTGCAGTCCGTCCACACAGTGGCACGGGCCGCGTACGCCAGGTTCAGCCGGACCTTGTCGGGCAGGATCACCTCCACGTAACGCCGCTCCGGGTCCGGCACGCCGGCGAACATGGACTCTTCGTCAGCGTACCGAAGGGACGCTTCGTCGGTCATGCCCGGTACCAGCTTGAGCACTTCCCGTTCCAGCGGCGTGTACGCGGCGACGTAACGAGGCACTTCCGGTCGGGGGCCCACCAGGCTCATGTCCCCGGCTAACACGTTGAGCAGCTGCGGCAGCTCGTCCAGCTTGAGCCGGCGCAACCACGCGCCCACCCGAGTCACCCGCGGGTCTCGCCACGCGGTCAGCGGCAAGCCGCGGGCCTCCGCATCCGAGACCATGGTCCGGAATTTCCAGATGCGGAAGGGACGGCCGCGGCACCCGACCCGCGCCTGTCGAAAGAACACCGGTCCCCCGTCCTCGAGCTTGATCAGCAGCGCCAGCACCGAGAGCAACGGCGCCAGCACCACCACGCCGAGGCCCGCGCCTGCCACGTCGAAGATGCGCTTGGCGGGTTTCACCGGCGGTGGCGCCGAACGACGTCGCGCGCTGCCTGGATCACGTCGGCGACATCCTGATCGCTGAGTCTGGGATGAAGCGGCAGGCTGATCATGCGTCGAAAATGGTGGTACGCCACGGGGAAGGACGTGGGGCGATAGCCGTACCGCCGGCGGTAGTACGGGTGCAGGTGGATGGGGATGAAATGGACCGACGTCCCGATGTTGCGCGCCGCCAGCTCGCTGATGAACTGGTCTCGCCCGATCCGCAGGGCGCCGGGCCGGAGGCGCACCACGTAGAGATGCCACGCGTGCTCGACGTCGGGCCGTTCCGCCGGTAGCTCGATCGCGCCGACATCGCGCAGCCCCTCGCCGTAGAGGCGCACGATGGCGCGCCGCCGCTCCTGAAATGCCGTGAGCTTCCGGAGCTGGCACAAGCCCAGGGCCGCCTGGATGTCCGTCATGTTGTACTTGAACCCGGGCGCCAGCACTTCATACCGCCAACTCCCGCCCTTGTCGTAGCGCCGCCACGCGTCCCGGCTCATCCCGTGCAGGCTCAAGATGCGCGCGCGTTCGACGAAGGCCGGCTCTCCCGTCAGCATCCCTCCTTCCGCGGTCGTGAGGTTCTTGGTCGCGTAGAAGCTGAACGCCACGGGATTCGCTCCCGAGCCGACGGACCGGCCCCGGTAGGCCGCTGGGAGTGCGTGCGCCGCATCTTCCAGCACCAGGAGCCCGTGGCGGTGCGCCAGTGCGTCGATGGGGTCCATGTCCACCGGGTGGCCGGCGTAATGCACCGGGATGATGGCCCGCGTGCGCGGGGTGATCGCGGCCTCGACGCGCGCGGGGTCGATCGTGAGGGTGTCCGGCTCCACGTCGGCGAGCACCGGCCGCGCGCCCACGTGTTCGACGACGTTCGCCGTCGCGGCGAACGTGAGCGGCGTCGTAATTACTTCATCGCCCAGACCAACCCCGTGGACGGCCAGCGCCGTGTGCAGGGCCGCGGTGCACGAGCTCAGCGCGAGGGCCCCGGGTGCGGACACGGCGGCGGCGAACTCCGCTTCGAACCGGGCGACCTTGGGACCTGTGGTAATCCAGTTGGAGCGCAGCGTGTCGGCGACCTCGGCGATCTCCTCCTCACCGATGGACGGGGGAGAGAACGAGAGGTACGTGGGGCGCGGCGGCCGCGGGACGGTGCGACGGGGAGCGACCGGCGTGGCCGCGCGCCGCCCGAGCGCTGGTTGGAGCACGCCCGCCATGATGTTCGGAGAAGGCCTCATACGGCAGACACCATGCGCAAGGACCGTGCTGCCGACTGGGATACAGGCGGGTCAACGGAACAACCCTACGGAACAAGCACTTGGAGTCACCCGAGCCGCGCCGTCGTTGCGCTCGCGCGACTTGGCGGCCTCGCAACAGTGTGGACCCATCACCGCCGTTTGATCACGCCGAGATAGTGGGTTCGCAGCGGGTGAACCGCGTTCAACAACGCACACAGGGTCCACGATCGCGGCGCCAACCAGCGCGTCAACGGGGGCGCCAGCGTGACCCGCCGCAGGTGCACGGCGCAGGCCGGGAACAGCCGTGCAATCTCGGCCGCCTTCACGGCGCGTACATCGGGGTTGTGCGGGTTGTCGACACAGAAGTCATACCAGAGGATCGTCCCGTCCGGCTTCAGGACCCGTACCATCTCGTCCGCGACGCAGCGCCGAAGGTCCGGGTCCAGGATGGACGTGAAGACCGTGAACTGCAGCACCAGGTCGAAACTGGCGTTCCGAAACGCCAGCGTCGCCGCGTTGCCGCAGGACAGCACCATGCGCCGCGGCGCGAGCTCCGTGGCGTGGGCGAGCCGGTCCCGTAGCAGGTCCACGCCGACGACCCGCCGCGGCTCCGCCCCCCAACCGATCAGCAACCGCAGCCAGTGGCCCGTGCCGCAGCCGACGTCCAGCACTCGCTTTCCGCGAAGTGGCCAGAGACCCGAGCGGCACAGCGTGGCGAGCACCCGGCGTTGCAGGTCCTGCATGGCAAAGACGTACGCCGGGTTGCTCCAGTCGTACCGCCAGGCGCCCACGCGCCGGGCGTACGCGGCGCGGATCCGGGCTTCTTCGGCGCGCCTTGGGTGCTCCGTGACGCCGGCTCGTTCCCCCACCGTGCCGGCCATGGCGTAGGCTAGCGGGACAACGGCGCGCGGCCGGGATCAACGGCGCGACCACGCGTCCTGGCCAGGAGCGCCAACGCGCCCCGCAAGAAGCCAACGCCGTAGCTGAGATGCACTACGGGGAAGACGCCGACGACGGCCAGGCCGACCGCGGCGCCGTGACGTCGTCCCACCACCAGCGCGCAACCGGCGTTGACGGCGAGGTACGACCCCAGCACCACCGCTCCAAAGGTCCGGGCCAGCGGGAACCAGGGGGCCCCGAGGGACGCCAACCCCACGCAGAGCACGAACAGCGCCGGCACCACCTGCCGCAGCGTCATGATCCTCCCGATCTTCAGCGCGACCAGCGGCTTGAAGAACCCGTACTGGTAGAACATGCGCGCGAGCTGGTGCAGCGAGCGCCGCGCGTAGTAGTAGCAAAACACGCCGGGCACGAGCAGCACCCGCGCCCCGGCCCTCAGCAGCCGGAAGTTGAATTCGTCATCCTGGTTCCGCACCAGTTCCTCGTCGAAGGGGCCTACGCGCTCGAACAGCTCTTTACGGAAGCAGCCGAACGGGACGGTGTCGACGTACCGGGGTTGACTGGTCCCGAGGCGGTAGCGCGCATCGCCGATGCCGAACGGGTGGCCCAGTGCCGCCGCGATCGCGCGGGCCGTGGGCGTGGCGCCTCCGGGCAGGGTCACCCACGACCCCCCGACGTTGTCCACCCCGGTCCGCTCCAGCCAGGAGACCAGCCCGGAGATGTAGCCGGGCGGGTAATCCGCGTGGGCGTCCATCCGCATGATGATGGAGCCGCGCGCCCGAGCGATGCCGATGTTCAACGCGCACGGCGTGATGCGCTTGGGGTTGTCGACCAGCCGGATCATGGGGTGGCGGGTGGCGTAGTCTGCGACCACGTCACGGGTGCCGTCGTCGCTCAGGCCGTCCACGATCAGCACCTCGAGACGGTCGCGTGGGTACTCGTTCGCCAGGATCGAGTCCAGCAGCGGCCGGATGAATTCGGCTTCGTTGCGGCACGGAACGACAATCGAGACGAAGGGCTGGGGCCCCGATAGCGGGGTGTTCACACCGGGTCCTCCGCGCAAGCCGCATGCCCGCCACCCCGGAGGGAAGTTGGCGACGCCGCAATGCTCCCCAAGCGCTCTGCCTTCTCGAGAGCCTCCGACCCAGGGGAATCCCCGGCGCAAGAGGTTGCAGCAGATGGGTACGAGTTTCGCGTTTTGCGTGCTCTTTTTGGTAGGGAATCGCCCGATCCTCCGCTGTAAGTCGCGTCACGCTAATTCATTGGATCTGCGGCACAGTAGCTGCTACACCTGTGGCCTTGGCACCATAGCGCTGCTCAGAGCAAACCCCTCGAAAGAGGGTGACGCAGAGCCACGGGACTAACGCGCGCCACGCCATGTCCGCCGGGCCGCCAGCGAGTCGATCACCCATCGAATGCTGGCGGCCTCTTCATTCGGAGGCGACGCCAGGAGGGGACCGGGCGATGTCCTTCACGTTCAAGCTCTCTCGACGATTGGCGCTGATATACGCCCCGATGTTGGCGGTGGCTTTCCCCGGCTGCCGTGCCGCGAATGTCGCCTCAACCGGCCCCACCGAGGCAGTGGCCTCGATCGAGATTTCCCCCAGCGAACTGACGTTGGACGTGGGTGAGACTGGACACCTCACGGCAATCGTGCGTGACGCCAGCGGCGCCGAGCTCCAGGACCGCACGGTGAGCTGGGCCAGCGCCGATACGATGGTTGTCCAGTCAGACCAGGCAGGCGGGCTCCGCGCGCAATCCGCGGGCGACGTCCTGGTGACCGCCACCAGCGAGGGCCAGCGCGGCACCGCGTCCGTCAGAGTACGGCCGCCGCGCGTGGCATCGGTGGAGGTCAGTCCCGCGACGGCCACGGTCTTGGCCGGGTCAACCGTGGAACTGACCGCGACCCTGAAGGATGCGAACGGGAGCGTGCTGGTGGGCCGGGCGGTGACCTGGGCGTCGAGCGCCCTGGGCGTGGCGACGGTATCCGCCGGCGGGCTGGTGACGGGCCTGACGCTCGGCGCGGCGACCATCAGCGCCACCAGCGAAG
>DATECF010000089.1:0-11501 GCA_035287045.1 Gemmatimonadales bacterium | reverse complement strand
GAGCCGGACGGAGCGCACGATCACGCTGCGCTTCGGCAGCGGCACGGTGGCGGACATTTACCTGGCGCCCCGGGACCGCTTCGGCGTCGAGCTGATCCGGGCCACCGGCAGCGCCGAGCACGTGGAGCAGCTCACCGAGCGGGCCCGGTCGCGCGGCCTGGCCTGGGACGCCGGCCTCACCGGGTGCGAGGAGGAGGACGTCTACCGGGAGCTGGGGCTCGACCCGATCCCGGCCGAGCTGCGTGAGGGGCAGGGAGAGATCGACGCGGCCGCCGCCGGCCGGTTACCGGCATTGGTGGAGCGGTCCGATCTCGCGGGCTTCCTCCATTGCCACACCAACTACTCCGACGGCACCAGCACGGTGGCCGAGTGGGCGGAGGCGTGCCGCGCCGCGGGCTACCGCTACGTGGGCCTCACCGACCACTCCAAGTCCGCGGCATACGCCGGTGGTCTTCGCGAAGAGGACATTCCACGCCAGCACGCCGAGGTGGATGAGCTGAACCGCCGGTTCACCGACGTTCGCGTCCTGAAGGGCGTCGAGGCCGACATCCTCCAGGACGGCACCCTGGATTACACCCCCGAGGTGCGCGCGGGCTTCGATTTCGTCATTGCCTCGGTGCACAGCCGGTACGGCATGGACAAGGAGCGGATGACCCAACGCGTGCTGAACGCCATGGACGACCCGGACACGGCGATCCTGGGACATCCCACGGGTCGCCTGCTCTTATCCCGGGATCCCTATCCGCTCGATCTCGACGCCATCTTCGCCAAGGCCGCGGAGCGCGGCATCGCCATCGAGATCAACGCCGATCCCCAGCGCCTCGACCTCGACTGGCGGTCCGTGCGGCGCGCGGTGGCGGCCGGCGTCACCATCTCGCTCGGGGCCGACGCGCACGGCGTGTCGGCCATCGGAAACATGGACCTGGGCGTGGGGATCGCCCGCAAGGCCTGGCTCACCAAGCAGCAGGTACTCAACGCGGAGCCGGTGGAAACGTTCCTCGGATTCGTGGCTCGGCGTCGGGGCCGGTCGTGAAGGGGCTCAAGAGTGCACGGCCAGGGCTCAAGAACGCCGCCGAGCGCGTCCGGCCCATCATCTCGCGGCTGAAGCGTCGCTACCCGGAGGCGCGGTGCGCGCTGGACCACCAGGACCCGTTACAGTTGCTGGTGGCCACTATCTTGAGCGCCCAGTGCACCGATGCGCGCGTGAACCTGGTGACCAGAGACCTGTTTGCGAAGTACCGTACCGCACCGGACTACGCCAACGCGAACCCCGCCGTGTTCGAGCAGGAGATCAAGTCCACCGGGTTCTTCCGCAACAAGACCAAGTCCATCCTGGGAATGGCGCAGGCCTTGGTGGAGCGGCACGACGGGCGGGTCCCGCGCACCATGGCGGAGCTGACGGCACTGCCGGGCGTGGGACGCAAGACCGCCAACGTGGTGCTGGGCACGGCCTTCGGCATCAACGAAGGTGTGGTGGTGGATACCCACGTGAGCCGCATCGCCAACCGGCTCAAGCTCACGGCCCAGAAAGACCCTGTGAAGATCGAGCGGGACCTGATGAAGCTGGTGCCCCGGAAAGCCTGGGCTGATTTCTCGCACCTGCTGATCCACCACGGCCGGCAGATCTGCGACGCGCGGAAGCCGAAGTGCGAGATCTGTCCGGTCAATGCGTTGTGCCCCTCGGCAACGGCGCGCTAGCATGCCGCTATGCCGCTATGCCGCTGTGCCGCGTCCCATGAGAGCGGCATAGGGGCATGGTGGCATAGCGGCATGACGTAGATTGTACCATGGCCTCCCGTCTGGTTGACCATCCATCCGCCTATCTCCGTTCCGCCGCGCACCAGCCGGTGGACTGGTATCCCTGGGCCCCTGAAGCGTTTGAGCGGGCCAAACAACAGAACAAGCCTATCCTCCTCGACATCGGTGCCGTCTGGTGTCACTGGTGCCACGTGATGGACGGAGAATCGTACGAGAACCCCCGCATCGCCGAGGTGCTCAACCGAGACTGGATTTGCGTCAAGGTGGACCGCGACGAGCGGCCCGACGTCGACGCGCGGTACCAGCGGGCGGTGCAGGTGTTCAGCGGGCTGGGCGGATGGCCCCTCACGGCATTCCTCACTCCGAACGGTGAGGTGTTCTACGGAGGCACCTACTTCCCGCCGGACGGCCAGCACGGCCGGCCGGGATTCCTGACCGTGCTCACCGAATTGAGTCGGATCTACGGCGAGGAGCCCACGCGAGTGTCGTCGCAGGCCGAGCAGATCCGCCGCTATCTGGAAAGCCTCGCCCAGGAGGCGACGCCCGGGGCCGTCAACGACGGAGTGCTCGATCAGGCCGCCGACGCCATGGCTCGCGTGTTCGACGTTCGCAACGGCGGGTTCGGCACGGCGCCCAAGTTCCCCCACCCGGGCGCGTACGATTTCCTGCTGGCCCGCTGGTTCGACACCCGCGAGTCCCGGCTCCGGGACATGGTGGATCGCTCGCTGGCCGCCATCGCGAGGGGCGGGGTCTACGACCAGATCGGCGGCGGTTTTCATCGGTACGCCGTGGACGACCGCTGGATCGTACCGCATTTCGAGAAGATGGCGTATGACAACTCCGAGCTCCTGCGGGCGTACGTGCATGCGGCGGGGGATCGGGGGATCGACGGTTCGACGGTTCGAGACCATGAACCGCCCGACCGCCAACCCGCCGAACCACTTGGCCAGCAGGAGAACGAGTACGACCGCGTCATCGCAGGGACCACCAACTGGATCATGGCGGTCCTGGCCCACCCCGGCGGTGGCTACGCGGCCTCACAGGACGCGGATGTGGGGCTCGATGATGACGGCGACTACTTCACGTGGACACCGGAGGAAGCGCGCGCCGCGGTAACGGAGGACGAATTCGCGGTGCTGGCCCGTCACTACGACATCGACGACGCGGGGGAAATGCACCACCACCCGCAGAAGAACGTGTTGTGGGTCCGGCAGGCGGCGTCCGAGATCGCCGCGGGCACCGGGCAGCCGGTGGAGCGCGTCACGGCGTTGCTGGAATCAGGCCGGCGCAAGTTGGGAGAGGCGCGGGCGAAGCGGCCTCCGCCTTCGGTGGACACCACCGTGTACACGGGGTGGGCGGCGATGACGGCCTCCGCGCTGCTCGAGGCCGCGGCCTACCTCGACCGGCCCGACGTCGAGCAGCACGCGCTGGCCACGCTGGAGCGCCTGTTCGCCGAAGGAGCGGACCGGGACGGCGCCGGCGGTGTGCGACACGCCCTGGGTGGAGGCGACATGCGCGTTCTTGAGGATCAGGTCCAGGCGGCGTGCGGTGCGTTGGACGCCTTCGAGATCACGGGGGACGCGCGTTGGCTCGCCCGGGCGCTACAGCTGGCGGGCTACGTCTGGACCGAGTTCGCCGCGGATGATGGCGGGCTGTGCGACATCCCGCGCCGGCAGGGTGGCGAGGGGTTTCTCTCGCAGCGCCTCAAGCCCGCTCATGACGCACCCGCTCCCTCGGGCAACGGCGTGGCGGGGCTGCTCGCCGCGAGGCTCGCGGAACACACCGGTGACCCGGAGTGGCGCGCACGACTGGAGGGCCTCCTGGGCGGGTTCGGAGGCTCGCTCGCAGGGTTATCGCTGTCCGCGGCGACGCTGCTTCGCGCCGCCGACTGGTACCTCCGCCCCCCGGCGCATGTGGTGATCACCGGCCCGGCAGACGACGCCACGGCGCGCCAGCTCCTGCTGGCGGCGCGCCGCACGTACCGCCCCCGCAAGGTGCTGACCCGGCTCCTGCCCGGCCACGACGCCTCCGCCCTGCCGGCGCCGCTCCGCGCCATGCTCGACGACCGCGCCCCCCGCGCCTACCTGTGCGCGGGCCAGGCCTGCGCCGCACCCACCGGTGACCCGGCCGAGCTGGCGGCCAGCATCACCACCTTCACGGGGCCACGCGCATGAAGCTCGACTTCGCGGTCGTTTGCGACTACGCCATCGTGGACCAGTACGGCAAGCTGTCGGTGCTGGGCATCTTCCAGCATATCTGGGTGGCGCAGTTCCCCGCCGTCCATCCGCGCCTGCACCTGGTGATGCGCCTCAAGGGCAAACGGACCGAGGTCGGCGAGCATCGGGTGCGCATCCGCCTGACCGACTTCAACGGCGCCGAGGTCTTGAGCG
Source organism: Gemmatimonadales bacterium (assembly GCA_035287045.1). GTDB lineage: Bacteria > Gemmatimonadota > Gemmatimonadetes > Gemmatimonadales > GWC2-71-9 > JACPAP01. The sequence continues at coordinate 7,353 of DATECF010000089.1, read as the reverse complement.
GCGACGGCACGGTGACGCTGGCCGAGCCTCCCGCCGGCATCACCGAAGTGGAAGCGGGAGCGGTCCTGGTGTTCGACGTGCCGTTCCAGCACCCCGGCCGCTACACCTTCGAGATCACGGTGGACGGCGAGCTGCAGGCCTCCGTGCCGCTGACCGTGGCGCAATCCCCCACGGCCCCTCAGCCCGGAGCGCCGGGACTGCACTGACGGTGGGTCCCCTGAAGTACCTGGCCGGCGCGGCGGCGCTGGTGGGGCTGGTGTTCGGCCTCACGGCGTATCCCCTGCTCGACCCCGACGAGGGCCGGAACGCCGAAGTCGCCCGCGAGATGGCGGCCACTAACAACTACGTGCTGCCGCAGCTCAACGGCCTCCCCTACCTCGACAAGCCGGTGCTGTTTTTCGCGGTGGAGGCCGCCGTCATGGAGCTGCTGGGACCCACGATGCCGGCGGCGCGCCTGCCGCCGTTGGCCTTCACGCTGGCCACGGTCGGCCTCGTGGCCTGGTTCGCGCGGCGACGCGGCGGCAGGGACGCCGCGTGGATCGCGGCCGTCGCCACGGGCGCCGCCCCGCTCACGCTGGGGTTCGCGAGGACCGTGATCTTCGACGCCACGCTGACGTTCTTCGTCGTTGCGGCGGTCGTTGCGTTCTACGAGGCCGTCGAGCAACGGACGGACGGACGGTCAGGCGGGCAGGCGGACGGGCGGACGGTGACAGGAGGAACCGCCCGACCGCCCGACGGCCCGACCGCCGGGTGGGCGTGGAGCGTGGCGGGGTGGGCCGCCACCGCCCTCGCGGTCCTCACCAAGGGCCCCATTGGCCTGGCCCTGCCGCTCATGATCGCGATCCCTTACGCCCTGTGGCGCCGGGCGGGGAGAGTGCTTTGGGCGCCAGCGGGGCCGCTGTTGTTCGTGGCCCTGCTCCTGCCCTGGCTGATGGCCATGTCGCGCCGGGTGCCTGACTTCCTGAGCTACGCACTCGGCACCGAGACCGTCGCGCGGCTCATGACTCCGGCCCTGGGTCGTACGGGCCCATGGTGGTATTTCCTCCCGATTGTCCTCGCCGGGGCGTTGCCCTGGTCCGTCGTGGCGCTCGCCGGTCTCGCCGGGGGCGGATGGCGGGTCGACGGGTCGACGGGTCGACGCGCCGACCCGTACGTGGTGTTCCTGATGTGCTGGATTCTCATCCCGCTGGTGTTCTTCTCGCTCTCCCAATCCAAGCGGCCCCAGTACGTCCTACCACTGGTTCCCGCGGTCGCCCTCCTGGTAGCGCACCTCTGGCGTGATGGCGACCGGCCGGCTGGGGCGCGGGTGGCCGCGGCCACGCTGATCGCCTGCGGCCTCCTGATCGGCGCCGCGCCGAGCGTGCTGCCCCGGCTCCTGCCGTTGTCCTCAGGGATCAGAGACGCGTTGCCAGCCACCGCGGTGACACTGGGCGGCGTCACCGTGGTGTGCGGGACGCTGGCCTGGCTCCTCCGCCGTCGGGACGTGCTGCTTCCGGCGCTGGCGATCCCCGTGGCGACCATTCCGCTCGCCGGCGGCGAATTGATGCAGCAGGTCGGCCGGGAGCGGTCCAGCGCCGAGCTCGCGGCGGTCATCGCGGCGGTCCTGCCGCCCGACGCCGATGTGGTTGCGGTGAGCGCGTTCCCGCTGTCCCTGCCCTTCTACCTCCGGCAACCGGTCCTCCTGGCCACCGCCACCGGCGCCGAGCTCACCAGCAATTACCTGGTCCGAGACGTGGAGCGCTGGCGCCTGGCCCCGGGCTCGCCGCTCCGCCCGCCGGATTGGTGGCATGAAGCCGCCGTGCAATGCGGGCGCCCCAGAGTGTTCGTCACGCGAGCCAACGACGCGCAGACGCGCACCGTGCTGGCCGCCCAGGTGCCGCTGCTCATGGAGACGGCCAAGTATGCCGCCTACGGCCCGTGCGCCCGCTCCGACGTCGCACAAGTGCCGTTCCAGAGTGTTTCGCCCGATCCATCGTTGGTTTCACCGCAGAGAGGCCGAGCGTATTAGCGTGTGTGGAATCTACGGGCTGGCTGCGACCAGCCGGGCTCCCCTCGCGAGACCGGATCGCGTGCTGCGCATGGGGCCCTTGCTCCGCCACCGGGGCCCGGACGGGTCCGGCGTTCTGCGACGGCCCCACGTCCTGTTTGGCGCAGAGCGGCTGCGCGTGGTGGATCTCGACCCGCGCGCGGACCAGCCGTTCGAGGATCCCGGGGGCCGGATCTGGCTCGTTTGTAACGGCGAGATCTACAACGCGCCCGATTTGCGACGGCGATTCGCCCATTACCCGTTCCGGTCCCAGTCGGACGTCGAAGTCATCATCCCCCTCTACCTCGAACGCGGCGTCGAGGGGTTGGATCAGCTTGCCGGCATGTTCGCCCTGGCGCTGTGGGACGAAACCGCCCAGACCCTGGTGCTGGCCCGCGATCCCGCCGGCGAGAAGCCGCTGTTCTACGGCGCGGTCAACGGCGCCCTGGCCTTCGCGTCGGAAGTGCATCCGCTCATCGACTGCCTGGGCCTTCCGCGCACGCTGGACCAGGACGCCGTGGCCGCCTTCTGCGCCGTGGGGTACGTGCCCCAGCCGCGCACGATGTTCAGGGCGGTCAGGGCGGTACCGGCGGGCGCGGCGGTCGTTGTCAGACCACACGACTGCCGCACGTTCAGGTATTGGAATCCGGCGCAATTCGACCCGATAGACCGGCCCCTCCGCGCGGAGGAGGAGCTGCGGGAGCTGCTCCGCGGCGCGGTGCGCCGGCAGCTCGCCGCGGATGTGCCCATCGGGGTGTTCACCAGCGGCGGCGTGGATTCCTCGCTGGTCACGGCCCTCGCGGTGGACGCGCTGGGTTCGGATCGGATTCACACGTTCACCGCACGGTTCACGGCGCCCACCTATGACGAATCCCCCTACGCCCATGCGCTCGCCCGGCACCTTGGCACCCGGCACGCGGACGTGGTGGTGGACGAGCCGGCCCTGGCGCTGGCTCTGGAGACCATCACGTCCCGGATCGCCGAACCGATTTCAGACCCGGCGGTCCTGCCCACCTGGCTGCTGGCGCGCCGCGCCCGCGAGGACGTGACGGTGGTGCTGGGCGGCGAGGGCGCCGACGAGTTGTTCGGCGGATATCCCACGTACCCGGGGCACGTCTTGAGCCCGGGCTTCGCACGCCTGCCCGGGGCGCTTCGGCGGATGCTCACGCGAGCCATGCAGACGCTCCCGGACTCACCCGCGAAGGTCCCGATGGCCGCACTCCTGAAACGCTTCTCCGCCAACGCGCAGTTACCCTGGCGCGAGCGGCACCTGGCGTGGTTCGGCACCGGGCTCGACCTGACCGCCCTGGGAGTGCGCCCGCCAGCCCTGGAGGAGTTGTTCCCCGCGCCCGCATGGGACTCCGTGCTCGCCGCGGCCATGTTGCTCGACTACCGCACCTACCTGCCTCACCAGCTACTGGTCAAGCTGGATCGTGCGACCATGCTGGTGGCTCTGGAGGCCCGCTCGCCGTATCTGGACCCGGAGGTCACCCGATTCGCCCTCCGGCTCGATCCGGGGCTCAAGGTCCGGGGCCTCACCACCAAAGTCCTGCTCAAACGGGTGGCACGGACCTGGCTGCCCCGACATATCATTCGGCGTCGCAAGCGAGGTCTGGGCGTTCCCATCGCCGCGTGGCTCCGGCGTGGCCTGTTGCCGGAGATGCAACGCCTGTTGGCGCCCGGGCGGTTGAGACGACAGGGGTTGGTCAGCGATGTTTACGTGGGGAAGCTGTTGGCGGAGCACGCCGGCGGGCGGGCGAATCACGCCCGCGCGTTGTGGACCCTCATCATCCTCCAGCGGTGGCTCGAACGCTGGACACCGGAGGCCTGAGGCATGACCCGGGACGAAGCACTGGCCTTGATGCACGAATACACGCCGTCCGACGCGCTGCGCAAGCACATGTATGCCGTGGAAGCGGCCATGCGGGCCTACGCGCGAAAACTCGGTGAGGAGGAAGACGCGTGGGGCCTGGTGGGCCTGCTGCACGACTTCGACTACGAGCGCTACCCCAACGCCGCGCGCTCGCCGACCGAGGAGCACCCAAGCGCCGGCGCACGGGTGTTGCGCGAGCGGGGCCTGCCGGAGGCGTCGTGCATGGCGATCCTGGGACACGCGAGCTACACCGGCGTCCCCCGGGAGTCCACCATGGCAAAGACCCTGTTCGCGGTGGACGAGCTGTGCGGGTTCCTGGTGGCCTGCGCGCTGGTCCGGCCCTCCAAGAGCCTGGCGGACCTCGAGGTGAAGAGCGTCAAGAAGAAGCTCAAGGACAAGGCCTTCGCGCGCGGAGTGAATCGCGAGGAGGTGGTGCAGGGGGCGGCGGAGCTGGGGGTGGATCTGGAGCAGCACGTGCAGTTCGTGATTGAGGCCCTGCGTCCGGTGGAGCGCACGCTCGGTCTCGGGGCGGTGTGACGGGCTCACCCTCCGTCACGCCCGGGCGTTCCGCGCCCGAGTCCCCGTGGGAGCGGGCGCTCGACCGGGCCTGCGGCAGCCGCGCGATCCCGGGGAACCGGCTCCGGCACCTGGCCGACGGGCCGCGGGCGTTGGACCTGATGGCCCAGGCCCTGGACGACGCCCGCCGGTTCATCCACTTCGAGAACTACATCATTCGCGACGACGCGACCGGACGCCGGTTCGCCGAGCGGCTCGGCGCGGCCGCCCGGCGGGGCGTCACCGTCCGCGTCCTGTACGACGCGTTCGGGTGCCGCGCCACGTCCCGGGCGTTCTGGAAGCGACTGCGGCTGGCCGGGATCGAGGCGCGGGCGTTCAACCCGGTGAATCCGCTCCGGCCACTCCGCTCCCTGCGGCGGGATCACCGCAAGTACGTGGGCGTGGACGGCACGCGGGCCATCGTGGGCGGCCTGTGCATCGGCGACGAATGGGCCGGGGATGCCGGCCAGCGGCGGCTTCCCTGGCGGGACACGGCGGTGGACGTCTGCGGGCCCGCGGCCGCGGCGGTTGACGCCACCTTTCATCGGTTGTGGCGGCTCGCCGGAGGAGCGATTCCGGACCAGGAGCGCCGGGGAGAGACCGAGTCGTGTGGCAGCGCCAGCGTGCGGGCGGTCGAAGGCCTTCCGGGCCGCTTACGGATCTATCGCGCCTTCGAGCTGCTGGTGGCCGGTGCGACCCACCGGGTGTGGATCACGGAGGCGTATCTGGTCGCCCCCACGCCGATCATGGCCGGCCTGATCGCGGCGGCGCGCGACGGGGTGGACGTGCGCCTGTTGCTGCCGGGGAAAAGCGACATCCCGGCGCTGCGGGCGTTCACCCGGGTTGGCTACCGGGAGCTGCTGCAGGCCGGCGCCCGGATCTGGGAATGGCGGGGTCCCATGCTGCACGCCAAGACCGTGCTCGCCGACCAGGGGTGGCTCAAGGTGGGCTCCAGCAACCTCAACCCCTCCAGCCTGCTCGCCAACTACGAGCTGGACGTGCTGGCGAGCGACCCCGATCTGGCGGAGGAAGCGGCGCATCAGTTCCGGCGCGATCTCACGCACGCCACCGAGGTGATGCTCCGCCCTCCGCGCGTACCGGCCCGGCTGGCCAGCCGGTTTCCGCCCGCTGTGGTCTCCGCGGGCGTACCCCACGCGGTCCCCGACCACGCGCCGGGGGCCCGGGAGCGTTCCCGGCGGGCGGTCATCGCCCTCCGTGTGGTCGCGGCCGGGGCGCGGCGTTCCATCGCGGGCGCGTTCCTGTTCGGGGGGGTGGGGCTGGGGATCCTGTTCGCGCTGGCGCCACGGGTCATGGGATACCTGGTTGCACTCCTCTGCTTCACCGTGGCGGTCAACGCGGCCCGTCACTTCCTGGTCCGCCGCCGGCAGCGCGATGAGTGAAGTTCAACGCCCTGGCGGGGTTCGGCGTATGAAGGAGATGAGGGACGCCGAGCTCGCGGCGTTGGCGCAGGCCGGGGATCGCGAGGCGTTCGGCGAGCTGGTGACGCGGTACGCCGCGTCGGCACGGCGGGTAGCGCGGGCGGTGTTGGGCAACCTCGAGGATGCGGATGATGCGGCGCAGGACGGGTTTCTCTCGGCGTTGCGGCATGTGGGGCGCTACGATCCCAATCGACCCTTCGGCCCATGGCTATTGCGTATCGTGACCAACGCCGCGACCGACCGGCTGCGGCGCCGCCGGGTCCGGGCCACGGAGGCAATTCCGCCCACCCTGGCGACACGCGATCCGGGGCCGGACCGAGAGGCCGACAGGACGGCCCTGCACGCCGCGCTGCGCCAGGGGCTCGCGGCCCTGCCCGAACGGCAACGCGTGGCGGTGGTACTGTTCGACGTCGAGGGCTACACCCATGCGGAGATTGCCGAAGTCCTCGGGATTCCCGTCGGCACGGTGCGGTCGCATGTGTTTCACGCGCGGCGGGCGCTGCGAACGGCGCTGACGGCGTGGAAAGATTGGTAACCCAGGAGGGGACATGAACTGGTCGTCTCCATTCGATCATCGGCCCCATCCGGAGCTGGGCGCGTTGCTGCGGGAGGCGCTCGCGGCGGACGGCGAGCCGGCCTTCGCGGCCCGCGTCCTGGCGGCCGCGCAGCAGCGGAGCGCGTACGGCGCGCCGTGGTGGCAGGTGCTGGGCGCGTGGGCCCGGCCCGGGGTCGCCGCGGCGCTGGTGCTGCTGGCCGGTGCAACGATCTGGCTCACCAACGCATCCTCACGGAACGAGGCCGACACGACCCTCGAGGAAGTGTTGCTCGCCACGGCGGAGGCCGTGGCGCCCCCGTTCTTCACCGCGACGATGGCTCCACCCACGTTCGATGTGGTCCTGGCGTCGTCGTTCGAACCCTGAAGCCCGGGTGAACGGGAGCGCACCGGATGTTCGATAAGTCGAAGCTGTGGGCCATCGGCCTGCTGTTGGCGGCCTTCGCGGCCGGCGTGGCCGTGGGTGGCGCCGCGAGCGCCACGTTCGGCGAACGCGATCGGAATGGGAATCGGGACGCTCGCCGGAGCCGGCCGCGCCAGGAAATCAGCTACCTGGACCGGCTCAACCGCGATTTGAACCTGAGCCCCGCGCAACGGGATTCGGTCGCGGCGATCCTCAAACGGTATGATGAACCCATGCGCGAGCTGTGGCGACGGGAGCGGCAACAAGTGGATTCGATGCGGCTGCAGGTGCGGGGTCAGATCACCGCGCTGCTCGACGAGCAGCAGCGGGAGCGGTACCAGTTAATGAACCGGCGGGTGGACAGTCTAAGAACTGTGCGGGAGCGCGGAGGAGCGTCACGTGATCGGCGGTAGTCGAATGCTCGCGGCCGGTATCGGCCTGACAATGGCGGCACTGGCCGCTGCGTGGGCGCCGCTGGCCGCCCAGGAGCGTACGGTGACGCTC
>DATECF010000088.1:0-3406 GCA_035287045.1 Gemmatimonadales bacterium | reverse complement strand
GAACTGTTTGAGATCGAGGAAGGCGAGCGGCAGGCGGTGAAGGTGCAGTTCTGAATGACTTTGCGCGACTGTGAGTCGCCGGCAGTCTATGGGTGGCACCCAACGCCGTCAACGAGTTGGGGGGGTGCGATGCGGTAAGGGCTTGTCCCAGGGGGAGTTAAGGGGTCGGGATTCCTGCGCAAAAAACGGCCTCCTTCGCTATGTTGTTGTTGTGCACACGACAACGTGGAAAGGAGGCCACGATGCGCAACCCACGGAGGGGTCGGACATCTGAACGGCGATCGTATCAGAGGGAGTTGCTCCAGGCCATAGGGCGGTACCTGCCGCATCGGGGATTGCCGCTGGTGGTGCCGGATGAGCGGGTTCGGTGGCCGGCTCGGTTGCTGGTGGTGGTGGCGTTGCTGATGGGCTGGCAGCGTGGCGCCGCGACGTTGCGGGACGCCTTCGAGGCGGCTCGGGAGGCGGCGGTGGCGATGTACGCCAGTCGTCGGCGTCCGGGGCGAAGCGTGGCGGGGTTTGTGGGGGCGTTGCGGCGTCGGGGATCGAGGCTGTTGGAGACGGTGGTGAAGGCGTTGCGCGAAGCGACGGAACGGATGGCGGGGCCGGCGTGGCGGTATCAGGGGTATGTGGCGATGGGGGTGGACGGGACGCGGATCGCGTGTCCTCGGACGAAGGCCAACGAGGCGGCGTTCGGGTACGGGGGCAAGGCCAACGGCATGCCGCAGCAGATGCTGACGACGCTGTTCCATGTGGGCACGGGGTTGCCGTGGGACTGGCGTCGGGGCCGTGGGGACGTCAGCGAGCGGGGGCATGCGCGGCAGATGCTGGAGGGGTTGCCGGCCGAGACGATGCTGCTGATGGACGCGGGTTTTCCGGGGTTCGGGTTGCTGTGGGCGTTGCTGGAGCGGGGACACGCGTTCATCGTACGGGCGGGTCGGAACGTGCGGTTGCTGCGGGAGCTGGGCTACGACGTGGAGGAAGACGCAGGGACGGTATATCTGTGGCCGCAAGGCCAGCGAGACCATCCGCCGCTGGTCTTGCGTTGGGTGGTGGTGCGGGACGGTGGCATTCCCGTCCACCTGCTGACCAGTGTGCGCAGCCCGACGGCGCTCAGCGACGGGCAGATCGCCGATCTGTACCGTCGGCGGTGGGGCATCGAGGTGCTGTACCGGGGCTTCAAACAGACGATGGGCAAACGCAAGATGCTCAGCACGACGGCGGAGCCAGCCCGCCTGGAGTTGGACTGGGCGTTGGCGGGGCTGTGGATGCTGGGGCTGATGACCGGTGAGACGCTCGCCGACCAGGGCCAGGCGCCGGGGGGGTGGAGCGTCGCTGGGGCGTTGCGCGTCATGGGCCGCGCGATGCGTCGCCCGCAAGCCGCGCCGCCGGCCGGGGGCTTGTGGGGCCAACTGGGACGGGCTGGAAAGGACAGCTATCGTCGAACGCGACCGAAGGCGTCCCGCGACTACCCGCGTCAGAAGGTCGCCAAGCCGCCCGGGGCCCCGAAAATCCGCACGGCGACGAAGCCCGAAGTCCAACGCGCACAGGAGCTACGGAAACAAAAGGACGCCGCTTAGTGAACGGCGTTGGGTGGCATGGCCGCTGGCGGCTCATCTTTATACACTTTTTTTGCGCGAACGGGTAGAAGGGGGTCAGGGGGGTGATGGATCGCCCTGTGGGAAAGGTTGGGAGCCATGACATGGATGTCAAGCAAGGGCAGTGGGTGGGTTTTGGGCAGAAGCATTTCGGCGGGGCTTGCCTGGGCGACGCGCGGCGAAGGAAGCGGCTGGTCAAGACGGCGGAGCTTCTGATGCAGAACCCCAGCGGCAGTTTGCCGCAACGGCTGAAGGATTGGGCGGACCTGAACGGGCTGTACCGGCTGGCGAATTGCCCGGCGGCGAGCCATGCGGCGGTGTTGGAGCCGCACCGCCAGGTGACGCTGGAGCGGATGCGGGAGACGGCCGGTCCGGTGCTGATTGTGCACGACAGCACGGAGTTGGATTACACGGGGCATCGGACACTGAGGAAGCTCGGTCCGATTGGCAAGGGGAACCGCCGGGGCTACATTTGCCACAACAGCCTGGCCATCACGCCGCAGCGGGAGGTGCTCGGGCTGGTCAACCAGATCTTGCACATTCGTCGCGAGGTGCCGGAGGGCGAGACGCGTCAGCAGAAGCGGGAGCATCCGGATCGGGAGAGCCGGCTGTGGCTGGCCGGATGTGAGCCGACGGGGGTGGCCCCGGCGGGCGACCTGTGGGTGGACGTGGCCGACCGGGGCAGCGACACGTTCGAGTTTTTGAGCTACGAGCATCAGCACGGTCGGCATTACACGCTGCGGTCGGCGCGGGACCGGTGCCTGAACGGGGGGGAGGAGGAGCCGGGCGAGGCGAGTCTGCGGAAGCTGCACGAGTACGCGGCCTCGCTGGCGCGGGTGGGAGAACGCGAGGGGCAGGTGCACGGCAACCGGGGGCGTTCCAAGCGGAAAGCCCGGAGGGCTCGTGTGGCGGTGGGGGCCGGGCCGGTGCGTCTGCGGGTTCCCGCGGCGGCCGGTCCGGGGCTGGAGCAGGAGGTGTCGGCGTGGGTGATCGACGTGCGGGAGATCGCGCCGCCGGCCGATGAGGAGCCGGTGCGGTGGGTGTTGCTGACGGACCTGCCGACGGAGACGTTCGGGGAGGCGTGCGAACGGCTGGACTGGTACTGCTGTCGGATCGTGATCGAGGAGTTTCATCGGGGGATGAAGAGCGGCAGCGGGGTGGAGGAGTTGCAATTCGAGGCGGAGGAACGGCTGGAGCCGGTGATCGCGTTGCTGTCGGTGGTGACGGCGATGCTGCTGAACCTTCGGCAGTTGGCGCGGGAGGAGACGTCGGGGCGTCAGGCGGCGCGGACGGTCGTCCCGCTGCTGTATGTGCAGGTGCTGAGCGGATGGCGTTACCGGGAGGTGCGAGAGGAGTTGACGGTGCTGGAGTTCTGCATGGCGCTGGGCAAGCTGGGGGGGCATCTGAACCGCAAGGGGGACGGGTTGCCCGGCTGGCGGACGCTGTGGCGGGGCTGGTGGGAACTGCAGGCCATGGTCCGCGGCGCCGAAGCGATCCGCCGACCGAAATGTGTAGAAACATGAGCCGCAAGCGGCCATGCCACTCGTGATGACGGTGTTGCAGAGTCGCGCGCGGGGTCAGCCGATCGCCGCGCTGCCGCGCTCGGCGGTGCGGATGCGGATGCACTCGACCAGGTCCAGGACGAAGATCTTGCCGTCGCCGATCTCGCCGGTCCGGGCACCCGCGATGATCGCGCTCACGGTCGGCTCGACGAAACCCTCGTTGACGGCGATCTCCAGCCGCACCTTCTTGAGCAGGTTGACCTCGATATCCACGCCGCGGTACGACTGGAGATCGCCGTCAACGAGGGT
>DATECF010000087.1:0-2806 GCA_035287045.1 Gemmatimonadales bacterium | reverse complement strand
CCGCCCGCCGGATCGCTCCCGCCGCTGTGTTCGGCGCGTGAAGATCCTTCATCTCTCGAAGTTCTACCCGCCGGACCCCGGCGGGCTGGAACACGTGGTTGGGCGCCTGGCTGAAGGGGCCGCCGAGCGTGGGCATGAGGTGCGGGTGGTCGCCGCCACCGGGTCCGCCTGGGTGCGGGATCCCGGGAAGCGGGTCACTGAGCCGCCGCGCCGAGGGGTAGTCGTCGTGCGGCTGCCGACCCACGGAGTGTGGTGGTCGCAGCCCTTCTGCCCCGGATACCTGGCGGCCTCGCGCTGGCCGGCAGACGTGGTCTATGTCCACCATCCGCATCCGCTGGCTGACCTGGCCGTCGCGTTGGGGCCGCGGCGACCCACCATCATACTCCATCACTCAGACGTGCAGCGCCAGCGCGGCGTGCGCGTGCTTTACGGACCGCTGGCCCGGCTCGTGGGCCGGCGCGCCAGCGCCGTGGTCGTCGCGACGAAGTCTCATCTGAACCACGCTCGCGACCTGGGCGCTGCCGGGCGGGCCAAGGCGAGGATCATACCGTTCGGTGTTGATGTGACGCGCTTCGCGCCGGGCCAGCCGCGCTCACGACCAGCGTGCTTCCCGCCTCCAGAGCGCGGGCCGGTGGGACTGTTCGTGGGCCGGCTGGTGTCGTACAAGGGATTGGACGTTCTGATACGAGCGGTGCGAGGAACCGGGCTCAACGTGGTGATTGCGGGAGGCGGTCCGCTTCGGCCCGAGCTGGAGCAGTGGATCGCCGCCGCTGGAGTGGCCGACCGCGTCAGCCTTGCGGGCGAGGTGCCGAACGATGCGCTCGCCGGTTACTACCAAGCGGCCGACTACGTGGTGCTGCCGTCCACCACGCCCGCCGAGATGTTCGGCGTGACGCTGCTGGAGGCGATGGCTTGTGCCCGGCCGGTAGTGAGTACCGCGCTCTCAACCGGCGTGCGCGAGGTCAACCTGGCGGATGTGACGGGGCTGGAAACCCCGCCGGGGAACGCCGACGCCCTGCGCGCGGCGATGCAACGGCTGGCGGACGACGCAGGACTGCGCTCGCGGCTCGGTGTGGCAGGACGCGCGCACGTGGAGCGCCACTTCACGCTGGCTCAGATGCTGGACGCTCACCTGGCGCTATGTGAGCAGCTGGCTGCCTCACCGCCGCCGCGCGCCGAAATCAAAGCGTAAGCCCACCTCTCCCAGAGCGACGACATCGGTCCGCCTGCCACCCGGCACGTGGTCTGCGTCCCGCACCACGTTGTGCCCGATGTCCCAACTGAGCCAGAGTTGCCGCATCGGCTGGTACCGGCCCCGGAGCCCCAACCTGTACGTGTGCTCGGCGATTCCCAGTATCAGATTCGGACTCAACCGAAACACCGAATCGCTCGGCATCGCAATCCGGAAATCCCCCTCACCCTGCCGCAGCGCCACAAACGCCGGCGTCAGCGTGAGCCCCCGCACCGGCGGAAAGACATCGGCCGTGATGGACCACTGATCGTAGTCCGCGAAGTTCTCCCCCAACCCACGCCCCAGATAGTCGTACCGGTCTCCTGCGCCGAACGCGCGGTAGGCGAATGACGATACCTGCTGGTACGCGACCGCCACCTCCAGCCATGGTGCAAGCGAGGTCACGCGCGCTCCGGCATTGAACCCGTACCGCGTAGGCGCCCGGCTGTAACCCCCTGGGATGGTGCGCACGTCCACATCGTCTAGCAGGGCCTCCCCGTGCAACACCAGCCCTCCCTGCTGATACCACGCTTGCACTGACAGCATGTAGTTCTGGGCGCGGTCGTCACCCGGCGGGTTCTCGCGTTCGAACGCCAGGAACGCCACCGGATTCAGCAGCTGGAGTGACGGCGCCACGTTCGGTCCGCTGTACATGACCGCGTTTGCCACGGCGATGGCAAAATGCGGCGCGGTGTACGCCAGCCGCTGGGCCGCGAGATAGCGCCGGGCGCCCTGAAGCGTGTCCAGCTCCGCGGTGAAGGCCTGGACGCTAACCCCCCCAAACCGCCCTTCGAACCCGAGTTGAGGGTACGCCAGCGGGCCGTCCGAAATCATGAGCCCCCGCGTGCCCGCGGGACCCCAATTCCGCGCCACTCGGCCCAGCGTGACCCCGGCGAACGCCACCGACAGAGACAGATAGCTGTGGTCCGCCAGCCCGCCCAGGGGCCGGCGGAGCGGTCGCAGCTCGGGATCGTGATCCAGGTAGAGATCCCCCAGCACTCGGCTCTCCGCAGCCACGTGGCCCCCTTCAAACCACGCCCCGGCCGTTCCACTGGGCCACACACCGCCCTCGCCCATGGGCCGCAGCGGGTCGAGCCGATCGGTGTTCGCCGCCCGGCTCCCGGCCATCACCACGGCTCCCCAGGCCCGTTCCTCGCCGCCAAACTCGGATCGCAACAGCCTCACCCAGTCCGCCACTGGGCGCGGCAGCGTGTCCGGATCCAGCGTGGACAGCGCCCGCACGATGTCCGTTCGGTGGTGGGGGCGGAGCAGGGGATCCAGCTCCCCCAGGTATCCGCGCGTGCGGAGCCGGGCCAGGTACTCATAAGCCCAGTGGCCGGACTCGACGAACCGGGAGCCGCGCTCCGACTCCTGGGCCGTGACCATGGGTCCGGGAAAGCCGGCAAGAGCCGCGGAGAGCGCGAGGCAGCCAAGTGGATGGTGGATCATGAAGATCGCAGAGTAAACGCGCCGCCAAAGATACGGCCCCACGGAGGCCCTAACCATCGTGACGCCATCCCTTTCACCGTTCATCACTTGCGCCCCGTCTATGCGGGGGTGAGTTTTTCACTGGCG
>DATECF010000086.1:0-7440 GCA_035287045.1 Gemmatimonadales bacterium | reverse complement strand
CGCAGGTCCTGATCGGGGGCCAGGGAAGAGGTCACCACAACAGTATAGCGTCCGGCCGGCACCACGGACCCGGCGGAATCCAAGCCATCCCAGGTCAACACCACGCTGTCTGCGACCGGCCCCCGATGCAGGGTCGCAATGGGGTGTCCCTGGGCGGACGTGATCCGTGCCTCCATGCGATGTTGGGAAGTGGCGTAGGCGCGCACCGTGAACCGCCCGTCGCCCGCGCGGAGCCGCGCTTCCAGCGGTGCCGCGAGGGCGATGGCCTTGGTCGTCTGCAGCACTTCGTCATACACGCGGGTCACGCGGGGCGGGAAGACCAGGCTGTCGGGCCGGAAGCGAGGATCGGCCAGCACCAGCGTCCTGAAGGCGACTACCGCATGGTCCCGCTCCTCGGCAAAGACCTCGGCGGCACCGAGGTACATCAGGGCACGCGATCGATCGGCTGGCGAGAGGCCACGAGTGTCCGCGGGCTCCAGCGCGCGGCGCAGCAACTGCGCCGCCGCCGCGAACTGCAGATCGCGGTACGCCCGAACGCCCTCGGTGAGCAATACGCCGGCGCTCTGGGCGGCAGCGGCGACGGGCATCAGGCTCACGAACAGGGCCGTGCGGCAGGAGCGGCCCAGGAGCGTCACGGCTGACGCTCCGGTTTCAGGACGATATCGCTCACGGTGACGCGGTCGCCGGACGCAATCTCCAGGATTTGCTCGTACGGCGCGAAGCCCGGCCGTTCGACGCGGAGCCGATGCCGCCCAGGTGGCAGCTCGTACGCCAGCACCGGAGTGGGCCCGACGCGCACGTCGTCCACGAACACCTCGCCCCAGGGCATCGAGTTTACCGACAGCCGTCCCGGATGGACCGGCGTCGCGGGCGTCGCCGGGGGACGGGTGAGTGTGGTGGCGGCCGTGCCGCTCGGCCCGCGCAACCAGAGCGCGGCGGCACTGATTACCAGGAGCACGAGGCCGAGGGCGGCCCAGATCAGCGGGCGGCGGGACGGCGACGCGGTGAACTGCGGGGTGGAGAGGGCGGCCCGGCTGGCGGTGTCCGCCGCCGCCACCACCAGCGTCCCGCCCCGCGTGGGGTCGCCGCCCAGCGCGCGGATGAAGTCCAGCACGGTGTCGAACCGATCCTCAGGACGTTTGCTCAGCGAACGGTCGAGCGCGTGGGCCACGGCGTCCGGGAGGTCGGCGCGCGTGTTGGTGATGCGTGGGGGCGGCTCCATGCAGTGCTTACGGACGATCTCGCCCAGCGAATCGCCGGTGAAGGGGACGGTGCTCGCCAGGCACTCGTAGGCCAGAATGGCGAGGGAGTACTGGTCGGCTCGGCCGTCCAGCGCTTTGCCGTAACATTGCTCCGGCGCCATGTAGCCGGGCGTCCCGATCGCGGCCCCGGTGTGCGTCAGCGGGGTGGCGCCGAAAGCCTTGGCGATCCCGAAGTCGCAGATTCCCACCCACCCGGTGTCGTCAATCAAGATGTTGGCCGGCTTGATGTCCCGGTGGATGATCCCGCGCCGGTGCGCGTAGTGCAGGGCTGCCGCGACCGGCTCGAGGACCCTGAGGCAGTCGGGCAGGCTCATAGCGCCGCCCTGGTCCAGCAGGTCGCGCAACGAGCCGCCTTTTACCCACTTCATCGTGTACCACACGAACGTCGGCGTGGCACCGATCCGATGCACCGGCACGATGTGCGGATGATCGAGCGAGGCGCCGATCCTGGCCTCGCGCTTAAACCGCTCGACGGCGTCCGGCCCCATGGACAGGTGAAGGGGGAGCACTTTCACGGCGACCAGCCGGTTGAGCTCCAGCTCGCGGGCGAGGTACACGATGGACATGCCGCCCCGGCCCAGCAGACGCTCGATGCGAAGCTGCTCCCCCAGTTCCCGGCGAACGGCCTCGTCCAGCGCCGCCGGCAGCGGGTCTTGGACCACCTCCCCGGTGGCCGGGGAGAACCCACACAATGGGCAGACGCCGGACGCGTACGTGATTTCTCCGACGCGACAACGGGGACAGATGACCCGAGTGGCTGGCGGCGTTTGAGGACGAACCCGACGAGGTTCTTCGGTCATGCTGGAGGCGGGCTCATAAGCCGGTTCTGGGCCTAGAGATACCGGGTTCCGTCGCGGTCCGCCAGCGATTCGTCCGCCGTTGCCGTTTCCCATGAGTGCGCTCGCCTGGCGCGGGAGATCAGAACTCGAACCCGGCGGCGACATTGACGTGATGCGCCAACAGCGTGCCGATCGCGGGTCCGTAGGTGGTCTCGAGTCGGCGGAACTCCACGCCCAGAACCAACGGCGCGGGACGCCACTGGACATGACCTTCCCATGACAGATTCCGTAACAGCGCGGTCGCGGGATCCAGGTCGGCGTCGTCCGGATCGTCGAGCCCGTACCCACCGCCCACTTCGACCGCGGGGTGCGGCCTCACGTTGAGCTGGGCCCATCCGCCCTTGGCTCGTACCGGGACCATCCCCACGCCCAGGTTCTGCCCGATCCCACCCCCGCCCAGACCGGCCAGGGCCTGGCCGGCGAACACCTCGCCCCGAAGCTCGAGGTACCGGGTGGCGGTGAACCGCGCGCTCGCGGCCACGGCGCGCGACGTGACCAGCGTGTCCTGGTTCTTGGCCAACCAGCCGTAGTGGCCTCCCAGGCTGATCTCGCCCGAGCTTTGCGGCTCGTCCCAACGGAGGCGCAGGCGTCCTTCGAGATTGGGACGCCGGGAACGCTCCGCGCGATCCGGCTGCGTAAAGAGTGCGCCCACGCCGGTGGGATCGGCGGCCAGGGGGGCGAGCACCGAGCCCTCGATCCCGACCTTGACGGTGGTGCCCACCTCCGCGCCGGCGCGCACCTGCGGAAGCCAGAGCCAGAGGTTGCCGGACCGTGCGAATCCGACCAGCCCGATCTGGGCCAGGCTGGAGGGGTTGATCTCGGCGATAGGCGGTGCCTCCTGGCCGAACATCACCCAGCTGTGGGGCCACTCGATCTCGGCACGGATTCGTCGCACCCGCAGCAGGGGCCACGTGCGTCCGCTGGGTGAGGGCTGCTGGCCTCCGAAGAAATCCACGTCCAGCTCGCCGTGAAACGATCCGCCGGCAAGCTCGGGTACATCCGCCGTGAGGGCGATCTGGGACTGACGCACCGTGGCCCCTCCGTGACTGGCCGGCAGGGCGAGCGCCGGGTCCGGCGGCATCACGATTTGCGGCACATCGCTGTTGTTCACCCGGGCGTTGTTGAAAAACCCGTTCACCAGCACCAGTCCGGATAGCTCGACGTGGCTTCCCGATCGCGGCTCCACGCGGGCTGTGGCCTGCTGACTCACCTGTTCGCGGAGCATCTCCAGGAGGCGCTCGGCACGCTCGAGGCGCGCCGCGAGCGAGGTGTCCTGAGCAGGAGGCGGTGCCGGTTGAGGCTGTTGGGCCGCCAGAGCGGTGGACAGCAGGCTGGCGACGAACGGCAGAACGCTACGCTGCATATGCGAGCTCCTTGGCTGGGCCAGGTCGGTGGTTCGGGGGCTGGGCGGCTGGCGGACTCCGTCGAACCTTCCGAACCGTCGATCCCCGTCTCGTTGACGCCCCTTTGGCACTTGCGTACTCTAGGGGCGTGCGTACGCTCCTGCGCTATTTCGCGGTCGGTTTGGCTGCAACGCTCCTGAGCGGGCGCCCGGCGGTTGCCCAGCGCGGCCCGGCCGTGTCCGGCAAGATCGTGGTCCTTGACAAGGGCAACAAGCCTGCGCCGGACGTGGGGCAGGCCGTGGTGTGGCTGGAGGCCGCGCGGGCCGTCCCCGTGACGCCCATGACGGCCCGGATCGTGACATCGGACAAAGAATTCAAGCCGCGCGTGGTGGTGGTGACGGCGGGCTCCACCGTGGAGTTCCCCAACAGCGATCCCTTCGACCATAACGTCTTCTCGCTCTCCCAAGAAGGGCTGTTTGACCTGGGGCTCTACGGGCGGGGCATGGCCAAGTCCACCGGCTTCACGCGACCCGGCATCATCCGGGTGTACTGCAACGTGCACGCGCAGATGAGCGCGTTCGTGGTGGTGCGGGACTCGCCGTTCTACGCCCAACCCGGCGGCGACGGCTCCTTTTCGATCGGGCCGGTGCCGCCCGGGTCGTACACGCTGCGCGCGTGGCACGAGCGCGCGTCGGAGCTTCCGCCGCAGACCGTGCAGGTGGGGGCGTCGGGCCTGAGCCGGCTCGAGCTTCAGCTCGACGCGCGCGGCTACAAGTTCGTGCAGCACCTCAACAAGTTCGGCCAGCCCTACCCCACCCGCGGGAGGCGGTATTAGGGGGTTCCCGCTGTCGGGGCTTACCGCGAAGATCTTCCTCTCCACGGCGTTCGTGGTGGTGGTGGTGTTGGGAGGCGCCCTGTGGCTCACCAAGCAGCGGGCCGACCGCGCGGCGGACGAGTCGATTGAGCGCGCGCTGGACGCCACCCGCTCGGCCATAGACGACGCGCTGGCCGGCCGGAGCAGCGCCCTGCGTCAGAGCGTCCGAGTCATCGCGCAGATCCCTGACTACATCGCCCGGATCAGCGAGGGCCTGCGGCAGAGCGAGCGGGCCAACCTGCTGGATCAAGCCGACGAGTTCCGCGACCAGGTGGAGGCGGCATGGGCCTTGCTGACGGACGGCGAGGGCGTGTTGCGGGCCAAAACCAATGAGCGAGACCTCGATGGGGAGCCGCTGGCGGAGGGCGCGCTGGTGGGAATTCCGCTTGAGGGGCGGGTGGCGGAGGGGGTGTGGATCGAGCCGGGTTCGGACGGCAGTGACGTGATCTACCAGGCTGTTGGCGCCCCCATCATGGCCCCTCAGAGCTCGGTGGTGTACGGGGTGCTGGTCGCCGCCGTTCCGGTGGACTCGGCCTTCGCGGCGCATCTGAAGAGCAACACCAACTCGGAGATGGTGTTCTTCGCCTTCGACACGCTCGGCGTGCCGCATCCGGTGGTGGCCACGCTCCCGGCCGAGGCCCTTCAACAGGCGATGGCAGCCGGTGTTGGGTGGGACTCGGCGATGGCGGACCCGACGCGCGGGCGGCTGCGCTGGACCGTCGGCGGCCAGACGCTGGTGGGCGTGGTGGGGACCCTCAACACCGCCTCCGGGGTGCCCGTGGGCGCCTATGCCGGCCTCCGCTCGCGCGACCTCGAGCTGGCCACGTTCATCCAGCTGCGCAACACCGTGTTCCAGGCGTTCATCGCGGGGCTGGTGCTCGCCATCTTCTCCGCGTGGGTCCTGGCGCGCCGCGTGACGCGGCCGGTCCAGCGGCTGGTGGCGGCGACGCGGCAGGTAGCGGAAGGACAGTACAGCGGCAAGATCCAGGTCACGTCGCGGGACGAAATCGGTGAGCTGGCCGCCGCGTTCCAGCGCATGCTCCGGGAACTCAAGGAGAAACAGGATCTGGTGGAGTACCTGAGTGGCAGCGGCGCCCAGACGGTGGCGCTCACGGCGGGCCAGCAGGTTCAGGTGACGGCCCAGGGCCAGGGGACCCGTCCGGCCGCCATGCTCACGGGCGTGCTGGAGGCGGGGCAGGTACTGGCCAACCGATACGAAATCCGGAAGGTGTTGGGGGCGGGCGGGATGGGGATGGTATACCGGGCGTTCGATCGTCAGCTGGAAGAAATCGTGGCGGTCAAGACGCTCAAGCCGGAAGCCATCTCGGAGGACGGCAAGAGCCTGGAGCGGTTCAAGGAGGAGATTCGGCTGGCGCGCCGCATCACCCACCGCAACGTGGTGCGGACCCACGACCTGGGCGAAGTGGACGGGGTGTACTACATCACCATGGAACTGGTCGAGGGCACCAACCTCAAGGACCTGATCCGCAAGCGTGGTCGCCTACCCGTGGGCGTGGCGCTGACGGTGGGTAAGCAGTTGTGCCGCGCGCTCGAAGTGGCCCACGACGCCGGCGTGATTCACCGCGACATCAAGCCGCAGAACATGGTGGTGGACCCGGGCGGGTTCCTCAAGGTGATGGACTTCGGGATCGCCCGCCGGACGGAGGGCCATCGGATGGGTGGGGAAGGGCTCACCGCGGTGGGGACGGCGATCGGGACGCCGGAGTACATGGCACCGGAGCAGCTGCTGGGGGAGGATCTGGATCCGCGTGTCGACCTCTACGCGGCCGGCGCCGTGCTGTTCGAGTGCGTGACCGGACGCAACGTCTTCACGGCGCCCAACGTGATGGCGTTGATGGCCAAGCATCTGGAGGAGGCCCCGGAGGATCCGCAGTTCATCAACCCCGAGGTGCCGCCGTCGCTGGCGCAAGTGATTCTCCGGGCACTCTCCAAGAAGCGCGACCAGCGGTGGGGATCGGCGGCCGACATGCACCGGGCCCTGGAAGACGTTCGCACCGAGGAAACGGTGGTCACGTGAAGGTCCCCTACCGTGTCGAGAAGCCGTGGGGCCACGAGCTGATCTGGGCGCTCACGGACCGGTACGTCGGCAAGATCCTCCACATCGAGCCAGGGCACGTCTTGAGCCTCCAATACCACAACCGGAAGGACGAGACCATCCACGTACTGAAGGGCGAGATCATCTTCCGCGTGAAACAGGGCGAGGAGTTGGTGGAACGCCGGATGCGGGAGGGTGAGAGCTATCACATCACGCCGCTCACCGTGCACCAGATGGAGGCGGTGACGCCGGCCGACCTGCTCGAGGCTTCGACACCCGAGATTGACGACGTGGTGCGGCTGCGGGACCGATACGGCAGGGTGTGATGTATTTCCGCATGACGACATGACGGCATGACGGCATGAAGGTCATCATTCCCTTGGCGGGCAAAGGCACCCGGCTCCTCCCCCTCACCAAGCACGTCCCCAAGCCCCTGATCCGCGTGGCCGGCCGGCCGGTGATGGACTACGTGATGGACAAGCTGGACGGTCTCGACATCGAGGAGCTGATCTTCATCACGGGCCACCTCAAGGAGCAGGTGGAGGCGTACGTCCGGCGGAGCTACCGGCAGCCCGCCCGGTTCATCGAGCAACGGGTGCAGGACGGGACCGCGGGGGCGGTCAACCTGGCGCGACCCCACGTGGACGGACCGGTGCTGATCATCTTCGTGGACACGTTGTTCGACGCGGACCTCGGGCTGGTCAACCGCACGCAGGCCGACGGCGTCATCTGGGCCAAGGAAGTGGAGGATTATCAGCGGTTCGGGGTGGTGGTGACGGACGGCGCCGGGCACATGACGCGCATCGTGGAGAAGCCGAGCGAGCCCATCTCCCGGTTGGCCAACATCGGACTGTACTACATCCGCGATTGGCGGGCCCTGTTCGAGGGCGTCGATTGGACCATGAGCCAACCCAAGCAGAAGGGGGAGTGGTTTCTCACGGAGGCCTTTCAGCACATGATCGACCACGGGCGCAAGATTCTCACGGCCGAGGTCGGCGGCTGGTACGATTGCGGGAAAGTGGACACGCTGCTGGATACCAACCTGCATCTCCTCTCCCAGGGGCGT
>DATECF010000085.1:0-2669 GCA_035287045.1 Gemmatimonadales bacterium | reverse complement strand
TCACCAGGCAGGGAACGTCGCCCTCCCGGCCCACGAAGTAGATCGGCACGATATTGGGATGCATGAGCCGGGCCGCCATCTGGGCTTCGCGGCGGAAGCGCTCGGCGATGGACGAAACGGCGGCGAACTCCGGGAAGAGGGCCTTGGCGGCGAGTTTGCGGTCCAGGGGCCGGTCGTGGACCCGGAAGACCACAGCGTATCCGCCCCGGCCGATCACGTCCTCGACCTCGTAATCGGGACCCAGTGCCCGGGCGACATCTTCGGCGAGCTGGGCCGTGGGGTCCGCGGCGGTCAAAGAATCCAGCAGGGTCCCACAGGAGGGGCAGCGGAGCGCGGCCTCGGGCGTGGAGCGGCCGCAGCCGGTGCAAAGCCTGCCGGTCATGGGGGACAAATAGGCAGGATGGGCACCGGCGAGCGCAACCGCTCGTCCGGAATCACGAATTACTCAGCGGGTCGCGGCCGGCCAGATCCCTCGCCGCGCAGCCGCTTGATCTGCTCCAGCGCCTCGATGTCCGCCGCGTCCAAGGGCCGCCCGGTGCGCTTGGTTTCGATCAGGTCGTCGAGGCCAATCAGCGGTACCGGCACGCCGTCTACGTGGACGACTGAGGATTGCTTCACGGCCTGATCGTACTTCAGGCTCCACGCCACCAGGAAGATATCCACCGCCGGGTCGTCCCCGATCACGAAGATGGGGCGCTTGAGGATCTCCTCCGGGACCAACTCTCGCGCGAAGCCGTACCCGATGGTCGAGAGGCCCGCGAGGACGCGCTCCGCGTTTTCCCGGGTCCGTTCGATCAGAATATCCACGTCCGTGGTGGCCCGGGCGTACCCGTGGAGGACGCACGCGACGCCACCAATCACGAGGTATTTGGCCCCGGCCGCGTTGAGGGCGGCGCATACCTGAAGTGCTTTGATCCTGGGTCCTACGCCCCAACCAGGCGCGCCTTCTTCCATTCGTAGAAGTCCTCATAGGTGTCGAAGGCAATGACCTGCTGCCGGCGCCCGCGCCGTTGAGCCTGTCGCGCCAACTGTCCCAGCTGCTCCGCCCGGAGCAGTCGTTCCTCAGCGGGAAGCTGCATCTCGGCGGCCAGGTGCCGGGTGCGAGCTTCCGCCACCTCTCGAGCGGCGTAGGCGACGGGCGCCGGCTCGCTTACGCGGCCGGGCGCGGAAACGCTCGGCGCACGCAGGTACCGCCGTAGCGCCTCAGCCACCAGCCAGCTCCGCGAGCGGTCCAGCGCGCGCGCCTGCATGTCGGCTGCGGCCAACACGTCGCGGGGCAGGGTGATGGAGATCCTGTCGTACACCGGCACGAATACTCCCACTGGATATTATCCGATAATACTCGATGGAAAGAGATCCAGCAAGCCTGGAACCCCAGCCGGGGATTCGGCCAGCTAGCGGCTCGCGTGCTTTGCCAGCAGCGCTCGAAACCGCGGGTGGTCGCGAGGCGCCTCGAACTCACTCAGCGTTTAGACCACAAGCCGACAGAAGCGCCCCGAGCCCTTCGGCGTGGCCGTCTACCAGTCAGCGGCCTGGTTACCTGGACACGGCCGTGCGGGCGTGTCCGCCTCCGTCCGTCCCCCTACGGCCGGCGCGGGGCCGTGGGAATCATCAGGTGCGCATAAGGCGTCCCTTTCCACATCACCCACGGCCCGCCCGCGTTCGGGTCGGTGGGCAATCCGTCGAGCGTTTTGGAATCCGGGAACACCATCATGACGTGCGGGGGGCCCTCGGCAACCCACTGATTGTCCGGCGTGGGGGCGCTGGCATAGGGGTCCACGTTACTCACGGGGAAATCACCCTGGAGCATGTAGCCCACGCCCACGCGCTCGATCTTCGGCGCCCGCTTGTTCGTGAGGGCGTCGATCAGCTCGAACCACGGCGCGTCGAGGCACATCGGCGCGTCACCGGGGATGGCAGGATCGTCCGGCATGCAGGTCCACGCGTTGGAGCCGCGGCGGAGCACGGCATGCTTCCCGTCCACCACGCTCGCCCCCTGCGCCACGGCGGGCGGGGCGGCGCGCAGCGCGTTCTGGATGAGGGCGTCGGTCTCCTGCGCGGCGAGCGCACCGGCAGCAGGGGCCATCAGCGCGGCGAGCATCCACAGCGAGCGCGGCATTGGAACCTCCTCGGTTTGAAGCGATGACTAGACCGAATGGTCTAGTCGAGGGCAAAAAAAGAGCCTCATACGGGCGAGGCCACGCGGAAGTAGAAATCGAGCACCGCCTGTAACGGGGCCGGGCTGCGCAGCAGACGCGAGCGGAGCGCGGCGCCCTCCCAGCAGTTCACCAAGATCTCGCCGAGCTGCCGCGGGTCGGTGTCGTGAGGCAGATCCCGCTGTCGCGCCGCCTCTGCCAGGCAGACCCCGATGCTCGAGGCGATCGCGTGCAGGCAGCCTTCGATCTTGGCGCGGAACACGGGGCTCACACCCGACAGCTCTTGCCCAAGCTGGCCCAGGAGGCAACCCAAGTACCCTTCCGAAGCGTAGCTCTCGCGTACCGCCTCGAAGAACGCGCGCACTCGATCCAGCGGCGGCCGGGAGGTGTCGGCGAGGATCGCGTCCAGTACCGCGTGCACGGCGTCCATGTAGCGGTCGATCACCTGGAGGGCGAAGTCTTCCTTGTTCTTGAAATGGTGGTAGAACGAACCCTTGGGAACCTTCGTGGCAT
>DATECF010000084.1:0-2978 GCA_035287045.1 Gemmatimonadales bacterium | reverse complement strand
CCGAAGCGGCAGACGGGCGTGCGAGACCTCCTGGGCCAGGGTCACCACGTCGTCCAGGGCGCGCGGACCGGCGCCGGGATAGCCGATGTCGGCGCTCTCGATCCCCAACTCCGCCATTAGATGAAGGATCTCGCACTTGGTTTCCACGGGCGGATGGAGGACCGACGGACTCTGCAGTCCGTCGCGCAGCGTCTCGTCGTTGAGCTCAAATGGTCGGGCCGCCCGGGGCGCCCCCCGCCCGCAATTCCAGTCGTAGATCCAGCGGCGGCCGCCGCGGTTCGTCCCCATGGATCACGCCTCCTGCAGTTGCCGCCTGTCCAACACCCGCAGCGCCTTTCCCTCGCTGCGCGGGAGCTGCTTGGGCGAGCCCGTGGTCCCCGAGGAGCAGTGCAGTTCCACGGGTTCCTCCGGGGCGACCGCCAACAGACCGAACGGATAGAGGCGGCGCAGGTCGCTTTTAGTGGTGCAGGGCAGTTGCGCTAGGTCGTCGAGCGAGGTGATGGCATCGGGGTGGAGTCCGCGCGCATCGAACATCTCCCGGTAGAACGGGAGCCGCGCGTAGACGCGGGCCGCGACGGTGCGCAGGCGCTCCAGTTGCAGCCGGCGCAGGGCCGGCCGGTCCATCCGTTCGTGCTCAGGCTCCCAGATCATCGATCCACCCGCGGCCCGCGCCCTGGCTCTCGGCGAGCCGGCGCAGCATGGGCAGCACGCCGCCCGCGGCCAGCAATTCTCGCATCATCTCGGGCAGCGGGCTCGCCTGCAGGACGGTCCTTGTGCGCTCGTTGGTGACGCGGCCGGTGGCGAGGTCAACCTGCACAGGGTCGCCCTGCGCAAACGCCGCCGTGACCCCGGGACAGACCAGCACGGGGAGGCCGATGGCGACCGCGTTGCGCAGGAAGATGCGGGCCAGGGACTCGGCGACCACGCAGCCGACCCCCAGCGCCTTCAAGGCCTCCGGAGCATGCTCCCGGCTGCTGCCGCAGCCGAAGTTGGTGCCGGCGATGAGCACGTCCCCCCGGCGGACCTCGTCGGCGAAGCGGGGGTTGACCGCCTCCAGCGTGTGTCGCACGCGCTCCGCCAGGGGCGCAACGGCATAAGCCCCCGGTGCCAGCAGATCAGTGTTGATGTCGTCGCCGAACAGCCAGGCCCGGCCGCGGATCATTCCGGCGGGGGGAGTGTCAGCGGAAGGCATAACGGAGGCTCCTTTCCACCCGGCGCGGATCGGTGATGCGGCCATACAGCGCGCTGGCCGCGACGGTGGCCGGGGAGGCCAGATAGATCTCCGCTTCGGGGCTGCCCATCCGGCCGGCGAAGTTCCGGTTGTGCGTCCCGATGCAGCGCTCGCCCGGGGCCAGCAGGCCCTGATGGCCGCCGAAGCACGGCCCACACCCCGGCGGCAGCAGCACGGCGCCGGCGTCCAGGAGCGTGGATAGGATGCCGCGCTCCATCGCCTCTTGCTCGACGGCGCGCGACGCCGGGGCCACGATCAGCCTCGTGTGGGGGTGGACGTGGCGCCCCGCCAGGTACTCCGCCGCGACCTGCAGGTCTTCCACCCGTCCGTTGGTGCACGAGCCGATGAAAGCCTGATCAATGGGCAGGTCCTCCACCGCTGATACAGGCTGCACGCGATCAACCGAGTGGGGCAGAGAGACCTGAGGCTCCAGGTCCGTGAGGTCTATGACCAGGGTTTCGGCATACGTGGCGTCCGCGTCGGCGCTGAAGGCGGTGGCCTCGACGCCCCGGATCGCCAGGTACTCCATCGTCACGGCATCGGCGGGGAAGAGACCGAACTTGGCGCCGAGCTCCACCGCCATGTTCGCCATCGTGAGCCGGCCGCCGACCCCCACCGCCGGCAGCGCCGGTCCGCCGAACTCCAACGCCCGGTATTGCGCCCCATCGGCTCCCATACGACCGGCCAGGTGGAGGATGGCGTCCTTCCACCCCACGCCACTGCCCAGCGTGCCGCGCAGCAGGATGCGGATCGTCTCGGGGACGCGGAACCACAGCCGGCCCGTCGCCAGGACGTAGGCCATCTCGGTCGATCCGATTCCCGTCGCCGCTGCCCCCAGAGCCCCGTGGGTGGTCGTGTGGGAGTCCGTGCCGACCAGCAGCATCCCCGGACGGACGTGACCGCGCTCCCCCAGCAATTGATGGCAGATCCCGGTGCCGCAGTCGTAGAAGTGGGTGAGGCCGAAGTCGGTGACGTCGCGACGGATCTGCTGGTGGACCCGGGCCGCGGCTTCAGTCGGTGGAGGGACCAGGTGGTCGATGACCGCCACGAGCCGCGTGCGGTCCCACACCTGGGAAAACCCGGCCGAGCGAAGCAGGGCGAAGACCGTCGCGGCGAAGATATCGTGCACCATGGCCAGGTCGACGTCGGCGACCACGAATTCGCCCGGGGCCACCGTGGGGCGACCCGCCGCGCGGGCGAGGATCTTCTCGGCCATGGTCATCGCCATCCGCGCACCTCCCTGGGCAGTGGGGCGGGGAAAATCGTCCGACCGGTCGGTTGGCTGCATCGTATGGCCCGCAGGAGCCAGCAACAATGAAGCATCCGCACCATTCGCCTGGTGCGGATGCTTCATTTCCGCAGGACGGAAAGCTTAGGAGCCGGGTGGAGAGCCGCGTAGGGCGATGGCCACGGCCTCGGCCCGCGAGGTAGCGCCGAGTTTGCGCAGGATGTGCTGCACGTGATTGCGCGCGGTGAGCACCGAGATAAACAGGGCCCCGGCGATCTCTCTGGTGTCCGCCCCTCTGGCGAGCAGCTGGAGGACCTCGAGCTCCCGCCGCGTGAGCGCCGCCAAGGGGGACGCCGAACCCTCCGGCGGACGCACGCGACCGGCGAGGATGGCCTCCGCCAGGCGCTCCCGCGCCCGCGCCTCACTGACATCCCGGAAGAGGTGCACGATGCCGGCGCGCCCGGGCAGCACGAGCGTGGAGAAGTTGATCCAGCGCGGCTCCCCACCCCGGGCCGCCAC
>DATECF010000083.1:0-5731 GCA_035287045.1 Gemmatimonadales bacterium | reverse complement strand
CCCGTTGGTGCCGGGCACGTGATCGCCTTGCGGCGAAGCGACGGGTCGGAGGCATGGCGGTACCCGCTTCCGGACTCTGCGGGGATCTTCGGGGGGACGGTCAATGGGGGCGCCGTGTGGCAGGATCGGCTCATCGTCGGCAGTGCGATTGGCCGGGCCTCTGCGCTGCGGCTCGTGGACGGCGCGCTCCTGTGGGAGGTGACGAACGACCCGCACGTCACCGAGTATCGGGCACGGCCAGTGATCCTGGACGACGTGGTCGTTTTTGCCCGCGGTGATAATGTCGTGGAAGGGCGCGACGCCAGAACCGGAGAACAGAGGTGGTCGATGGAGCGTCCCGCTGGGCTGAGCTGGCCGGTTGCCGTGGGCCGCTACGTGTACGTCATGGACGGACCGATCTCCATGATCGAGGCTGACGGAACGGTGGCGTGGAAACACGGGGGAGTGACCTTTCCTGGCGGTGGGACGTCGTTTTTCCGGGGGACTGTATCGAGCGATGGCATGATCTACACGCTGGGAACAACGTACCTCACCCCTAACGAAGGCACCTTCGTGTTTGCCTTGCAGCCACCCGTGAGGCCGTAAGGGGGTGTTTGGAGCGAAGCCGCGTCGGTGGGACATGCGGCGCCGTCCCCTAGTGAGGATCTCTCCTGGATCTTGCAAGGTGGGTCTGAGCATCCGGAGGTGAGCCCGCGCTCACGACCACCGGCTCGCGCTCCAACCGGACGCCGAACTTCTGCTGCACCGCCCGTTCAATCTCCTCGGCCAACGCCAGGAGTTGGGCCGTCGTGCCCCCCAGGTTCACCAGCGCCAGGGCGTGCCGGCTGGAAATGCCGGCCCCGTCCTTTCGATGTCCTTTCTGGAATCCCGCCTGCTCCACCAGCCAGGCCGCCGGGACCTTGACCCCGTTCGGGGTGGGGAAGGTGGGGATCGGAACGCTCCCACCCCCCGTCTTCCACCGCCGCTCCAGCTCGGCGAAGGCCTCGGGTGACAGCACCGGGTTGAGAAAGAATGAACCCACCGATTTGGTGTTGGGATCGTCCGCATCCAGCACCATGGATTTGCGTCGGCGGAGCGCCAGCACCGTCTCGCGGACGAGCCGTACGGCCTCGGCCGGCGTGAGCCGCGCCAGGTCCCCTTGCTCGGCGACGGCGTTTGCCAGCTCGGGATACCGGAGCGTCGGGACCGCGTTCCGGCGGAGGCGGAACGTCACGCCGAGCACCACGTAGCGATCCCGATCCGCCCGCTTGAACCGGCTGGTGCGGTAACCGAAGCCGCAACTCGCGGCGTCAAGGGTCACACGCTCCAGCGAGTCGCGCGATAGACAGGTTACGCCCGTGATCGTCTCGGCTACCTCCTGCCCGTAGGCGCCCACGTTCTGGATGGGCGTACCGCCGACGAACCCGGGGATGCCGGACAAGCACTCGATGCCCGATAGGCCCCGGCGCACCGTCTCCTCCACCAGCTCGTCCCATACCACCCCGGCGCCCGCAGCGACATCCGCGGCGTTGCGGTCCTCGCGAATCGTGACGCCGCCGAGTACCACGCGCAGCACCAGGCCGGGGAACCCGGCGTCTGGGAAAACGACGTTGCTCCCGCCGCCGATGATCTGCACGGGAATGCCTCGCCCGCGGGCAAAACGCAAGCTCTCCCGGACCTCTTCTTCCGAACCGCAGTCGGCGAAGTACCGCGCGGAACCACCCAACCTGATAGTGGTGTACTGGGCGAGGGCAACCTGTTCGCGCATCTGCACTTCCAAACGGTAGCGTGGCGCCAGGAACGCCGCCACCGGGCGCGGCGGCAGGAGACGGCCCTCGGTCCTGCGCCCCGTTAAGGGACCTTTACGTGGAGCTCACCATGCCTTTGGGTCGGCCGACGCATCATTCCCGCGAATGAGACTCAGTCTCGCTGCTCCCACTGGCCCCCTTCGAGTGGCGCTCATCGGTAGCCCCAACGTGGGCAAGAGCGCGCTGTTCAACCGGCTGACCGGCCGGTACGTCACCGTCTCCAATTACCCGGGGACCTCGGTGGAGATCTCGCGAGGCGCCGGAGCCTTTGGCGGGCGGCACGTCGAATTGCTGGATACGCCCGGCCTCTACTCGCTGACGCCCGCCACGGAGGAGCAGGGGGTAGTGCGGCGCTTCCTGCTGGAGGGCGGCGCGGACGTTCTGGTACACGTGGTGGACGCGAAGAACGTGTCGCGCATGCTGGCGCTCACGTTGCAGCTGGTCGAATTGGGCCGGCCCCTGGTCGTGGCCGTGAACATGATGGACGAGGCGGCCCGCCTGGGGCTCACGCTGGACGCGCCCGAGCTGTCCCGGCGGCTGGGCGTGCCGGTGGTGCCGATCGTGGCGGTGGAGGGGAAGGGCATCGCGGCGCTCCAGCAGGCGATCGTGGCCGCGAGCTATGGGCCCGCACCGCTGCCTCCGGTGTACGGCAACGGGGTCGGCGCGGCGATTCGCGCAGTTCGGGCCGAGCTCTCGGGTACCTACCCGGTTGATGGCACCGCGCTCGCCGCGCTGCTGGTCCAAGGGGACGCCGATGTGATCTCCGCCGTTCGAGCGGGCGAGGCGGACGGGGGAGTGCGGGCGGTGGCGATTGCCCGAGAGCACGGGGCCGGCTTCGGCGAGCCGCCCGCGTACCGGGTGGCGGTGGAGCGTCAACACGCCGGGGAGCAGATGGCGGCGGGTGTGGTGGTGCCCGCCGCCGGCCGCCGCGCCGAATGGGGCCACCGGCTGGGCCGGCTGCTCGCCCGTCCCGCGACGGGCATCCCGATCCTGTTGCTGGTCATCTACCTCGGGCTGTACCAGTTCGTGGGGCAGCTTGGCGGCGGCACGCTGGTGGACTGGCTCGAAGGACCGGTCTTCGAGCAGCGGCTGAACCCGTGGTTCAACCGGCTATTCGCCGGCATTCCCTGGGAACCGGTGCGCTCGCTGTTCGTGGGTGAGTTCGGGCTGCTCACGCTGGGCGTGCGTTACGCGGTGGCGATTATCCTGCCGATCGTGGGGACGTTCTTTCTGTTCTTCTCATTGCTGGAAGACTCGGGCTATTTCCCCCGGTTGGCGCTCCTGGTGGATCGCTTGTTCAAGCGGCTGGGGTTGAGCGGCAGGGCCGTGATTCCCATCGTGCTCGGCTTCGCCTGTGACACCATGGCGACCATGGTCACGCGCACCCTGGAGACCAAGCGGGAGCGGGTGCTGGCGACGATGCTCCTGGCCCTGGCGATCCCGTGCTCCGCCCAGCTGGGCGTGATCCTGGCGCTGATGGCGCACGAGCCCCTGGCACTCGGCGTGTGGAGCCTTTCGGTGCTCGGCACGTTTGTGGTGATCGGCGCGCTGGGCGCGCGGGTGCTGCCGGGAGACGGGCCGGTCTTCCACATGGAGCTCCCGCCGCTCCGCCGGCCGCGGCTGGGAAACGTGCTCACCAAGACCCTGGCGCGGATGCAGTGGTACTTCCTCGAAGTGCTGCCGCTGTTTCTGTTGGCCAGCGTGTTCCTGTGGGCGGGCAAGCTCACGGGGCTGTTTCAGGTGGTGGTCGGCGGGCTGAAGCCGCTGGTTGGGGCGTTGGGGCTGCCGATCGAGACGGCGACGATCTTTCTGTTCGGATTCTTCCGCCGGGACTACGGCGCGGCCGGCCTGTTCGACCTGCAGCAGCAGGGCGTATTGAGTCCCATTCAGCTCACGGTGGCGGCGGTGACGCTCACGCTGTTCGTGCCCTGCATTGCGCAGTTCCTCATGATGTTGAAGGAGCGCGGCGCCAAAACCGCCATCGCCATGCTCGCGCTCATCACGCCGGTCGCCTTCGGGGCCGGGTGGCTGCTCAACCTGGTGCTGCGAGCCATTCTGTGACGGCCACCGCCGCGCGCCCTATGGTCTGCGGGTTTTGCGCCCGCGAGTTCACGGAGGACCGTGGGCAATCGGCGTGCGGCGTCTGCCCGCTCACGGGCGGCTGTCGTTGGGTCCGCTGCCCGCACTGCGGTTTCGAGAACCCCGAGACGCCGCGGTGGATGGACCGGCTGGGGCGCCTGTTCACGTCACGCGGAGGCGACCGTGGCTGAGGGACGGATGCCGAACGAGGTCCCGGTCACGTTGCTGGGAGAGGGAGACAGCGCCCGAGTGGTGCGCCTGGACCAGCCCGGAAGCGAGCCCACGGCGCACCTGGTGGCGCTGGGCGTGCTCCCCGGCGTGGAGGTGCTGCTGCTGCAGCGGTATCCCGCGTTCGTCATGCGGATCGGCCACACCGAGTTCGCCGTGGACGATCAGCTGGCGCGGCGGATCTATGTGGGGCGCTAGGCCCCTGCGTTCATCCCCTTCTAGGGCTCGCGCACGACCGCGCCGCCTTTCATCACGAAACGGACCCGGCGCAAGGCTGAAATGTCCCGGGTGGGATCGCCGTCCACCGCGATCAGATCCGCCAGGAGTCCGGCCCGAATCGTCCCGAGGCGCTCCTCGAGCTTGAGGATCCTGGCGTTGCCGGAGGTCGCGGCCATCAGCGCGGGGACGGCGCCCATCCCGTAGCTCACCATCAGCTCCAGCTCCCGCACGTTGTCTCCGTGGGGGTACACACCCACGTCGCCGCCGAAACACATGGGTACGCCCGCGGCCAGCGCCGCCTTGAAGGACTCTCGCTTCGCCGCGATGCGGGCGGGCTCGGGGTCAGTGCCTTTGCGCCAGCCGGCGTACTGCGCCGTGGCGTCGCCGGCTGCGAGCGTGGGGCAGAAGGCCACACCCTTCTCGGCCATCAGACGGAACACCTCGGGGGTCCCGCCGTCGCCGTGCTCGATGGTCGCGACACCGGCCAGCGTGGCCCGGCGCATCCCTTCCGCCGTGGCCGCATGCGCCACCACGGGCCGTCCGGCGCTACCGGCGACTTCAACGATGAGGTCCAGCTCCTCCTGGGTGAACGACGGGCGGGCTTCGCCACTCGGCCCCCAGCGGTAGTCCGCGTACACCTTGATCCAGTCGGCGCCGCGGCCCATCTGGTCCCGCACCACCCGGATCAGCTCGTCACGGCCGTTGGCCTCCTCGGCGCCCAGCGGCAGGCTCCATTCCTGCGCGCCCTTGGGACCGTAGCTCCCGGTGGTGACGATCGCCCTGGTGGTGACGATCATGCGGGGGCCCGGGATGATGCCAAGGTCGATCGCCTGCTTGAGGCCCGCGTCGGCGTATCCGGCGCCCTCCGTGCCCAGATCGCGCGTGGTGGTGATGCCGGCCATCAGCGTGGCGCGCGCGGCGACGGTGGCACGCGCCGTCCGCACGGCCAGCGGCTCGAACAGGACCTGATTGTTCCAGGAGGCTTCATTGTACGGGTGGAGCAACAGGTGCGAGTGGCCCTCAATGAGACCCGGCAACAGCGTCATGTCCGAGAGCTCGATCACGCTCGCCCCGGCGGGTCGCGCCGCCCTTCCCGCCGGACCTGCGGCGGTGATGCGGTCACCGGTGACGACCACTTCCCATCCGGTGTGGACCGCGGGCGCGACGGCGTCGAACACGCGGTCCGCGCGAAGGACGATGGGTTGCTGCGCGCCCAGGACGACGGGCATCAGGAGCGCCGCGGACCAGAGAAGTGCGTTGCGCATGGAGCGTCTCGGGGCCAGGGGTGATGGCGGTGAATCTACTGTCGCGTCCCAGAAGTTCACGAATTTGGTCCGGCGCGCGCTGGTGAGGTTCCGCCGGGCGCTAGTGGTGCGGGGTGGACTCGACGCTTGGGCGCGGTCGGGTATGGGCGATGA
>DATECF010000082.1:0-2938 GCA_035287045.1 Gemmatimonadales bacterium | reverse complement strand
TGGCACCCGCCGCGAGCACGGCAGCACGGGGCGGATCATCGACGAGCGCCTCGAGGGACGAATGGTCCGCGAGGTGCGGGCGGCCCTGGCGCTGGCACAGGACGGGCCTACCGAGCCCGTGATCGTTCGCGGAACCGGCAGCGGGCCGGAGGGAGTGATGACCGCGATCGCGCCCGCCGTCCCCGCCCTGCTGAGCATCGAGACGCTGGACACGGCGGACAGCGTGCACGCCGCCCGGGCCCGGTACTGGCTCCCGGTCGCTCCGCTCACGGGGGGGGTCACGGTATCCGACCCCTTACTGCTGCGCTCGCTGCCGGCCGATTCCCTGCACCCCTCCCTCGCGGACGTGCTGCCGCTCGTGCGCCCGGTGGCGCGGGCGCAACGTGGTGAGCGCGTCGGGATATTCTGGGAGACCTACGGCCTGGAGCGATCCGCCCGGCCCGTTCGCATCACGCTGAGCGTCACCCGCGTGAGCCGGAGCTGGATTCGGCAGGCGGCGGAGTGGGCCGGCCTCGCCAGCCGAGATCCTGGCTACGTGAGCCTCAGCTGGGAAGAAACGCCGCCGGCCGGCGTGACCGTCTACCCGAGGGCCCTGGCCATCGCGATGCCGGAGGCAAGCCCGGGCACCTATGCCCTGGAGCTCACGGTCGCGGCGCCGGGGAGCCCCATCGCCAGGACCCGACGGAACCTCATCATCGAACCCTAGCCGGGCTTCCGGGGGGCGGATCCAGCCGGTGGCGCCACGGGCAACCGAACGCTAGCGTTGACCATGCGCCTACCCCTCCCCCTTGCGCTGTGCGGGGCCTTGCTGGCCGCGTGCGGCACCCGACCCAACGCCGGAGCCGTCACCTATGAAGCCGTTTCCCTGCTGGGTGACACCCTCAGAGCACCCGAACTCCCCGACAGCCTGCGCGCGGCCCGGGAGCGCCTGCTCACGGAAGCCCAGGCGGCCTACGCGCGCGACTCCAGCGCCGACGCGCTGGTATGGGTGGGACGCCGGATTGCGTATCTGGGCCGGTACCGCGACGCCGTAGAGGCCTTCGCCTCCGGGATCGAGGCATTCCCCGATGACGCCCGATTCTACCGGCACCGGGGCCACCGCTATCTCTCGCTCCGGCGGCTGGACCCGGCGGTCCAGGACCTGGAACGCGCCGCCAGGATCATCGCCGGCCAGCCCGACGAGGTGGAGCCGGACGGGTTGCCCAATGCGCGCAACACGCCCACCAGCACGCTGCAGTCCAACATCTGGTATCACCTGGGCCTGGCCTACTACCTCCGAGGCGACTTCGAGAATGCTCTCCGGGCGTATCGGCAGTGCCTCGGGGTCTCGAAGAACCCGGACATGCTGGTGGCCACGTCCAACTGGCTCTATCTCACCCTGCGCCGGCTCGGCCGGACGGCCGACGCGGCGCGGGTGCTGGCGCCCATCAATAACGACCTGGACATCATCGAGAACCGCTCATACCAGCGGCTGCTGCTGATGTACAAAGGGGAACTGCCCCAGGATTCGGTGCTGCGGTTGTCACCGTCGGGTGAGCCGTCGCTCGACGATGTGACGACGGCGTATGGCGTGGGGACGTGGCACCTGGTCAATGGTCGGCAGGCGGAAGCCGACCGGATCTTCCGCGCCGTGGTCGGCGCGCGCTCCCAATGGGCGGCGTTCGGATACCTGGCCGCGGAAGCCGAGCTGGCGCGGATGCCAGGTCGCTCCGTGCCTGGGACCGGTGCGCCGTGAGCTGGGCGTGGCTTTCGATCCTGGGGCCGGCCGTCCTGGCCGGGTGCTCCAGCGTCACGTTCTCCGATGAGCGGCTCGAATCCATCCAGCGAGAGCTCAACCGCCAATACGATCTCTGGACGTCGCAGGCCATTGCGGCCTACGACTATCGCTTCACCCGCGAATGTCCCTGCGAGGCGAACCTCACCAGGCCCGTGTTGGTCAGCGTGGAGGACACGGTGATCATGGCGGTGACGTATGCCGACAGCGGCACGGCGGTTCCCGACTCCGCGTTCAGGTCGTACTTCACGGTGGAGGGGCTCTTCCGGCAGGCGCAAATCGCGATCAACGTGCTGGCCGATTCGCTGGTTGTGGCCTACGACCCGGTGCTGCACTACCCGACCACGATCGTCGTGGATCAGAACCGGTTTCTCATCAACGACGAGCTATCGCTGTTCGCGAGCGAGCTCAAGAAGCGGTAACGGCCGTCCATCCCTCCTCCATCCGCTTCTAGCGCTCCTCGCCGATCGGCTTGGGCGGCTGTGGGTACACGCCCTGTCGCGACAACTCCTCCAGGAGCGGGGTGAACCGCGCCACCAGCGCGTTCACGGCCTCCACTGCCCTGGGCAGCGCCTGACGCACCTCGCCGAGCTGGCGCATCTGCACCTCGGTGGGCAACGAGGTGGAGTTCATCACGCCACCCTTGAGCTGGGCAATGCGGCCCCGGATGGCCGCCGCGCCGCCGCCACCGCCACCGCCGAAACCACCTCCGACCACCCGACGCCGCAGCGTGTCGAGCGCGGCGCCGACCGAGTCCACCCGCGTCCGGAGGTCGGCGGGGGCCTCTTTGGCGTCCCGGAGCGCCTCCCGGATCTGGCCCATCCGCTGGTTCATCTGGTTGAGGGCGTCCGCCGCGGCGTTCGCGCGGCCGTGCAGGGTGTGCAGCTCCGTGGCGGTCTCGAACCAGACCCGCCGGTCCGCGTCGCTGATCGCGATGTCGGGGTCGCCCTCCACCGTCAGGGTCCGCGACGTGCCCTGTCCATTGGCCACCGATTCCCGGCCATCCACCGTGAGCGCCACCCCGTACTGACCCGGCAGCACATACGGACCCTGGGTTCCGCCGCCGCCGAACCCGCCCCCGCCCCCGCCCTGGTCTCCCTGCGGCGCCGGGAGCGGCGCCACCCGGAGGTCCCAGTGCACCACGTTGATGCCGGCTTGGGCCTT
>DATECF010000081.1:0-3476 GCA_035287045.1 Gemmatimonadales bacterium | reverse complement strand
TGCTGGGCGTGTTCGGGGGCCACCGATTCTATGTCGGAAAAATCGGCACCGGCCTCCTGATGCTGGGCACGCTCGGCGGGTTCGGCCTGTGGTGGCTCTACGACGTCATTCTCGTCGCCGCCGGCGAATTCCGCGACTCGGACGGGCGACGCGTGATCCGCTGGAACCCGTCCGATCCGGGACCCGCGATCCACCGGTTACCGGCCGACTCGGCGGCCATGGCGGAAGACCTGGAGGCCGTGCGTGCCGACGTGGCCGAGCTAGCCGAACGCGTGGACTTCATGGAGCGACTGCTGACCCAGGCGCGCGAACGGGGCAGCCTGCCGCGCTGAGCCATTCGCGCCAGACCTTGAGCCCGTCCATCCGCTTCGGGGACTACGTCCGGGAGATCCGTCTCCGGCACACCCAGATCAGTTACCGCCATCTCGCGCCGCCCATGGCGCGCGACGCGGAGGGCCGCGACCTGCCCTACCGCCCGCCCCGGCTCAAACTGCGGGGCCTGGACGTCTACCGCCTGCTCCAACCCTACGTCGGCTCGCGCTTCGGCGAGCAGTTGCGCACCGTGGCACCGCTGGCCGCCTACCTGGTGCTGTTCCAGTGGCTGGTCCTCCGGCACCCGCTGGAAGACGCGGCGGCCATCGGCATGGGCGTCTTCGCCGTGATGCTCGGGCTGATGCTGTTCCTGGAAGGATTGAAACTGGGCCTGATGCCGTTCGCCGAGTTGATCGGCAACGGGCTGCCCCAGAAGGTGAGCCTGCCCTGGGTCCTCGCCATCGCCTTCGTGCTGGGCGTCGGCGTCACCTTCGCCGAGCCGGCCGTCGGCGCGTTACAGGCGGCGGGCACCGTGGTGAATCCGCGAGAGGCTCCCTACCTCTACGGCCTGCTGACGCGCTGGGCGTTCGGACTGGTTTTCGCCGTGGGGATCGGGGTGGGCCTGGCGGCCGTACTCGGCACCTTGCGGTTCGTATACCGCTGGAGCCTCAAGCCCCTGATTTATCTCAGTCTGGTGCCGACGCTCCTGCTGACCGCCCACCTCCATTTCAGGCCGGAGCTGGCCTCGGTCGTCAGCCTCGCCTGGGACCTGGGCGCCGTGACCACCGGCCCCGTGACCGTGCCGCTGGTGCTGGCGCTCGGCATCGGCGTGGCGGCGGCGGTGGGCGAGAGCGACGCGTCGGTGGCGGGGTTCGGGATCGTCACCCTGGCATCCATCTTCCCCGTCCTCGTGGTGCTGCTGGTGGCGTGGGGACTCCACGGCCTGGTTCCCCCGGAGGCGGTCCTGCAGCGCCTCGCGCCGGTGATCTCGGAGGCCGGCGAAGGCCTGTGGTACCGGAATCCGTTCATCCAGGCGACGCTCACCGGCCTGCGCGCCATTGTGCCGCTGGTTCTGTTCCTCATCCTGGTGCTCAAGCTGGTGCTGCGCCGGCCGCTGGCGGACGCGCGGACGGTCCGCTACGGCATCGGGCTCACCATCATCGGGATTGTGATCTTCAACCTCGGGCTGGCCTACGGCCTGGTGGAGCTGGGCGACCAGTCCGGCCGGTTGATTCCCGGCACGTTCACCGGCATTGCCGCCATGCGGGAGTCCCCATTGTTCCCGTTCGGCGTCGGGGTCGGCATCACCGTGGCGTTCGCGCTGGTGCTCGGGTTCGGCGCCACCATGGCTGAGCCGGCGCTCAATGCCATGGGACTCACCGTGGAGAGCCTCACCAGCGGGGCGTTCAAGAAGTCCGCCCTGATGTATGCGGTGGCGGGAGGCGTGGGCGCGGGCATCGCGCTCGGCGTCGTGAAGATCGTCCTGGCCATCCCGCTCACCTACCTCCTGGTTCCGCTGTACGGCCTCGCCGTGGTGCTCACCACGTTTTCTTCCGAGGAGTACGTCAACGTCGCGTGGGACAGCGCCGGGGTCACCACCGGACCGGTCACCGTCCCGCTCGTGCTGGCCATGGGGCTCGGCCTGGGCGACGCCACGGGCGCCGTGGAAGGGTTCGGGATACTGGCGGCCGCCTCGCTCGGGCCAATCATCGCCGTCACGGCCCTGGGCCTCTACCTCCAGTGGCGCGCCCGGCACGCGGAGCCGCCACCGGCCACCGCTCACCTGCCCGAGGTGCTCGCGTCATGACCGCGGAACGCCGCCTCACCGATCTCACCGACGTCGCCCTCATCACCTGCATCGTGCAACGGGGGCTGGGCGACAAGATCGTCCGGGCGGCGGTCGAGGCCGGCGCCCACGGCGCCACCGTCTACTTCGCCCGGGGCACCGGCGTGCGCGAACGACTCGGCGTCCTGGGCATCGCGGTGGAAGTCGAGAAGGAAATCGTGGACATCGTCGTGGCAGACGACCAGGTGGATCGCATCTTCGAGCGCATGTACCTGGCCGGAGGACTCGACACCCCGGGGATGGGCTTCATGTACATCACGCCGCTGGAGAAGGCGGCCACGTACGTGCCGCCGGAAGTGCTCGAGCGGTTGACCAAAGGGGGCTCATGACCGAGCGGGTGTCGGCGCTCGGGCGCTACGGCATACCCCGCGAGGAGGCCCGTCTGATCACGGGCGTGCTCTACCGGGGAGCCGGCCTCAAGGCGCTGCGGGCCCTCAAGGCTCGCGGGATCAACGCGGCCGCGATATACCACGCCCGCGGGTCGTCCGTGGGCGATCCGGTACAGAAGAGCGGCCTGCCGCTGCAATACGAGAAGACGATCCTCAAGGTCGTGGTGCCGCCGGAGCAGTGCGACGAGATCCTCGAGCTGGTCGTCCGCGCGGCGGACATCGACCGGCCCACGGGCGGGTTCTTTTACGTCGCCCGGCTCTCACGCGCCATGCCGCATCACCTGCCCGATCTCCCGGAGGAAGGCACGCCGAGGGCCTGATCAGCCTCCGCCGGCATCGAGCCACTCCACCAGAGCCGCGAGATCCGGCACCTCCCTGTCCGGCCGTGCCGCCCCACCCGGCGATTCGCTCTTTCGGTTCACCCACACCACAGGAATGCCCAGCGCCGCTGCCGGCTCCACGTCATGGAAATAACTCTGGGCCGCGTGCAGCCAGCGCCGGCCCCCGAGCCGCCGGCGGGCTTCCAGGAAATGCCCGTGCGCGGGCTTGTAGGACCCCACCTGCTGGGCGGTGACCAGGAGATCGACGCGCACCGGGAAATGTCCCAGCGTCCCGGCGAGCAGGTCGTCATCCACGTTGGAGAGGATGCCCAGGGCGTACCCCGCGCGGTGCAGCGCCTCCAGGGCCGGACCGGTATCCGGGAACGGTCGCCACCGGGGCAGGCTCTCCGGGAGAAACCGCGCGCCTTGCCCGGTGATTCCCCAGCCGAGTCGCCGGGCCACCCTCACGGCCGTCTCCACCAGCACCTCCCGGTACGGCCGGAAACGGCCCGCTTCAACCTCCGGTTCCAACTCCGCGTACGCGGCCAACACGGCGCCACGGTCGAGCGTGAGGCCCTCCGTCCCCGCCGCCGCCAGGAAGGCCTCGGC
>DATECF010000080.1:0-2292 GCA_035287045.1 Gemmatimonadales bacterium | reverse complement strand
GTGAGGATGATGATGGTGGCGTCCCGGTCCACCTCGCGGACCCGCTTCTGGAGCGTCATGCCGTCCATACCGGGCATTTTGAGGTCGATCACCATGATGTCGAACGGACCGGCCGGCAGCTTCTTGAGCGCCGCCTCACCGTCTTCGGCCGTCTCCACTTGGAAGCCGTCCTCCCGGAACCATTCTTCTAACGATTTCCGGACCGACAGCTCGTCGTCCACGATGAGAATCCTGCGCTGGTTCATATGGCCGGTGCGCCCGTGAGCCTCGACGGCGCGCCCTCCCTGACCGCGGCCGAGGGATCCCGCGGGATGTCAATGGTGAACGTGGTGCCCGCGCCCGGAGCGGACGCGACGGCTATCCGGCCCTCGTGCCGTTGCACGATGCCGTAGACCACCGCCAGCCCCAGCCCAACGCCCTTGGCGTCGCGCTTGGTGCTGAAGAACGGATCGAAAATCCGCTCCCGGACGTCCTCCGGGATACCCACGCCGGTATCGCTCACGGCGAGGCAGACCCGCCGGGGCGTCTCCTCCCAGGTCTTCAAGGTCAGGCGGCCGCCGGCCGGCATCGCCTCCACGGCGTTGATCATGAGCGAGATCAACGCCTGCACGATCTGCTCGCGATCACACACCACGGTGTCGTCTGCCAGCCCAAAGTCCGTCTCGGTTTCGACCCGGGCCATCTCGGTATGGTGTTCCACCAGCTTGATGCCGCGCTGGATCACGTCGTGCAGGTGCACCGGCTGGAACTCCGGCGTGCTTTCCCGGGCATAGGTGAGCAAGTCCCGCACGATCTTGCCGCAGCGCATGGACTCGGCGCGGATCAGCTCCAGGTCTTCGAGCATGGCCGCCCGTTCGGCGCTCTCGGGCATGCCGCCTCGCAACCTCCGGGCCACCACTTTGGCGTAGGTGATGATGCCGGAGAGGGGGTTGTTCAACTCGTGGGCCACGGTGGCGGCCATCCGCCCCAGGGAAGCGGTTTTCTCCACTTGCATGATCTGCTGGTGGATGCGCTCGAGCTCCGCGGTCTTCTCCTGGACCCGGGTCTCCAGCGAATGGGACCAAGTCCGCAGCTCACCGTCCGCGCGCTTCAGACTCCGCGCCATCTCGTTGAACGAGCGGGCCAACATGCCCATCTCGTCGGCGCGCCGCAGGTCGATTTCCACGTCCAGATTGCCGCGGGTCAACGCCTCGGTGCCGCGGCGAAGCTGCTTGACGGGGAGGTACACGGCATAAAACACGATCGCCGCCATGAGGAGCGCGGCCGCGAGGATCACCAGCGTAGCCAACGCGAAGCCGTGTCGCTCCGACGTCGCCAGCGCTGAGTCCAGGGTCGCCAGAGACATCTGCACATCCAACACGCCAAGCACCGACTGGTCCGCGGTGTGGGCGTGACAGGCGGCATTGGAGCAGCCCGACGCGTTCTGGATAGGATTGATCAATCCCAGGACCCGGTACTGCCGCCCGTCCTGGTCCTTCCGGTAGACGCGGGCCCGCTCCGCGGTCGGGAGGCTCTGCAACGGCCGGTCGGACGCATGGCAGGCGTAACAGGCTTCCGCCTGGAGGTCCACCGAGGTGCCGATCTCCCGCTCGGCGCTGGAGAACTTGATCTCGCCCTTCTTGTTGTAGATGCGGACCACCTCGACGCCGGTCTCGGCGCCGAGCTGGGTGATCATCTGGTAGATCCGCTCGCGCTCGTTCCCCAGCATGCTGGCGAACAGGCTCTGCTTGATGAAGTCGCTGGCCCGGTACGCCTCCGCCTTGACCTGCTGCTCCAACTGGCGTTCCTGGAAACGGGTGCGCACGCCGGCGTACACCGTGAAGAGCAGCAGAATGGAGAGGAGCAGGACGAAGAACAGCTTAAAACTGAGCGACGACGTGACCGCCGTGAACCAGGGCCGGCCCGAAAACGGCATGTGGTATTATTCGACGGGCCCGGTTAAAGCTGTACCGGGGAAACTATGAAGCGTGCATGCGGAACAAGGCGTCCACCAGCGCGTCGAACCGACGGTGGCCCAACACCGCTTCCAGGTTGACGTTGGGCTCGCCCCCGTCCGCCAGGGTCGGTCCCACGGCCCGTACCGGCTGGAGCTCCAGGGCCTCGTGGAGAGCTCGCTTGACGCGCCGTACGTTCTCCAGGTGCCAGGCCAGGGCCTCGGCGCCGCGGTACAGGCCGGGGACGGTCGCCGGGTCTTCGTGCGGGTTCAGGCGCAGGAGCCATTCATCGCCGTCACTGAACGTGCTCGGCGCTCGCACCGCGGCGAGGTAGTGCCGGTTCACCTGCTCCACCTCC
>DATECF010000079.1:0-3813 GCA_035287045.1 Gemmatimonadales bacterium | reverse complement strand
AGTGGGTCGCGGACCGAGCGAGCGCGGTGTTGCGAGTCCCCAGCGTCGTCGTTCCGGGCGAGTTCAACTACGTCCTGAGTCCCTCTCACCCCGACTTCGGCCGTGTGGTTATCGGAACGCCCACTCCGTTCCCGTTCGACCCCAGGTTGCCAACGCCGTGAGTCCCTCAGGAACCCTGGCTTTCTGGCGCAGGCGGCCGTAGTCTCAGGCGCCGTAACATGGCCCAACGGCGCCGACCTGGCGCCCGACGCGATGTACGATGCGATTCGCGCCGAAGGAGTCTGGTCTCTGGAGTGACCCCGAGCGGGCCGCACGACCGCTTCGGACCGCGCAATCCCGGTCATCTCCAATCTCGTGGTATCTGGCGCCGGGTGCGTACCGCTGGCATGCTGAGGCCATCGTCGAGAACACGAGGCCGCGGTATGTGGTCCTGAGCCATTGGGAGGACCGCCGAAGGATCGCACCCGCAGAGTGACGCCCCGGCCGCGTTGATTCAAGACCTGTTTGACGCGATCGGACGTCACCGCGGCCACGCTCTTTCAGGCGACGATGGGCGTCCCGGGGCGCGTGGTCCCACGCCGCCCGCAGATCCGGGCGAGCGGCTGCTGGACCAGCAGGCCTGGGTGTTCTCCGAGCCCAACCCGTACAACCCGCCCGGCAGCCTGCAACAGAGGCCCGGCCAGCGAGGGCCTCACTTC
Source organism: Gemmatimonadales bacterium (assembly GCA_035287045.1). Lineage (GTDB taxonomy): Bacteria > Gemmatimonadota > Gemmatimonadetes > Gemmatimonadales > GWC2-71-9 > JACPAP01. The sequence continues at coordinate 3,115 of DATECF010000079.1, read as the reverse complement.
GTTCCGACGGCTGAACCTGGCCTGGATCCACCCGTTCGGCGACGGCAACGGAGGCACCGGCGGGGTGGGGAGGATCCATCCCCTGGGCCCGGCCTCAGTCCGGGCCGCGACCTACGGCGTGGCCAGGGCCTCGACCGAGACCTTGTTCTGGTCATCCCCGAAAAGCCCGACCCGAAGTGGCCGGATTTCAGGCGTTCCGACCTGGCCGGGTTTCTTTTGGAAGTTCGCCAACACCAAGAGGGGGTGGACGTCGAGAGGCCGCTCCCGGAGTGGCGCGAGCTCAATCGTGTGGCCGGAGCGGATCCGGTCGTGGAGATCGGGGAGGAACTCGCCCTGCTCCGACGCCTCGGCGAGGTAGGCCACCCGCGGAGAGCAGCCTTGCCCCGAGGCTGCTGGCCCGCCGCCTGGGCATGGCGGTGGTTGAGAACCGGATGAAGGACGGTGCCTGCCCCGACTGCCGCAGGAGGATCCCGGGCGTCTGGTCCTGACCCGCCGCCGCCGCCTCCCGTCGCTTTGACGCGGACGGGGGCCGTGGCCCGCGTTCTGGTCCACTTCACGGACGGAAGGCGACACAAGAGGACCTTTGACAGCACTCCGACAGGCTGGTAGGTTCCAGGCGAACAACGTGAAAGGGGGAATCATGCTGAGGAAGATCGCGCTGGCGTTCTTTGTGGTTGCGTCTCTTTCCGTGGCGCCGAGTGCCCAGGCCTACCAGCGCTTCTGCACGGAGTGTCAGTTCTACTACACGCCGGGGGTCGGCGAACCCGTCAGGTTCAACTGCGTCTGGGTCGACCGTGACGCGTACCGTGCGTGTAACGCGTGGGGGAATACCTGCTTGGCGGAGATAGACTGCTACTACAACTGAGACCTGGAGGGTCCATGACTGCCCTGGGGATCGTTCTCGTGGCCGCCGTGACCGCTGCTCACCCTGAGGCCGACTCCCAGGGTAAGGTCACCCACAGTCTCGTCGTCGAGGTCGTGTCGCCAGACAAGGCGATCGGCGAGCTCGCCGTGCGCGTGTCGGCTCGGCGCAGCGCCTACCTCGGGGCCGGAGAAGCCAGCCCGTTAGACGTCGAGACCTCGACCGGCACGGCGGCGCTCGCCTTGTCCGCGGGCACCTGGGTCCTTCAGGCGAGCGCCCCCGGGTACTGGTCGCCCTCGGAGATCGTCACGGTTCCCGAGCACGAGCGCAACCTGCGGCTGCGGCTGTGGCCCACCGGGGGGCTCAAGGGAAGCTGGTCCGGCGGCGACGTGCCGGCCACCCTGACGGCGCGGTTCCGGACGCCGGCCTCGGGGAGCGAAGGTCGCGGCAGCGCCGCGCCCGCGATCCCCGAGGACCAGGTCGACTGCACCCTGATCCAGACCCGTTGGCTGTGCCACCTGCCCGCCGGAGTGCTCGACGTCGAATTGCGCGCGCGTTCGTTCGTGCCGATCTACCTCTGGAACGTGGCGATCCCCGCAGGTCAGGAGGTCGACCTGGGAGCGCGCGCGCTGCGGTCGGGCGCGTCAGTGGCCGGGTTCGTCCAGCGACCCGATGGCGGCCCGGCCCCAACCGACTCGCGCGTCCACCTGACGAGCCATGACGGCCGGCCGCTGGAAGGCCCCGCGGCGCCATCTGTTGCGGTGGACGAGCGGGGCTTCTTCCAGATCGCGGGCGTGCTCCCCGCGGACTACCTGCTTCAAGCTCGGGGACGGCCGGGACGGGCCGCAGCCCCGGTCCGCGTGCTGGCTGGGGTCGAAGCCAGACTGGCAGCCCCGCTGGTGCTCCGGCCCCCGCTCTCGTTGCGTGTCGACATCGCGCCGCCGACCGATCCCTGGGGAGCGCCGTGGCGGTTGCGCTTGGCTGGCCCGCTCGTGCCACGATCCGAGTTGGCCCCGCAGAGCGCCTCGAAGGACGGCCTGTGGCGGCGCGACGATCTCATCCCCGGACGCTACGTCCTGATGGTCGAGAGCGGACGCGACGGCTCCCGCTGGTACGGCGAGGAGATCGCCGTGGACGAGGGCACCAGCCCGTTCCGGGTGGACCTGTCGCTGGTGAGCGTGCGTGGCGGCGTCACGCTCGGAGGCGAGCCGCTCGCGAAAGCCCGCCTGAGCTTCGGCGGCGAGCACGGCCTCGAGAGCATCTCGCTGGAGACGGACGAGGACGGGCGCTTCACGGGCTCCCTGCCCCGCGCCGGAGAATGGGAACTCGGCGTTCGGGCGGAGGAGCCCCTCGTCGCGCGAACGCTGACCGTGGAGGTCAGCGCCTCGCAGGATCTGGACATCGCCCTGCCGGACACGGCCATTCTCGGCACCGTCGTCGACGAGGAGGCCCGGCCCCAGCTGGCCATGGTGACGGCGAGCAGCCTCGATAGCGGCGAGCCTCCCGTTCAAGCGCAGTCGAAGGCAGACGGGACCTTCCGCCTATCGGGGCTGGCCCCAGGGAGACAGCTGCTGCTGGCCCAGGCGATGGAATCCCCCGCGGAGAGCGACGAGGTGGTGGCGATCGCCCGCGAGAGTAAGCCCGCGGAGGTGCGCCTGGTGGTCCGCGCCCAGCGGAATGTCGAGGGCCAGGTCGTGGCGAACGGCCTGGGCGTTCCAGGCGCCGAGCTCAAGGTCGCTCCGGCGCAGTCCCAGCTTTGGATGGCACGGGTGCTGCGGGCGGACGCCCAGGGCCGGTTCAAGCTGATCCTGCCGGCCGGTACGGCGGCGGTCGACGTTTCCACGAGCGCCCTCGGCTTCGGGTACCGGATGCAGCGGGCAGCACTGCCAGCGCAGGGGCCGCTGGTGCTCTCGCTGGAGCGCGCCGCCGGCACGCTGCTGCTCGAGTGGCCGCCGGGAACCGGTCCCTCCGTGAGGGTCCTCCATGCCGGGACCTTCGACCACATCGTCTACCTGAGTCGCTGGGCCATGGCCAACAACGGCAACCGCTCGGACACCGGCGCTGTGATTCCCCAGCTCGAACCCGGGCAGTACACGGCCTGCGGGACCGACGGTTTGCAGGTGCCGGGCGGGCCCGAAAGCTGGCCTGCGGATCGGTGCGTCTCGGGCACCTTGGTGGCGGGCGGTGAGTTGCGCCTGGCGGTCCCGGGACCTTCACGGGCGGGGCCCTGATCGGAGGACGACATGGGGGTGG
>DATECF010000078.1:0-7924 GCA_035287045.1 Gemmatimonadales bacterium | reverse complement strand
CATGACCCCGGAAGAGCGAGCCCGCCAGCAGGCCGAGCAGGACCGCCGGCTCCAGGAAGAGCTCAAGGCGCCCCGGCCTATCGAGGCCGTCCAATCCGTCTGGCTGGAAGAGCTGACCTGGATGGAAATCCGGGACGCGATCGCCGCCGGGAAGACCACGGTGATCATCCCCACGGGCGGCATTGAGCAGAACGGCCCCTACGTGGCCATGGGCAAACACAACTGGGTGCTCCAGGGCGCGTGTGAGGCCATCGCGCGGGCCCTGGGCGACGCGCTCTGTGCGCCCATCGTCAAGTTCGTGCCGGAGGGCAACATCGAGCGGCCCACCGGCCACATGCGGTATCCGGGAACCATCAGCCTCCGGCAGGAGACCTTCGAGGCGATGCTGGACGACATCGGCAGCAGCCTCAAGGCCCACGGGTTCACGCGTGTCATCTACATCGGCGACAGCGGCGGGAACCAGAGCGGCATGAAGGCCGTGGCCGAACGCCAGAACCAGCGGTGGGGCCGGCCGGTGGCGCACTTCATCCCCGAGTTCTACGACTACCCGGGCGTGCGGGCGTTCATGGAGCGTGAGCTGGGGATCATGCAGGGGAACGACGGCATTCACGACGACTACCAGATCACGGCCCTGATGATGACGGTGGATCCCACGGTGGTCCGGTACGACCAGCGCGTGAAGGCGGGGAAAGCGACGATCAACGGCGTGAGCATCGCGCCCAAAGAGCAGACCATCGAGGTCGGAAAGAAGCTGATGCAGTTTCGGGTGGATGTGACCGTCAAGGCCATCCACGCGGCCCTGGCCCGGGCGGGCGTCCAGTAATGAAGTTCCTGAACGCCGTGGCGCCTCCGATGGTCAACGTCGGGCCGTCGAGTCCGTCGCCCCTACCATCCGCAGGAGAAACTCCATTTCACGCGCGGCCATGTCCACCCGCCCGCTCCACGGGCGGCCCCCGGCGTGGCCGGAGCGCATGTCGTGGTAAAGGATGACCGGCAGCCCTGAGCGCGTGGCCGCTTGAAGCCGTGCCGCCATCTTGCGCGCCGCCCACGGCGGGACCCGGGTGTCCCAGTAGCCGGTGCTGAACATCACGGCGGGGTACCGGGTCCGGTCGCGCACGTGCTGGTAAGGTGAGTACTTCCGGATCGCCTCGAACTGCTCCCGGATGGACGCGTCGCCGTACTCCAGCAGCGCCGGCAGGTTGTTGGCGGTGCGGAATTGGGAGAACCGCAGCATGTCCACGTCGGGGTAGCCGATGTAGGCCGCCCGGAAGAGCTCCGGCCGTTGGGTGATGGCTGCCCCCATGAGCAGCCCGCCGTTGCTGGTGCCGCGGATCGCCAGGCGCGCAGGGTTGGTGTAGCCGCTGTCCACCAGCCACTGGGCCGCGGACAGAAAGTCGTCGAAGACGTGTTGCTTGTTCTCCACCGAGCCGTCCCGGTGCCACGCCTCGCCGAACTCGTTCCCGCCGCGGAGCGTGGCCTGCGCGTACAAACCGCCACGTTCCACCCACAAGGCAATCTGCCCCTCGAATCGAGGCATCAGGCTCACCTGAAACCCGCCGTAGCCGTGGAGCAGGGTCGGCGTGTCGCGGTTGGGCGCCAGACCCTGCCGGTACATCAGGTACATCGGCGCCCGGATTCCGTCCCCGGAGCTGTACCACACCTGCCGCACGGTGATACCGGTCGAGTCGAACGGCACCTCGGCCCGATCCCACACGGTCCGCTCGCCGGTGGCGAGGTTCAGCTCGTAGGTGATCGGGGGTTGGGTGAGCGAGGTGACGGTGAGGAGGGCCCTCCCTCGGCCGCCGGCCCGAATCGACACCGCCGCGTGATCGGGCAGGGCGATCTCGCCGTCCGGTTGGCCGTCCATGGTGAAGACGCGGATGCGGTGACTGACGTCGTGCAGGTAGGTCACGTACAGCTTGCCGTCGATCCGCGAAAAGCCGTCCAGGACGTCGTCGGTTTCGGGAATCACCGTGGTCCAGTGCTCGCGCTCCGGCCGGGCGGGGTCCACCACCACGATCCGCCCCTTGGGCGCATCCAGATCGGTCCGCAGCCACACTTTGCCGTCCTGGACCTGCGGCGCGAAATGCGCGGCCAGGTCCTGGGCGACGGTGATCATCCGGCCGCCACGCGACATGTCCTGGAGCAATACGTCGTTCCGCCGCCATCCGTGGCCCACGGTAAACAATCGCCAGCGGCCATCCTGAGGGAAGCTCACGTTGAGGAACGAGGTAGGCCGGAGCCCGTCGCCGAAGAGCACCGAATCCCGGGCCGCGTCGGTGCCAAGCCGGTGGTACTTGAGCCGTGGGCCGACCTCGCGGGAGCGGTGGACGTAGTAGAAGCCAGCCCCGCTCCGGTCGAAGTTGAAGCTGCCGTACAGCGCCCAGGGCAGACTGTCCGGGAGGTCGGTGCCGCGCGTCAGATCGCGGACCCGCACCGAGATTTCGTCGGGGCCGCCGTCGCGCAGGCTATAGAGCATCAGTCTGCCGTCGGGGGAGAAGCCCTCGATACCTACGCCGGTGGTGCCATCGGATCGGATCGCCAGGGGATCAATGACCTTCTCATAGGATCCCTGCGGGTCAATCGGGGTCGGGCGCGCCGCAGCCCGCCGCCGGTAGATGGCCGGTAACTCGTCCCCCGCGCGGCGCAAGGTGAAGTACTCCCACCCGCCGGCCCGGCGCGGCGGGCTGCTGTTGGGAGCGCCCAGCAGCTCGCGCAGCCGAGACGTGATCGCCTGCCTCGATGGCGTATCGCCCAGGACGGAGTCGGCGTAGGCGTTCTGGGCGAGGATCCATTCCCGCACCTCCGCGCTTTGTTGATCTTCGAGCCACCGGTAGGCGTCCGCGAAGGCCACACCATGCAGGGTGTCCACCACCGTCGCCTGGCGGGTTTCCGGTGGTGGTGGATAGGGAGAGCGCGCGCAAGCGAGGGCAGTGGTGAGCAACACCGCGCACACCGCGATCGTCACACGGGCGTGGGAACGGGTGATCATGGGGGCACCGCCGATGGGAGGGCCTAACTACGCTCCGAGAAGAGCAGGCTGCGGTGACAGCTGGTGCAACGCAGCTCCCACACCAGCGACATGCTTCCGCCGCTCATGGGCAGGCCGCTGTGCAAATCGCCGCCGCAGCGGGGGCAGGGGAACCGCGTCAGGCCCGGCGTCTTGAACATTTGCCGGATCTGGTCGGCCTCCTCCGGTGAAAACGCCACCGGTGTTTCCCGGGACTCGTCCATCGGGAGAATTTGGAGGCCCGGCGCTCGTCGGGCCAGACCTCCCGTGTAGCCTCACGACTCCTGCGGTCAGACGGCCATCTTGAACACGCGGTAGCGCTTGTAGATCGTTCCCCCCATCCGCTCCATTTCGGCACGCATCCGAGTATTGCATTCCAGCTCGTGGTGGCTGTCGAAATACTCGAAGCCCGCCTCCTGCGCGGAGCGGATCATGGCCCGGCCCATCAGGACATCCACGCCTTTGCCGCGATACTCCTCCTTGATGCCCCCGAGCAGCAGGTCGAGCCGGCGGGCGCGCCGGCTGGAACGGAGGATCCAGAACCACCCGAAGGGCAAGAGCCGGCCGCGGGCCTGGCGGATGCCCTCGACGACGTTGGGAATCCCGATCATGAACCCGACCGGCTGGTGTCCCACGGCCACCACTTTGACGAACCGCGGCGAAATCACCGGCAGGTAGCGGCGGGCGAGATCCTCCATCTCCTGTTGGTCGAGCGGCGCGTAGCCCGCGATGTTCACGTACGTCTCGTTCATCAACTCCAGGACGGGGCGAATGAGCGACTTCAGCTCGCGGCGGTGCGTGAACTCGAGGAGCCGGAACGTGTTACGGTGGACTACGCGCTGGTATACCCGCTCGTAGAACGCGGGGATGTCCTTGGGTACCGGCACCTTGTACACCACGTAGTCCACGTCCTTGGCCCAGCCCAACTGCTCCAGCAGCCGGACGATGTACTCGCGATTGTGGTACGTCGCGATGGACGGCTCCTCATTGAAGCCCTCCACCACGAAGCCCTCGGGGTCCTGGTCCGTGAACCCCATGGGTCCGATCACCACGTCCATGCCGGCCTCGTTCGCCCACTGCTTCACCCGGTCGAGCAGCGCCCCCATGACTTCGGCGTCGTCCACACAGTCGAGGTGGGTAAACCGCGCCTGGTGCTCGCCCTTGATCTCGTTGTAGCGCCGGTTGACGATGCCTCCGATCCGCCCCACCGGGTCGCCGCGGGCGCCACGCGCGAGCCATAGGGCGCAGTCGCAGTAGCGGAAGGCGCGGTTGCGCCGCGGGTCGAACGTGTACCGCTCATCCATGAGCAGGGGAGGCACCCAGCCTTGGTGATCGCGGTGCAGCTGGAACGGCAGGTGAAGGAATCGCCGCAAGTCGCGGCGGTCTTGAACCGGCTGAATCACAACAGGCACGGACCCCCTCCTTCACCGTCGCCGATGGCGTGCGGCTCCCGCGGAGGGGTGGCGGGCGCCGTCGAATGCCGAGTGGATTGTAGGCCGATGCCGGGCCCCGGACCAGAGGGTCCGGGGTGCATCGCCGAGACAACCGCTCCCGTTTACCTGGTGTTCCCTATCGCGCGCGGGGCACCGCCAGGTCCCAGACTCGCGACTCGCTTAGATGCATTACGGTGACGCGGCCCCCGCGATCCCGGGTGAACCAGACCGCTGACCCCCGCACGGCGAATCCGTCCGGGTAGGTCGGGCGCAGCGTCAGCACCGAGCCCACCCGTGGGGAGAGCGTGAGGGAATCACCCACGACCTTCACCTGGTACGTCACGCCGATCTCGTCGCTCGGGTAGGCGCCTTCGAAGGCGCGCAGTTGCTCCGGCGTTGGCGTCCAGAACCGCTCGGCCGCGTACGTATAGGCCACCGTGTCGCCGTCCGGCTGCGCGATGCGAATTCCCGCCGGCCGGCCGCCAGGTCCAGTCTCGAAATGCCACCGGGTGTTGTTGCCGAGCCAGAACCACCCGTTGGGCAAGGCGCGGAAGCGAGCCGCCGAGCCGGGGGTCACTTCCAAGGACCCATGCGTGCGCGTGTTGCGGTAGATGCCGAGGTAGGCCGCGAGCGCCGCCGAGTCGGCGCGAGTGGTATCCAGGGCGGGTGGGGGCGGGAAGTCGCGGATCAGCCGGTCGGCGAGCTGATGCGTGTAATTGCCGGCCGCCCCGCTGCCGGAGTTGCACAGGACGGCAATCGAGAGATTGCCGTGATCAGGATAGCGGGCCAGGTACGTGGAATACCCGGCCGTGGAGCCGCTGTGTGAGATCTCGCGCACGCCGCGATGGTTCAGCACCATGAGCCCGCGTGCGTACCGGATCTCCCGGCCGCTGGTGAGCCGCATCCGCGTGGTGAGCGAGTCCACCAGGGCGGCACCGAGCTTCCGGTTGGTGAGCGCCTCGTTCCAGGTGAGCCAATCACCCACCGTCGTGAGCAGGCCGCCGGGGCCCACCACGTTTTCGAACGGCATATTGAGACGCCACCCGTCATCCTCCCGGCTGTATGCCTGCGCCCGTCCGGGCACCAGGCGGGTGAAGTCGTCACGCCAACGAGTGTGCGTCATGCCGAGCGGCCCGAAGATCCGCTCGTGGGTGAACGCCTGGAGCGACTTGCCGCTTACCCGCTCGACGATAGTCATTGCCAGCGCGTATCCGGAGTTGGTGTACGAGTAGTAGTCACCCACCGGGTAGTTCAGCGCCTTCTGCCGGAACACCGCCTCCAGCAGTTCGGCCTGCGTATGCGCGCGGGTCCCGCGGGGCCAGCCCGCGGCGGCCACCAGCGAGCTCCACTCACGCAGTCCGCTGGTGTGGGTGAGCAGGTGGCGGATGGTGATGGGGCGGTCGTACTCCGGCAGCTCGGGGAGGTATTTCCGAGCCGGGTCGTCCAGGCTCAGCTTGCCGTCCAGGGCGAGCAGGATCATGGCCGTCGCGGTGAACTGCTTGGCCACGGACCCTGACTCGAAGATGGTCTCGGCGGTGATCGGCGTGCCGTTCTCGAGATCGGCCATGCCGTAGCCGCGGGTGAGCAGCACCTTGCCCTCCCGCGCCACGCCCACGGCGCACCCGGGCGTGTGGGTCGAATTCCATCGCGCGAACACGGTATCGGCCACCGCGGCGAGATCGGGTTGCTGGGCCGCGAGCGCGGCCGGCAGCGCCAGGAGCAGGAGCGGGACGGACTTCATGGCAGGTTTCAGCGGTTAGGGTTGGCCAACCAGCACTGCAATGCCCAAATGACGGTCGCGCGGCGCCCGCGTCAAGGTCGTCGCAGACGTCGAACGGGGTTGTCACAGCACCACGGTGACCGGGTCGCAGGGCGGGCCGGCCCCGGCCTGGTTCGCCGCGATCACCCGCAGGTCCAACTCGATCCCGCGCGGCTGATCGCTCAGCAGGCAGTCGTTGTCCGGCGTGGTGGCGGCGTGCTCCCAGGCGCCGCCCGGTTTGCGGCGCTGGATCCGGTACTCGGCGGCGGGGCCGCCCTCCACCGGTGGGCGCCATTGCAGCACCACCGTGCCTTCCACCTGTGACTCGACGGCGACCTCCCGCACGCCGCCCGGCGGCACGCGATCGGTGGCCTCGCTCCCGCCCCAGCCCAAGCCGGAGAGCTTCTCCGGCACGCCGCGAACGTCCACTTCGACCGTCTCGAGCCGATCCTTGAGGCCGGCCTTCACGACCTGGAGGGACCGTTCCTTTCGGGCAAAGGCCTGGCGCTGCGCCCGGTCTGCCTCTGCGGCCGCGTCGATCGCCGCGCGGACCTCCTCGATCTGGGCCCTGAGCGCGGACGCGGAGTAGGGCGCGTCGCGGAAGGTCTCCGGGTCTTGCTCCATGGCTTCGATCATCCGCATCGCGAGGTCGAGAATGTCCTCCTCGCGCTCGGGGAAGGGCTCCCCCAATCCGGGGAACGTCATGCCGGCCTCCGGGTCCGCTGAAACAAACTACCTGTCCATCACAGACCGCGCGCCGGGAGTCGAACCCGGGGTCGAGGGATTCGTGGTTGGCCATGCCGGCTGGCTCCCTCCGACCCACCGTGGGTGATCAGGCCCACGGCAGTCACCCGACCAACGCGCGGTAACACCCGGCTACCGCGGCGTTACAACACCACGGTGACGGTGGCGCTCGGCTGGCCTACGCCAGCCTTGTTGACGGCGAGCACGCGGTAGTCCATCTCGATCCCGCGGGGCTGGTTGCTCACCATCTGCTCGGTGTCCACCGAGGCCGACGTCCTCCCAGCCGCCGTCCTTCTTCTTGCGCTGAATCTTGTACGACGCGACAGCCCCGCCGTCGGCCGGCGGGTTCCAGCGCAAGGCGACCCAGGTGTCGGCTCCGGGGCTTCAGCCTGAGACGGCCTGCCGCGGTCCGGGCCGCGGCGCGATCCATGGGATACGAGCCGGTGCCGACGGGGTTCGAGTACGCGCGGGTTTACATGGTGGTGCGGCGCCGCAACGCATGGATTGGCGTGGCAGACCCGCGCTACGACGCTTAGGTCAGAGGTTACTGAGTCGATAAGTCTGCGTTAACGGCGAGCTAGTTCGATCAGCACGATGTCGGAGTTCTCCCGGACCCGCTCGAACAACACGCGCTTGCCGTCCGGCGACACGTCAAAGCGATGGAGTGACTCGCCGGGTCGCAGCCGCGTGAGCTGCCGCACCTGCCCGGTACCGAGATCGAACAACCAGAAATCCTGACGCCGGAATCCACCGAGCTTCACCACCAGCTGTTTGCCGCCCGGAAGGAATCGATAGCTGTCGCCGACGCGATCGACCAAGAGGGATGGGAGTGGATATGGCTGACGATCCGGCGTGACCGCCTTCAGCGGAACACTCCGTGCCCGGGCGGTGCCGGAGTACAGAATGAACTTGCCGTCGGGAGACCAGACGGGATTGGAGGACACCGAATCCACCAATCGAACCGGCGCGCCACCGTCG
>DATECF010000077.1:0-3118 GCA_035287045.1 Gemmatimonadales bacterium | reverse complement strand
CTGATCGCCGCAGCGGTTCGCCGGGGCGAGGGCATCCTGGTGCACGGGGACTACGACGTGGACGGCCAGTGCGCGTCGGCGCTGCTCACGCGCACCCTGCGGGCCGCCAACGCCAGGGTGATTCCGTTTGTGCCTCACCGGGTGCGGGACGGGTACGACTTTGGGCCGGCGGGGCTCGCGGCGGCGCGGGAGCACGGTGCCGCCGTCATCGTGACCTGCGATTGCGGCACCACGGCGCAGGAGGCCGTGGCCGGCGCCAAGGCGGCGGGACACACGGTGATCGTCACGGACCACCACCTGCCCGGGGCGCTGCCGCCGGCCGACGCCATCGTCAATCCGCGCCGGGAGAATGGGGATCGCGCCTACCGGGATTTCTGCGGCGCGGGCGTTGCCTTCAAGCTGGCGCAGGCGCTGGTGGGCGAGTTGGGCCTGCCGTCGAACCTGCCGCTTCACCTGCTGGACCTGGTGGCCCTGGCCACGGTGGCGGACATCGTGCCGCTCACCGGCGAGAACCGGGTCCTGGTGCGATTCGGGCTCAAGCTGTTGGCCCACTCGCGGTGGCCCGGGGTGCGCGCGCTGGTGGAAACCGTCGGGATGGCGGGCAAGACCATCCGTGCGGGGCACGTGGGGTTCATCCTGGCGCCGCGACTCAACGCGGTGGGCCGGATCGCCGACGCCATGGACGGGCTCAGGCTCCTGCTGAGCGACGATGCCGAGGAAGCGCGGGAGCTGGCACGGCAGCTGGAGACCATCAACGCGCGACGCCAGGCGATGGATCAGGAGATCCTGGAGCAGGCGGTCGGCGTGGTGGAGCGGGAGGTGGATCTCGACGATGCGTACGGGTTGGTGCTGGCCAGGGATGGCTGGCACCCCGGCGTCATCGGGATCGTGGCCTCCCGGCTGGTGGAGCGGTTCGGCCGGCCCACCATCCTGGTGGCCCTGGAGGGCGACGAGGGGCGGGGGTCGGGGCGCAGCATTCCGGGATTCGACCTGCATGCGGCTCTGGTGAGCTGCGCGCCGCACCTGGCGCGCTTCGGCGGACACACCATGGCGGCTGGGCTTACCGTCCGCCGGGAACGGCTGGACGATTTCCGCGCGGCCTTCAACCAGGTGGCGCGGGGCACGCTCGAGCCGGAGGACCTGGTGCCGACCCAGCGGATTGATCTGGTGGTGGCCCTGGATCAGTTGGACCTGAAGCTGGAGCGCATGCTGCAGGCGCTGGAGCCCTGCGGCGCGGGCAACCCGTCGCCGGTGTTCGGCGCGGCGGGGGTAAAGGCCCGCAATCCCAAGGTCGTGGGCACCAACCATCTGCGGTTTGTGCTGGAGGATGGGGCCAGCCGGCTGCCGGCGATCGGGTTCGATTGGGCGGACCGGGTGGAGCGCGACTGGGCGGAGGGCCCGGTGGATGTCGCGTTTCGCCTGGATCGGGACGAGTGGCAGGGCGATGCCACGCTCCAGGCCCGCGTGGTCCACATTCGCCCCGGCGCTTGAGGTGGTGAACCTCGTGCTCGGCCTGAGGGGAATCCACCGCGGACAACGCAGAGCACGCAGAGGGGGCTTGCGGGGGAGCCCATTCAAGTCCTTCTCTGCGCTCTCTGCGGTGAATTCCGGGTAGGGTTGAGCAGGATGCGGATTATCGCGGGAGAGTTTCGGGGCAGGGCACTCAAGGCGCCACCCGACCGCCGCGCCCGTCCCACCGCCGATCGGGTGCGCGAGGCCTGGTTCAGCATCCTGGGCGCCGAGCTGGCCGGCGCCACGGTGCTCGACCTGTTCGCCGGTTCCGGAGCCTTAGGGCTCGAAGCCCTTTCGCGCGGGGCGAGTCGGGTGGATTTTGTGGAGGTGTCCAAGACCTCGCTGGTGGCCCTGCGCGCCAATATCGCCGCGCTGGACGTCGAGACCCGGGTGCGGGTTCATCGAGCGGACGCCCTGGCGTTCGTGGAGCGCCTGGACGCGGGAGCCTATGACATCGCCGTCGCCGACCCACCGTACCGGACCAACGCCGCGGGGGACCTCGTGACCCGGTTCCGCCAGCGGCCTTTCGCGCGGTTGCTGGTCGTCGAGCACGCCGCGCGCATCGAGCTGCCGGGCGACGAAACCCGGCGCTACGGCGACACGGCCCTGACGTTCTGCCGGGCCGCGTGACCCGCGTCGCGGTGTACCCGGGGTCGTTCGACCCGATCACCCACGGCCATGAGGACCTGATCCGCCGGTCGCTGCGGTTTGCCGATCACGTGATCGTGGCGGTGGCGGACAACTCCTCCAAGTCGCCGCTGTTCACGCACCAGGAGCGCGTGGAGTTGGCGCGGAAGGTCCTGGCGGGCGAGTCGCGCGTGGAGGTCCGCACCTTCAAGGGCCTGCTGGTGGACTTCGCGCGGCAGGTGGATGCCCGCATCGTGGTGCGGGGGCTGCGGGCGGTGGCCGACTTCGACTACGAATCCCAGATGGCGCTCATGAACCGCCAGCTGTACGACGAGCTGGAGACGGTGTTCCTGGTTCCCGCCCTCCACTTGACCTACCTCAGCGCCAGCATCGTGCGGGAAGTAGCGCGCCTGGGGGGCGACGTCAGCGCATTGGTCCATCCCGAGGTCGAGCGGGCCCTCAAGGCCAAATTCGCGCGGTGAGCTTCCGGGCGACGCTGCACCGCCGCGCCAAGGCGTTGGGCGGGTCGGTGGTGTTCGCCGAAGGCTGGGACCCGCGGGTGCGGGAAGCCGCGCGGCGTGTGACCGCCAAGCGCATGGCCCGGGTCACGGTGCTCGAGCAAACCGTTTCTACCGACGACCGGCGCTTGGAACGGGTCGCGAGCCTGCTGCAGTCGCGGGCGGCGGACCGGGTGCGGGACGACGCGCACGCGCTGGAGCTGGCCCGTGATCCGCTGCGATTCGCGGCGGGGTTGGTGGCCCTGGGCGAGGCCCGCGTGGCGGTGGCAGGCGCCGCGACGCCTACCGCTGAGGTGCTGCGGGCCGCGCTGTGGGCGATCGGGCCCGCCGAGGGAATCAGCACGGTCAGCGGCGCGTTCTACATGGTTTTCGACCGGCGGGCGCCTGAGATGGTGCTTACCTTCACAGATTGCGCCGTCGTTCCCGACCCCACGTCGGAGCAGCTCGCCGACATCGCCCTC
>DATECF010000076.1:0-3035 GCA_035287045.1 Gemmatimonadales bacterium | reverse complement strand
GGCGTCCAGATACTTGACCAGCTCCGTGCGGCTCAGCTTGGGTCCAAGGGCAGGGTTGGCGTCGGTGAGCCGTCGCGGGTCCTTGAGGGCGCCGTCGGCTACGTAGATGTCCGCGGGGTGGTTCCCTTCGGCGATGGACAGCACCATGGTGGCTCCATCCGCCGCCAGCCGCACGCCGCCGTACTGCCTGCCGTCCTTGATCAGGTCCACCAGCTCACGGCGCTGCAGGTCATACTGCATCAGACCACGCTCCCACGCCGTGCGCGACGCGTATGTTAGGTAGAGGTGGTTCCCGTCCCGGGGCCACGCAACGACCTCGTAGCGGGGCGAGGTCCGGTCACTGGTATCCTGGGGGGCGGCGAGCACGAGTTGGCGCTCCCCGCTCTGCGTGTCGAACAGCCAGAAACCTTCCTGGTTCGATGCCACCAACCGGTCACCGGCCTGGCTCAGGCGCAGGGGCGTGAACCGCTCCTTCTCGCGCCGTTCCCGGGCGGCCATGCGTGCCGCGCTGTCGGCCGGTTCTTCGCCCGGCTTGGGCGCATCTTCGCCGGCGAGCCGTTGCGGGTCGCCGCCATCGATGGACCCGACGTACACCTTCCCTTCCCTGGCGTACACGAACCGGCGCCCGTCACCGGACCAGACCAGGCGAGTGTCCTTGAGACTCGGCAGCAAGATCTTCGCCTCACCGCCATCCACCGGCCGCGCCACGAGCTTGCGCTCGCGGCCGAAGATCTGGGTGTAGTCGGTCTTGGTCGTGACGTCTTCCTCAAAGCGGAATGCCATCCCGTCCGCCGTCAACGCCAGACCGCCGAGCGCCGTCTCCGGCATCAACTCCTGGACGCGCCCGCCGGCCACGTGATAGACGGCCGGAATCTGCCGCGCGGACCGGCTACGAATCTCCTCCCACGACAGGAACGGATCGTCGCTCGACTGCACCACGATCGGGGCGGCGATCTCCCGGAGGAATCGCTCCCTGGCCAGGCGTTGCCACTCGGCAGGCCGCAGCGCGAACAGCAGCCTGGATCCATCCGCGGACCATTGCAGCGGCGCGTTGTCGGCCACGATTCTGCCCGGCGGAAGCGTCAGGGTCCTGAGCCGGTTCCGCTGGCGCTCCCACAGGACCAGGCGGAAGGCATCGCCTTCCCGCAACAGGAACGCGAGCTGGGAGCCGTCCGGGGACCACGCAAAGGCACGAGCCTGCCGCTGGTCCGGAAACAGCTTTCGCGCTTCTCCGGTCCGGGTGTCCACGATGCCGATCTCGGCTACGGAGGGCGCGACGTAGGTGGGATCGCCGTACCGGCTCTGGTCCGCGCCCAGGCGGTCGCGCAGCGACGCCGTGGTGATCACCAGCCATCGCCCGTCGTCGCTCAGATCGCCGACGCTGGCGCTGCGGACGTCCATCACGTCGTCCACGGTGAAGCGGGGGGCCTGGGATGCGGCTCGGTCCGGCGTGAGGAGGATGAGCGATAGAAGAGCAAGACCGGGGATGCGCGCGGAGGGTCTCATGGTGATCTCCGAAGGTGATACGGATTTAGCCGGGGGGGCGCGTGAGCCGCTGGCGCAGCGCCGCCAGCTTGGCGGCGGCGTCCACCCCGCGAAGGCGGCAGATGGCCTCGGCGGCGTCCAGCAGCCCCAACACCACGTCCAGGCTACCGCCCTCCAGGATGTCCCGCTCCAGCATGTCGCCGGCTGCGGCGGGATCGCGGAGGACCATCTGGACCAGGCTGGTCGTCTGGTTGTCCGTGTTGGTCCGCTGGCGGGTACGGCGCTCCGTGGTGGGGACGGGCCGCTTGCGAGAGTCCATACCAGAGGGTAGCGCCCACGGCTTGACTTCGTCAACGTGACCCGGCATTTAGAAGCCGCCGCATGCGCGCGTCATTCGTTGCCCTTGCCGCGGCCATACTGGTCGCGTGCGCTCCCGAGCCCGTCATTGACCGTGCCCGGGTCGAGCGGGTGGTCAGCGCGCTCGCCGCCGACAGTATGCTGGGCCGTCGCGCGTTCACCCCCGCAGCGGACCGGGCGGCGGCGTTCATCAACCGGGAGTTCGCCGACATCGGTCTCGAGACGCTCGACGGCCTGAACGGCTACCTCCAAACCTTCTCGGTTGATGCCGTTGCGCCCCCAGGCCCCGACCGGATGAACGGGGGCCCGGCGCTCGCCGCCAACGTCGTGGGTGTGATTTCCGGCCGGCGGCGCCACGAGATGGTCCTCTTCTCGGCGCACTACGATCACGTCGGCGTCGGGCAGGGGGTGGACGGCGACTCGGTCTTCAACGGGGCCAACGATAATGCCTCCGGTACCACGGCGGTGATCGAGCTGGCGCGCTACTTCAAGGCGAAGGGCCGACCCGAGCGCACCCTGGTGTTCGCGGCGTTTACGGCGGAGGAGGCGGGCGGGTTCGGCTCACGGTATTTCTCACAGCAGCTCGACCCGGGTCGGATCGTGGCGATGTTCAACATCGAGATGATCGGCAAGCCGTCGGCGCAGGGCCCCAACCATGCCTGGATCACGGGTTTCGAGCGATCCAGCCTTGGGACCATCCTCCAGGAGGCGGTAGCAGGGACGGAGTTCGCCTTCGATCCCGACCCATACCCGCAAGAGAACCTGTTCTATCGTTCAGACAACGCGACGCTGGCGCGGTTGGGGGTGCCGGCGCACTCGTTCAGCACCACGCCCATCGACGTGGATCACGACTACCACCAGGTCTCGGACGAGGTCGGCACGCTCGATCTGGACCACATGACCAACACCATTCGCGCGATCGCCCGGGGCGCCGCACCAATCATTGCCGGCTCGGCTACGCCCACGCGGGTGGACAGCACGCAGGCGCATCGCCCATTGCCGTGAGGAGGATTGCCCGCATGATGAAGCTCCGGGTTGCTCCCAGCGCATCGTTCGCGCTGCTGTGTGCCGCGCTATCCGCCGGCTGCGCCAGCAAGCGCATCATGGTCCCGCCGCGGCTCGATCTCCAGCCGCACGGCAGCGTGGGCCTGGTTACGTTCACCGTGGAGAATGCCAAGGGCCAGCTCCACGAC
>DATECF010000075.1:0-33639 GCA_035287045.1 Gemmatimonadales bacterium | reverse complement strand
GGCACCGACACCGGGAACTCCATTCGCGGGCCGTCCTCCCATAACGCGCTGGTGGGGATCCGTTCCACCATGGGCCTCACCAGCCGGGCTGGCATCGTGCCCCTGTATCTGGACCGGGATATTGGCGGGCCCATGGCGCGGACGGTGGCGGATGCGGTGGCCGTGTTCGACGTCATCGCCGGCCACGATCCCGCCGATCCCGTGACCGAGGCGGCGCGGGAGCGGAAGGCGCCCCGGTACGCCGATTACCTGGTGGCCGACGGGCTCAAGGGTGCCCGGATCGGCGTGCTGCGCCAGCTCTCCAACACCGAAACGGCCGATCCGGAGATCGTGCAGCGGTTCGAGCAGGCCCTGGCCGACATGCGGAAGGCGGGCGCCGTCATGCTGGACTCGGTGGTCGTGGCCGAGCTGGACTCGATTCGCGGCCCGTTGTTTTGCCCCCGATTCAAGTGGGACCTCAACGCCTACCTCCAGCACCTTGGTCCCGGCGCGCCGTTCAAGAGCCTCGAAGCGATCGTCGAGTCCCGGCGGTTCCATCCGAACATCGAGCAGCGGCTGCGGCAGATGCAGGACACGCCCGGGGCCTCACCCGAGGATAATGCCGACTGCCGGCAGGCGTGGGCCAACGCGGACCGACTGAAGGCCGGCGTTCGCCGGGTGCTGGCCGCCCACCGCCTCGATGCGGTGGTCTATCCGTCGTGGAGCAACCCGCCGCGCCTGATCGGCGACCTCAACACGCCGCACGGCAACAACAGCCCCCGCATTTCCCCGCCCACGGGGTTTCCCGCCATCACCGTACCGATGGGATTCGTGGGTGAGGGTCTGCCGGTGGGGCTGCAGCTCCTGGGCGATGCCTGGTCGGAGCCGACGCTGATCAAGATTGCTTACTCGTATGAGCAGGCGACGAAGCACCGGCGGCCACCGGGGAGTACGCCGGCGCTGAGGTGAGATGTGAGACGTGAGAAGGTCAGGGCGCCCTGCTCACGTCTCCCTTCTCACCTCTCACCGTTCTTCAGCCCTGCGGCGGCAGCCAAGACCAACAACGCGCGCCACAGCCCGTCCGCGCCCCCCGTGTCGTCGTACCACTCCGTCTCCAGGTGCGTATTCCCCGCGGTCCCGCCGGCGCCCAGCGTGATCGCCGGGATGCCCAGGGCGATCGGGACGTTGGCGTCGGTGGAGGCGACCGACAGCTCGGGTTCGCGGCCCACGGCGCGGGTGGCGTCCACCGCCGCGCACACCAGCGGATCGCTCGGCGGCGTGGTCCCCGCCGGCCGGTCGCCGATCGTCTCGATAGCGAATTCCAGCGGCGCCGTGCCCTGAGCGCGGCGGAGGTTCTCGGTCCGGAGCGCGTCGCCCGCCAGCCCGCGGACCGAGGACTCGAGGGCATCGAGGGCGCCAGCGTCTTCGCTTCGGGTGTCCACCTCCGCCCACGCCAGGAAGGGGATGGAGTTGAGGCCGGTGCCGCCGCTCAGTCGCACCACCGAGCACGCGCTCCCCGGCCTGGGAGTGCGCGCCAGTTCTGCGACGCCGGCCGCAAACCGTCCGACCGCGTGCGCGGGGTTTGCGACGCCGTAGGCCGACCAGGAATGACCGCCGGGTCCCCGGTAGGTCATGCGGAAACGACGCGAGCCGAGCGCGCGATGCACCACCCGGTCCAGCCCGGCGCCGTCCAGCGCGATCACGGCGTGCGCAGCCACGCCGCTGGGCCCGAGCAGGTATCTGGCGCCCCGCAGGTTCCCTTCGCCTTCCTCACCCACGGTGGCGGCAAACACGATGGGCCGTTGGGTGGCCCACCCGGCCTCCAATACGGCCCGCGCCAGCGCTACCAACCCCACGAGCCCCCGGGCGTTGTCCGAGATGCCGGGACCGTCCAGGCGAACCCCGTGGCGGTGCACCGTGTGGTCCACATCGGCGCTGAATACGGTGTCCAGATGGGCTGCGAGGACGATGGCGGGGCCCCGGGTGTGGCCCCGCCTCGCCACGACGTTGCCCGCCCCGTCCAGGGCCACTTGCTCGAGCCCCAGCTCGCGGAGTCGCCCTGCCACGAAGGCCGCCCGCCGCGCCTCCGCGCCCGAGGGCGCGGGAATCTCCGCGATGGCTGCCTGGAGGTCGAGCGTTTTGTCGTTGGTGGCCAGCAAGACCTCCCGCCCGCGGCGCAGGGCGGGATGGTGGGCGACGCTCGACACCGCGTGGCGGAGGGGCACGGCGGAGGTTAGCCGCGGCGCGAGGGCGGTCGCAAGCTTGACGGTCCCCCGCTCAGGGCGGCATCGTTGGCCCATGGATGAGGGACAACTGATCTACGACTGGAACGCACTGGACGGGGTCGATTGGCGGACGGCGCGGGTGGATCTCAACGACGAGACCCTGCGTGACGGCCTCCAGTCCCCCTCCGCGATCGATCCTCCCATAGACATCAAGCTGCGCTTCCTTCACCTGATGGCCGACCTCGGCATCGTGGCGGCGGACATCGGCCTGCCCGGGGCGGGTCCGCGGGTGGTGGAGGCGGTTCGCGCGCTGGCGCGGGAGATCGTGCAGGCCAAACTCCCCATCGCCCCCAACTGCGCCGCCCGCACGGTGGTGGCGGACGTCGAGCCCATCGCCCGGATTTCGCAGGAGGTGGGAATCGCCATCGAAGCGGCGACGTTCATTGGCTCGTCGCCCATCCGGCAGTTCGCCGAGGACTGGACCCTGGACCGGATGCTCAAGGTGAGTGAGGAGGCCGTGAGCTTCGCCGTGCGGGAAGGGCTGCCGGTCATGTACGTGACCGAGGATACCACGCGAGCCCGCCCCGAGGTGCTCAAGGCGCTCTACGGCAACGCCATTCGATGCGGCGCGCGGCGAATCTGCCTGGCGGACACCGTGGGACACGCCACGCCGAATGGCGTCGGCAATTTGGTACGGTTCGTCAAGAAAGAGATTGTGGCGCCCTCCGGGGAAGACGTTAAGGTTGACTGGCACGGGCACCGGGATCGGGGCATGGGGCTGATCAACTGTCTGGCGGCGATCGAGGCTGGCATCGACCGGGTACATGCGACGGCGCTGGGCGTCGGCGAGCGGGTGGGCAACGCGGAGATGGACTTGCTGATCATCAACCTGGCGCTCCTCGGCGCGCACCGTCATGACGTCTCAAAGCTCCGGGAGTACTGCCAATTGGCGGCGGACGCGATCGGCGTGCCGCTGCCGGCCAACTACCCGGCGATGGGGACGGACGCGTTCCGCACCGGTACCGGGGTGCACGCCGCCGCGATCATCAAGGCCCGCAAGAAAGGCGATGCCTGGCTGGCGGATCGGGTGTATTCCAGCGTGCCGGCCGGCGCGTTCGGCCTCAAGCAGCGGATCGAAATCGGGCCGGTGTCCGGACTGTCCAACGTGAAGTGCTGGCTGGACGAGCACGGGTACGATGCCTCCGATGCCGACCTGTGCCAGCATCTGTTCGACGCGGCCAAGCGGGCCGACCGGGTGTTGAGCGACGAGGAGTGCCATCGGTTGGTCGCGGACGCCCGCCACGCCCGGGCCGGCGGTCGCTGATGGCATCCGACCTCCAGAGCCTGATCGCGTCCTACCTGGACCTCCGCTGGCACCTGGATCCGGTCGCGGCGACGACCGCCGGGCTGTTGGAGCACGATCACCGCTTGGGGCGTTACACCGAGGACGACGTCCGCCAGCACGTTGCCGCCTTCCGCTCCCTGGCCGCCGCACTGGAAGAGATCGAACTCGAAGGGCTGCAGGACGAGATCGACCGCACGGCGCTGCTGGATGACGTGCGGGTGACGATCCACCGCTTCACCACGGAGCGGGTGCACCGCACCAACCCCTCGTTCTGGCTGGAGCACGCCCTGGAGGGCCTGTACCACCTGCTGGCCCGCCAGGACCGTCCGCTGGAGCATCGTGCGCGTGCGGCGGCCCAGCGCCTGGCCGCCATTCCGGCGTTTCTCACGGCGGCGCGCGAGACGCTGGCGGAGTGCCCGCGGGTGTTCGTTGAAACGGCCACCAGCGTGGCGGCCGGTGCCGAAGCGCTGATCGGGGAAGTGGCGGCCCAGCTCCGGCCACCAGGAGCGGAGGGGTTCGACCTCGCGGTGCAGGAAGCCCGCGCCGCCGTGGGCCGGTTCGCCGCCTTTCTCGGCAACGAGCTGGCGGACTCAGCCAATGGCGGGTACGCCATCGGTGAGGACGCCTTCAACTTCCGGCTGCGCCATGAGCATGCCCTGCGGGCGATGGCGCCGGAGCTGTGGCGGTACGGGCTGCACCTGGCGGAGGAAGTGGAAGCCGATCTCCATGCCATGGCGGCGGAGATCGCCCCGGGCACAGCGTGGCCGGATCTGGTGGACCGGCTGCGCGGGACGCATCCGGCGGCGGAGCAGCTGGTGAGCGCGTATGCGGAAGAGATGGAACGTGCCCGGCGGTTCGTGGTGGAACGGGACCTGGTGCCGATGCCGGACGGGCCGCTGGACGTCGTCGAGACGCCCACGTTCTTGAAGCCTCTCATTCCCTATGCCGCCTATCAGGCGCCGGGGCCCTTCGCCCGGGACCGCACCGGGTGGTTCTATGTCACGCCGCCCGACCGGCAGTATGACACCCAGGTGCGTGAGAGCATGCTGCGGGACCACTGCGTGCACGAGCTGGCGTCCACGGCACTGCATGAGGGGTATCCCGGGCACCACCTGCAGTTCCTGATCGCGCAGCAGCAGGAGCGTACCGTCCGGAAGGTCATCGGCACGCCGCTCACGATCGAGGGATGGGCGCTCTATTGTGAAGAGATGATGGCCGAAGAGGGGTTTTACCGCGGCGTGGAGGAGCACTTCTTCCAGCGGGTGCATCTGCTGTGGCGGGCGCTCCGGATCGTGCTGGACGTGGGGCTGCACACCCGGGGAATGACCTTCGAGGAGGCAGTGAACCTGCTGGTCAACCGGGTGCACTTCGAGCGGAAGAACGCGGAGGCCGAAGTGCGGCGCTACTGCGCCTATCCGGCGTATCAGCTCTGCTACGCCGTGGGCCGCCGGGAGATCAAGGCGTTGCGCGACGCGTACCGGCGGGCCCAGGGGACGTCCTACTCTCTGCGCGGCTTCCACGAGACGACGCTGCAATATGGCGGGCTGCCGGTCAGCCTGATGCGGTGGGGGATGGGGTTGGATGAGTGAGGGCGGCAGGAGCGCATGACGCAGTCAGTACGGCGTCAGGACAAGCTGCCCCCGGTGGTGAAGTCGCTGGGGGCGGTTTCGTTTTTCAACGATCTCGCGAGCGAGATGATTTACCCACTGATTCCGGCGCTGGTGACACGCACGCTGGGCGGCGGAGCCGTTTCGCTGGGACTGTTCGACGGGATCTCCGAGCTTACGGCTTCGCTGGCCAAGCTCTGGGCCGGCTGGCTGGCGGATCATCCGCGGTGGCGGCGCCCCCTGGTCGTAGGGGGGTATCTCGTGGCGGCGGTGACGCGGCCGGTGATCGGGGCCACCAGCGCCGCGTGGCAGGTGATCGCGCTCCGGGCCACGGACCGGATCGGGAAAGGGATCCGGACGCCGCCGCGCGACGCGGTGATCGCGGACGCCACGGCGCCGGCGATGCGGGGCCGGGCGTTCGGCTTTCATCGGGCCATGGACCACTCGGGCGCGGTGGTGGGGCCGCTGCTGGCCTGGGTGCTGCTGTCGGTCGCCGGGCTCACGCCCGACGGCGTCATCCTGTGGAGCGTGGTGCCCGGCGTGATCGCGGTGGGGGTGGCGGCCTGGGCGCTGCGGTCGGCGGGAAACGGGCAGCGGGAAGCGGGAGATTCGGAGCCCGTCACCGCCGCCGACTCGATCGCCCCCGATCGCCCCCGTTCGCCGCTGTTTGTCTTCTCCCTGGTCGTCTGGTTTTCGTTCGCCCGGTTCCCGGAGACGCTGCTGCTGCTCAGGCTCCAGGACCTCCGGCTTTCCGTCGCTCTGGTCCCCTTGGTGTGGGCCGCGTTGCACGTCATCCGGACGGCTGGCAGCTACCCTGGAGGGAAGCTCGCCGATGCGTTCGGTCCTCGGCGGGTCATGCTGGGTGGGTGGGTGCTCTATGCGCTGGTGTGTCTGGGGCTGGCGACCGCGCCGAATGCGCTGGCGGGGGTGGGGTGGTTCCTGGTCTTCGGCTTCGTGGCGGCGCTCACGGAGTCGCCGGAGCGGGCCTTCGTGGCCGCGGTGGCCCGCAACGGAAAGACGGGCAGCGGCTTCGGCGTGTACCATGCCGGCGTCGGGATAGCGGCACTGGCTGGCGGATTGGTGTTCGGGACGGCCTATGCCCGGATGGGCGGGCCCATGGCCCTGGGTCTGAGCGCCGGGACGGCGGGGGTGCTAGCTGTGCTGTTGCTGGCCCTGCGGCGGGGCTGAGGGACCACGGCTTCCGTTCGGACTTCAGCCCGTGCGATTCCGCGCCCTCTCGGGGGGCCTCAGCTCAAGACCAACGTCGGAAGGAACGTCGGCGCCTTCCGTACCTTGGTCGCCTGCTCGAACGCGTACGCGATCTTGATCAGCACCGGCTCGCTCCACGCGCGCCCGTAGAACGAAATCCCCATGGGCAAGCCCAGGTGGAACCCGGCCGGCACCGTGATGTGCGGATAGCCGGAGACCGCCGGGAACTGCGAGCTGCCACCGCCGCCGCCCCCGCCGCTCAAGGTCGCCAGGTCCACCAGTCCCGCCGGCCCGCCAGAGGGCCCCATCATCGCGTCCAGCCGGTGCTTGTCCATGGTGGCGTCAATCCCCTTGGCCCGCGTCAGGTCGATGCACTTGGCGCGCGCGTCCAGGTACGGTTGCTCGGTGAGCGGCCCCTTTGCCTGACAGGCGATGAAGGTCTCCTGTCCAAAGTAGGGCATCTCCCGCTCTTTGTTGGCCTCGTTGAACGCGATGATGTCCGCCAGCGTCCGGTGTTTCACGTTGGGCGGCATGGTCGCGAGGTAGGCGTTCAGGTCGGTCTTGAATTCGTATTGCAGCACGTCCCGCTCGGCCGTGCCGAGCTGGCCCGCCGTCTCGAGGTCGGCGGGATCCACTACCTCGGCCCCGCGCTCGCGGAGCAGCTTGATGGTGTTCTCCAGCAGCTCATTGAGGATGGGGTTGTTGCCGGTGCGCGGCCGGACGCCGATGCGCATCCCCGACAGCCCGTTGGCGTCGAGAAACGCGGTGTAGTCCGGCGCGATGTGACCCTCGGAGTCCGCCGTGGCCGAGTCGCGGGGGTCCACGCCCGTCATCCCGCTCAACAATGCCGCCGCGTCCGCCACCGTGCGACACATGGGCCCGGCGGTGTCCTGGCTGTGCGCGATGGGAATCACGCCCGCGCGACTCACCAGCCCTACGGTGGGCTTGATCCCCACGATGCCGCAGGCATTGGAGGGACTGATGATCGAACCGTCCGTCTCCGTACCCACCGCAACCGCGCAATAACTGGCGCTCACCGCGACGGCCGAGCCGGAGCTGGACCCGCTGGGATTGCGGTCCAGCACGTACGGGTTCTTGCACTGCCGACCTCGGCCGCTCCAACCGGACGACGATCGCGTGGACCGGAAATTGGCCCACTCGGAGAGATTGGCTTTGGCCAGGATAATGGCACCGGCCGCACGCAGCCGCTCCACCAGGAACGCGTCGCGCTCGGCGAAGTTGCCTTCGAGCGCCAGCGAGCCCGCGGTGGTCTGCATCTGGTCGTGCGTATCAATGTTGTCCTTGACGATCACCGGAATGCCGTGGAGCGGCCCGCGAACCCGGCCCTGTCGGCGTTCGGCGTCCAGCTGGTCCGCGATCTGGAGAGCGTCCGGATTGGTTTCGAGCACCGCTCGCAGCGTCGGTCCCTGACGGTCCATGGCCTGAATGCGGCTCAGGTACGCCTGGGTGATCCTCCGCGCGGTGAGCCTCCCATTCCGCATGCCCTCTTGAAGCTGCGCCACGGTCATCTCAGCCAGCTCGAACGCTTGCTGCCCGGGGGCAAGCTCGAACCCCTCGGCATCGCCGGGGCGTGCCATACCCGACAAGGCGACGGCGGCGACGCCCACCGCCGTCCGCTCGACAAACTCTCGACGCTTCATGATGTCAGTCTCCTGCGGCGTAGGCGCTTTGGACGAACGGAGCCTCCTGGAGCACCGGCTCCTTCTTGCCCCACAGCGTGTGATACCATTCCCGCGCGGCCGCGATGATCACCAGCACCACCACGACCATGAACAGCATCGCCAGCGCGGCGTTGAGGTAGTCGTTGAACATCAGCCTGGGGGCCGAAGGGTCGGCGCTGCCGGCCAGCGACCGGGCGTGGGAGAGGAACCCCAGCCGAGGATCGGCGGCGAAGACTTTCTGAATCCCGGCGGTGATGGTGGCGGTCGCCAGCCAGGCCAGCGGCACCAGCGTCACCCACATATACCGGGCTTTCTTCATCTTGATGATGATGGTGGTGGCGACGGTCAGGGCAATCGCGGCCAGCAGCTGGTTGCTGATGCCGAACAGCGGCCACAGCGTGTTGATCCCGCCCAGCGGGTCCAGCACCCCCTGGACCAGGAAGTACCCCCAGCCCGCCGCGATCAGGGCACTGGCCAGCACGTTCGCCGGGTACCAGGACACCTCGCCGAACTTGGGCCAGAGGTACCCGCCCAGCTCCTGGGCCATGAACCGGCCCACGCGGGTGCCGGCGTCGATGGTGGTGAGGATGAACAGCGCCTCGAACAGGATCGCGAAATGATACCACAGGGCGGTGAGCGTTTGCCCGCCGATCTTGGCGGACACGCCGGAGAAAATCTGCGCCATCCCGACGGCGAGTGAGGGCGCGCCACCGGTCCGCGAGAGCAGCGTGGCCTCGCCCACCGAGTTGGTGAGATCGGTCATCTGCTGCGGCGTCATCGTGAAGCCCCACCCCGCGATGGTCTGGGACGCCTGCTCCAGGGTGGTCCCCAGCAGGCTCGCCGGGGCGTTGATCGCGAAGTAGATGCCAGGGTCCAGCACGGTCGCCGCCACCATGGCCATGATGCCCACGAACGACTCCATCAGCATCCCGCCGTAGCCGATCATGGGCACGTGGGATTCCCGCATCACCATCTTGGGGGTGGTGCCCGAGGCCACCAGCGCGTGGAACCCGCTGATGGCGCCGCAGGCGATGGTGATGAAGGCGAACGGGAACAGCTTGCCGGCGAACACCGGTCCGGTGCCGTCGATGAACCGCGTAACCGGCGGCATGTGAATGGGCGGTAGCACGATCAGAATGCCGATCGCGAGCGCGATGACCGTGCCCACCTTCATGAACGTAGACAGGTAGTCGCGCGGCGCCAGCAACAGCCAGACGGGGAGCACCGAGGCCACGAAGCCGTAGGCGATCATCCAGTAGGAGATCGTGGTGTCCTTCAGGGTGAAGAACGCGCCCCACGTCGGATGCTCGGCCACCAGGCGCCCGCCCCACAGCGCCAGCAGCAAGAGCCCCACACCGATCACCGTGGCTTCCAGCGTCTTGCCCGGCCGGAGGGTGCGCATCCACCAACCCATGAGCAGGGCGATGGGGATGGTGCAGGCCAGCGTGAAGGTGCCCCAGGGGCTCGCCGCCAGCGCCCGGACGACCACCAGGGCGAGCACGGCCAGCAGGATGATCATGATCATGAGGATCGCGATCATGGCCGCCAGCCCGGTGACCTGATTGACCTCCTCCTTGGCGATTTGGCCCAGGGACTTTCCGTTCCGCCGGACCGAGGCGAACAGGATCACGAAGTCCTGCACCGCGCCCCCGAGCACCACGCCGATGATCAGCCACAGCGTGCCGGGCAGGTACCCGAACTGCGCCGCGAGCACCGGGCCCACCAGCGGGCCGGCCCCGGCGATGGCGGCGAAGTGGTGGCCGTAGAGCACCCACTTGTTGGTGGGCACGAAGTCGCGGCCGTTGTTGAGCCGTTCGGCGGGTGTGGCGCGGCGGTCGTCCAGCTCCATGATGCGCCGCGCGATGAACCGCGCGTAGAAGCGGTAGGCCACCATGTAGGTGCAGACCGCGGCGATGACCAACCAGGCGGCGTTCACGGACTCGCCGCGGTGGAGCGCCAACACCGCGAACCCGGCAGCACCGGCGGTGGAGATGGCGGCCCAGAGCAGGATGGAGAGGGGTTTGTTCATGGGTACACAGAATGTGGTCTGGTGACCCGGTCGGCAACCCTGGTGCGGTGGCTAGGCGGGGGCGCGAGGCCGATGGGCTCCAAGGGGCGCCAGTGGTGCGGGGTGGACTCGACGCCAAGGCGCGGTAAGCTTGGCGCAGTGAACCCCTGCGGTCCCACCGAAGCTCACTGCGCCAGGATTCACCATAGCGCCCAGCGCGCCGAGACCACGCCCGCACCAACGCGCCCCTTGGAGCCCATCGGCCTCGCGACCCCGACACGCCCTGGCGGGGGCACCGCACCAGGTTGCTCCCTCGCCGTTTCGAACGTACGTTCGGTGCTCCTCTGACCCGGGCGGCCTCCCATTCCGTTCCACTCACCCATCTTCGACGAGGAACGTGGGCGAGCCTCGGGCGCGGCAGTAGCACCGCGCGAGCGCCCCCAGCGGGTCGAGTCCCGCGAGATGAAGGGTAGTGTGGCCATCGTCACCGGCGGCGCCACCGGGCTGGGCCGCGCCATCGCCCTGGATTTTGCCCGCCGCGGGGTGCACGTGGCGTTCAATTACGTGCTGCTGTCCAACCGCGATATCGCCGCGCAGGCCCTGCTCACGGAGACCGCGCTCCGGGGCCTGGGCATCCAGGTGTACTGCGCGGTGTGCGATGTGCGCGACGCCGACGCGGTCAACGCCTTCGTGGAGACGGCCCACGCGGAGCTCGGCGGGGTCCACTACCTGGTCAACAACGCCGGCATCGCCCACGACGGGGCGCTGTGGCGGATGGGCGAAGAGGCCTGGCGCGAGGTACTCGACACCAACGTGACCGGCGCGTTTCACTGCGTGCGCGCGGTGGCCCCCGCGTTTCGCAAGCAGCACTACGGCAAGATCGTGAACGTCGCCTCCCACCAGGCGTACACGCCGGGGTTCGGCATCGCCAACTACGCCGCGAGCAAGGCCGCCCTCATCGGGCTCACGCGCGCGGCCGCGGTGGATCTGGGGGCCACCAACGTCAATGTGAACGCCGTGGCCCCGGGATTCGTCCGGACCGAAATGCTGGCCAAGTTGCCGCCGGAGGTGCTGGAGCGGGCGGAGAAGGAATCCCTGTTGGGCCGGGTGGCGGAGCCGGAGGATGTGGCACGGGTGGTGACGTTCCTGTGCTCCGAAGAGGCCCGCCACATCACCGGCCAGGTGGTCGTGGTGGATGGAGGCCTGACGCTCGCCTGAGCCACCTTTGCGACTGTTTCCCCGGCTGGCTAGGTTCCTCCATCCAGATGACGACATCGGTGATCGCAACGAGGACGGCAAAGCCCCGGGCGGTGCTCGCCGGGCTGCTACTGGCGGTGGCGTGTGGTGGTGGCTCGCCGCCCAGGGAGACCGCTCCCGCGCCGACGGCGCCGCTTCCGACGACTGGTCTCGCTGGACTCAAGGTGGTGGTCTACCCACTCACGCTGGTCGCGGCCGATGACTCGCTAGGCTGGACCGCGGCCCTGACGCCCCGGCGGGCGGCGCTGAACCGTGCCGATTCACTGGTCAGCGAGACCCTGACGGGCCGGGCTCCCGAAGTGCAGTGGGTGCTGCCTCCCGCCCTGCGCCAGGTGGCCCGCCGCGCCGCGCCCGTGGCGGTGGACCCCGACCAGATGGCGACGTCGTTGTTACGGGGCGCTCGACTCACCAAGCTGCCGGATCCCCTCTGGGGCCAGATGCGGAGCCTCACAGCCCTGGCGGGCGAGCGCTACGCGCTGGTGCCGGCCAGCCTGGTCTTCCGGCCTGCCCAGGACGGGGGCGGCCGCGCCGAGTTGACCATGGTGCTGGCCAATGTGCGGACCGGCATGATCGAGTGGCGCACCGTGGCCAACGCGGTGGGGGCCGATCCCTGGGAGGCGCTGCAGGGGGCGCTCAAGGCGCTCACGCCGGGCCTCCCATGAGCTCGCGGGTCACGCTCATCCGCGGCGACGGGATCGGTCCGGAGATCACCACCGCGGCGCTTTCGGTGCTGGAGGCCGCGGGGGTCCGGATGGACTGGGATGAGCAGTTAGCGGGCATGGCGGCGATGGACGAGGCCGGCACGCCCCTGCCGGACTCCACGGTCGAGAGCATCCGCCGGACGCAGGTGGCGCTCAAGGGCCCGCTCACCACGCCCGTGGGGACCGGCTTCCGATCGGTGAACGTGGCGTTGCGCAAAGAGTTCGACCTGTACGCCAACGTCCGTCCCGCGAAGACGATCCTGCCGGGCGGCCGGTACGACCACGTGGACATCGTGCTGGTGCGGGAGAACACCGAAGGGCTGTACATCGGGTTCGAGGCGACGATCCCCATACCGGGCGAGCCCAGGGCCGTGGCCCAGGCGGTGGCTGTCGTGACGCGGCGGGGGTGTGAGCGGGCGGTACGCTATGCCTTCAAGTACGCCGTGGCCCACGGCCGCAAGAAAGTGACGATCTGCCACAAGGCGAACATCTTGAAGGCCGTGAGCGGGTTGTTTCTGGAGGTGGGACGGGAGGTATCCAGAGAATACGCCGGTCGCGTGGCGGTGGACGACATCATCATTGACGCCTGCGCCATGAAGCTGGTCCTCGACCCGACGCTCTTCGACGTCATCGTGACCACCAACATGTTCGGCGACATCTTGAGCGACGAGATGGCCGGGCTGGTGGGCGGGCTGGGACTCGTGGCTGGGGCGAACATCGGCGAGCGCACCGCGATTTTCGAGGCGGTGCACGGCTCCGCGCCGGACATCGCCGGCAAGGGGGTCGCCAACCCGTCGGCGCTGCTGTTCGCCGCCTGCATGATGCTCGACCACCTCGGCGACACCGCCGCCGCCGGGCGCGTCCGCACGGCGTTGGAAAGCACGCTTCGGGAAGGGACGGTCCGGACCCGGGACTTAGGAGGCAATGCTTCGACGCAGGCTTTCGCAGACGCCGTTAGTCGCCGGCTTGGTTGAGCATGAGTGCCCGCGGTGTCACACGGCGGTGGAGCTGCCGTTCGGGACCTTGTGCCGCACCTGCCGCAGCGAGATCGAGCGGCGGGCCGGCCGGTTGGCCCATCTCTCGGCCGGCGTCACCACGGTGATGCTGGCGATCTACGCCGTGATCCGCTTGCCGGACGATCCCCGGGCTCGCCTGATGACGGCGCTGGCCGTGGCGCTGTGGTACGTGCTGGTGCGGCTCACGGTGCAGCGCGCGGCGCGGGAGCTTTTGCCGTGATGACGGGACGAGCACAGACGACCACAGACGAGCGCAGGCGAGCATGGTGCACCGCTCGTCCGTGCTCGTCCGCGCTCGTCCGTGCTCGTCTGGTGGTGGGTGAGGGGGGAAGGGGATGAGCTTCAGCATCGTCCATCTGGCGGACCCCCATTTCGGGGGCGTGGCGGACCTGGCGCACATCGAAGGCATCGAGGCCCTGGTGCCGGACCTGGAACCCCGAGCCATCGTGGTGGCGGGCGACCTCTCCCAGCGCGCCCGGCATGGCGAGTTCCAGGCCGCGCGGGCCTTCGTCCGGGAGTTGGAGCGGACCGCGCCGGTGTACCTGCTGCCCGGCAATCACGACGTGCAGTGGTGGTGGCGCCCCCTCGTTCCCTTCGCGTCCGCCGCCAAGTACGCCAAGTACCGCGCCTACTTTGGGCCGGCGCTGGCCCCCACCATGGTCTTCCCGGACGCGGTCATTGCCGGCGCCGTCACGGCGCACGGCGTGGCGTGGGGCTCGCTGACGACACGCCTGCGCGACATCGCGGTCAAAGGCCACCTGCCCAACCGGGAGGCCACGCGGGTCAAGGCGCTGTTCGACGCGGCGCCGCCCGCCCAGGCCCGCATCCTGGTGGTGCATCACAACGTGCTGCGGGGCGACCTGTCCGAGCGCATGGGCCTGGCGCGCTGGCGAGGAGCCCAACGTCGCATCGTGGCGTCCGGCGCCGAGGTGGTGCTGTGCGGGCACGACCACCAGGAGAAGACCGAGTTGCTCGACGGGCGGGTGGTGGTGTCCTGCGCCGGGACCCTGTCCACGCGCTCCCGCGGCGGGCGCCCCGCGGTGTTCCACCGGATCGTGATCGATGAAGACGCGATCCACGTGGAGTTGTACCGCTGGGAGGCGGACCTGCGGGCGTTCCGGCGATCCGATGTGCAGGCGTTTGCGCGAATGAAGCGGGCCGGAGGGGCCGCAGAGGCGGGAGAGGCCGCAGAACGGACGACCGACGCTCACGCCCCCGCGGCTGCTGCGGTCCCTGCGGCCCATCCGGCCCCCACACCGGAGTAAGCGAGTCCATCATGCCATTCCACGGCGTGGATTTCTACGATACCGAGTCCCTCTTCACCGAGGACGAGCGCGCGGTTCGAGACACCGTGCGCCGGTGGGTGGACGATGAGGTGATCCCCGTGATCGGGGACCACTACGTGCAGGGGAAGTTTCCCCTGCACCTCGTCCCGAAGATGGCGGCGCTCGGGTTGTTCGGCGCCAATCTGCCGGAGACGTACGGCTGCGCCGGGCTCAACCACGTGGCCTACGGGCTCATCATGCAGGAGCTGGAGCGGGGCGACTCCGGTGTGCGGTCGTTCGCGTCGGTCCAGGGCGCCCTGGTGATGTACCCCATCTACGCGTTCGGGAGCGAGCCGCAGAAGCAGCACTGGCTCCCGCGGCTGGCGAGCGGCGAGGCCATCGGCTGCTTTGGGCTCACCGAGCCGGATTTCGGCTCCAATCCCGGCGGCATGATCACCACGGCGCGCGAGACGGCGGACGGCTGGGTGCTGAACGGCGCCAAGATGTGGATCACCAACGGCTCCACGGCCCAGGTGGCCATCATCTGGGCCAAGACCGGCGCGCCGGATGACGGGAAGTCCATTCGCGGATTCATCGTGCCGACCGACACCAAGGGGTTTTCGGCCAAGGACCAGAAGGGCAAGCTGTCGCTCCGCGCCAGCGACACCAGCGAGCTGGTGTTGCAGGACGTCAAGGTGCCGAAGGACGCGCTCTTGCCGCAGAGTGGCGGGGTCAGGAGCCCGCTCATGTGTCTCACGCAGGCGCGCTACGGCATCGCCTGGGGCGCGGTGGGGTCGGCCATGGCGTGCTTCGACGAGGCCGTGAGCTACGCCAGGAACCGCGTGATGTTCGACCGTCCCATCGGCGGGTTCCAGATCCAGCAGGCCCGCCTGGCCGACATGCTCACCGAGATCACCAAGGCGCAGCTGCTGTGCGTCCAGCTCGGCCGGCTGAAGGACCGGGGGGCCGCGACGCCGGAGCAGGTGTCGCTCGCCAAGCGCAACAACGTGGACATGGCCACCGAGGTCGCCCGGGAAGCGCGGCGGCTGTTGGGTGCCAACGGCATTCTCGCCGAGTACCAGGCGATGCGCCACCTGGCCAATCTGGAGAGCGTGTACACCTACGAGGGCACGCACGATATCCACACCCTGATACTGGGACAGGCGATCACGGGACTCGACGCCTTTCGCTGAGCGACGGCAGCCCGCCCTGATCGCCGCCGCTTGACGCCTCCTTGCGGCGCCCTGGCCATCCTCTCCGCGAGCAACGGAGGATGCGATGGCCAGACGATCCCGACCCCCAGCTTCGAACAGCGGCCTGAGCCGTCGCGACGCCGTCCGCCGGTTGGCGTTGCTCGCGACCGGCCTGGCGGCCGCGGGGTGTACGCCGATGCGCGTCGTGCTCCGGCTGTACCCGGAGGACTTCGATCGCGAGCCCGATCTGGTGGATCGGATGCTCCGCGCGTTCGTGGCGGCGGTCATTCCGGGCGCCCCGATCGATGATCCGAGTCTCCTGCGGGCGTATCACGACCCGTACTACCGGTTGGACAAGTACACGGGCTTTCTGGCTGCCGATCTGTGCAGCCGGACCGAGCGTCGGTTTGGCCACTCCGCCTTTGACGAGCTGAGCCTCGAGGAACGCGCCCGCGTCATTCAGGATGGGCTGGCGGCGGACGCCACCACGGCCCGCCTGTATAACGGCGCGATCTTCCTCGCGCAGGTCGCGTTCTACGGCGGCATTCACGCCGACGAGAACGGCTGCCCGCTCATCGGGTTTGAAGGGGCCTACCGGTTCCGCGGCCTGGACACCGTCACCTATCCCGAGCCTGGCCGGTTCCTTGGCCGGGCGATCACCGCCGACGGCAACCCGAGCTGAGGGTGGGCGCGATGCAAACCGTCGAGACGGATGTCTTGATCGTGGGTTCGGGCTTCGGAGCGGCAGCCCCGGCCAAGCGGCTCGCCGAAGCCGGCTTCCGTGTGACGGTCATCGAAAAGGGACCCCGGCTCGACCCCAGCCGCGATTTTCGGCAGACTCAGGACCCCAAGTACCTCCTCCATTACCTCAAGGGGATCAGTGGGGAAGGCTTGCACCTGACCTATGCGGAAGCGCTGGGAGGCGGGTCGGGGTTCTACGAAATGGTCTCGCTCCGGGCCCCGTCGCAGGCGTTCCAGCAGCTGGATCAATCGGGGCACCGCCTGTGGCCGGCGGGCGTGGATCGCCGCGCGCTCGACCCCTACTACGACATCGCCGACGCGATGTTGAAGGTCGAGCAGATCGCGCCGGGCGACGTTCCCAAGAGCGGACTGGTCTTCGCCCTCATGATGCGGCGCCTGGGCTATTCCTGCGAACGGGCGCGCTACGCCGTCCGAGGGTGTGTGGGGAGCGGATTCTGCGTGACCGGCTGTATCTACGGCGCCAAGCAGACCCTGCTCCAGAACTACCTGCCGCAGGCGGTCGCCGCCGGCGCCACCGTCGAGACCGACCTCGACGCGCGGCTGATCTCCCCGGTCGGGAACGTGGGCGGCACGGCGCGTGGCGGGTCGATCCACGAACTGCCCTGGCGTTACGAGGTCGTGTGCCGGCGGCGCGACCAGGGCGGACGCCTGGTCCGCTTTCGGACCAGGCTCCTGATGCTGGCTGGGGGCACGGTCGGCACCGCGAAGCTGCTGCTCAACTCCCGCGCGCACCTGCCGGGGCTCAGCGACCAGGTGGGCCGGAACATCGCCTTCAACGGCAGCGTCAAGGCGGTGGGGCTGCTCCCGGACGCGCTGCCGGACGGGGACATGTTCTCCGGGCGCACCCATCCCGGCATGATCAGCTACGAGTTTCTAGCCCAGCGCGGCATCACGATCTCGGCGGGAAAGGTGATGCCGATCCAGGCGGTCGCGGCCGCGCGGCTGCGGCTGGAGGGCGATTCGCGGGAGCCCTGGTACTGGGGTGGGCCCAACGTCGAGCTCATGCGGAAGTTCCGCCACCGGATGATGGCGCTGGTGTCCTTCGGGATGACGCCTCCGCTGGGACGCCTCACGGCCCGTCCCAACGGGGAGTTTGACCTGAGCCTGGAATCGAGCGACGATCTCCGGGCGTACTACCAGGAAACCAAGCAGCTGCTGGAATCCATCCTCCGGCGCAACGACTGCCGGATCGTCGAGGCGTCCTTCGTCAACGGGGAAGGCGCGCCCCATCCCGGCCTCTACTTCTCGACGGCGCACCAGGTGGGCTCCTGCCGCATGGCCGACGCCAAGTCCGGCGGCGTGGTGGACGCCAGCGGCGAGGTGTTCGACTACCCCGGCCTGTACGTTACCGACGGCGCCGCCGTCCCCAGCTCGCTGGCCGTCAACACCAGCCTGACCATTCTCGCCAACGCTGAGCGGATCGCCTCCGGGCTGCTTGGCCGTTACGCTGCCGGCCGCCCGGCGGTGATCGCGGGGCGAGGGGCGGGTGAATAGCCGCCGACGCCGCTCATCGCCGCCACAGGGCACGCTGCGTGGCTCGGTCGAGCAGCGCGTCCGGCGCGAGCTGGAGCAGGCGGAATCGGAACCGGCGTTTGACCACGGGGATGCGGGTAGGCGGTCTGGGAGTCGTTAGCGCGTGCACCACCGCCTCCGCCACTACGGAGGGCGGCAACCCTTTCTGCACGCCCGCCAGCGCCTGGTCGCGGATGCGTGGCAGGAGCTTGGCGTAGGGCGTATCACGGTACCGCTCCAGATTCGCCGTCCGGACCTTGTCCCAGATAGGCGTGCGTACGGAGCCGGGCTGGATCACGATGACCAGGACGCCGCTGCCGAGCAGCTCGCGCCGCAGGCTGTCGGAGATGGCTTCCAGGGCGAACTTGGAGGCGCAGTACGGGCCGGCGAACGGCATGGCAATGCGGCCGGACACGGAGGACATGTTCACGATCCGTCCCTTCGAGCCGCGCAGGTCCGGCAGGAACGTCTGCGTGACGCCCACGAGGCCGATCACGTTGACCTCGAGTACGGCTCGGAGCTCCTCCAGGGGAAGCAGCTCGAGGGGCCCCGCCGCCTGCACGCCCGCGTTGTTCACGAGTCCCACCAGCGGCCGAGTGCCCAGCACCGCCTTCACCGACTCCCGCGCCGTCTGAATGCTGGCGCCGTCGGTGACGTCCATGAACACCGGTGTCACGCCGTCGGCGCGAACCGCTTCGGCGTCCTCGGGGCGCCGCACCGTCCCGAAGACCTCAAACCCGAGCGCCGCCAGCATGCGCGCGGTTTCCCGCCCGATGCCGGTGGACGCGCCGGTCACTACCACGCCGCCTCGCATCACCCGTCGTCCCGTGAGAGCCGAGCCAATGCTAACCCCACCGCGTCCGCCGCTACCAGCCCTGGCGAGGCCGGTCACCGGTTCATTATCCTCCCGCCGTCCGTTCCCTCCGGAGTCGAACGATGACGGCCGCCAGACGCTACTGGCTGATGAAGTGCGAGCCCGAGGCGTACACCATAGACGCCCTGGCTCGTGACGGTACCACATCCTGGGAAGGCGTGCGCAACTTCCAGGCGCGGAACTTCCTGCGGGAGATGCGCGTTGGAGATCAGGCGCTGTTCTATGCGTCCAACGCCGACCCGTCGGGCGCGGTTGGGGTGGTGGCAGTCTCGCGGGAAGCCTATCCGGATCCGCTCCAGTTTCAGAAGGGCCACGAGTACCACGATCCGACCAGCCGGAAGGAGCAGCCCAAGTGGTACACCGTGGACGTGCGCTTCGTGGAAAGGCTGCCGCGGATGGTCTCGCTCGACACCATGAAGCGCACGCCGGGTCTCAAGAAGATGATGGTGGTGCAGCCGGGCCGGCGGCCCTCGGTGCAGCCGGTGACGGAGGAGGAGTTTGAGATCGTGCGCCAACTTGGAGGGGGAGGGTCGCGATGACGAAGCGGGGTGAACGCTCGCTGTTGTTGCGGGCGATCGACCAGGGGTTCGATCATGTGGCGTGGCATGGCCCCACGCTGTGGGGCGCCATTCGCGGGGTCACGGCGACGCAAGCCGCGTGGCGCCCGGGGCGGGGACGCCACAACATCTGGGAGCTGGTGTTGCACACCGCCTACTGGAAATACGCCGTCCGGCGCCGGCTTGTGGGGGGCGGGCACGGAACGTTCCCCAGGACGGGGAGCAATTTCCCGGCGCTGCCCGGGGTCCTCGACCAGCGGCATTGGCGCGCCGACGTGCGGTTGCTCAAGGATCAGCACCGCAGGCTTCGGTCGGTGGTGGCCGCCCTGCCGGCGAGCGCGCTGGGCCGCCGGCTGGGGAAGACGAAATGGACCGGGTCCGAAACGGTCCACGGCATCGCGATGCACGACCTGTATCACGCCGGGCAGATTCAACTCCTGAAGCGGCTGCGTACGCGCGGCTAGCGTCGGGCGAACCACCGACCGGCGGGCGGGTACCACTCCGAGCTATGGGTCGCTCGCCGGCCGTACTGCCTGCTCTCGCCGCCACCATGGCGTGTGCCGCGAGTTCGGTCCCAGGAGGGCCGGATCCCGGGTCCGTCACGCTCGATACCCAAGTCGTGGCGACCGGTCTCTCGAGTCCCCTCTACCTGACCGCGCCGCCAGGAGACCCTCGGCTATTCGTGGTCGAGCAACCGGGTCGCGTCCGGATCATCGCCAACGGCGTGCTGCTCACCACGCCGTTCCTGGACATCACTGATCGGGTGCTGGCCGGCGGCGAGCGGGGCCTGTTGAGCATCGCCTTCCACCCGAACTACGCTACCAACGGCTACCTCTTCGTGGACTACACCGATCTCTCCGGTGACACACGGCTCGACCGCTTCCGGGTGAGCGCCGATCCCAACCTGGCGGACAAGACCTCCGCGAAGCCGATCCTGTTCGTGGACCAGCCGTACTCCAACCACAACGGAGGGTTGGTGCTTTTCGGACCGGACGGCAAGCTGTACGTCGGCCTGGGCGATGGGGGCAGCGGGGGAGATCCGCAGGGGAACGGGCAGAACCGCGGCGTGCTGCTGGGCAAGCTGCTTCGCCTCGATGTGGACGGCGGCGATCCGTACGCCATCCCGGCGGACAACCCGTTCGTGGGGGTGAGCGGGGTGCGGGGGGAGATCTGGGCGTACGGACTGCGGAATCCCTGGCGCTTCGCGTTCGACCGGGAAGCCGGCATGCTGTACATCGCGGACGTGGGTCAGAACCGGCGCGAAGAAGTGAACGTCGCGCCGGCCGGGGCCGGCGGGCTCAACTACGGCTGGAACGTCATGGAGGGAGACGAGTGCTACGCCTCCGCCTGCGAGCGCTCAGGGCTGACGCTCCCGGTGCTGGCGTACGGGCATGCTGACGGGTGCTCGATCACCGGCGGGTACGTCTATCGCGGGCAAGAGATCCCGGCGCTGCGAGGGCACTACTTCTATTCGGACTACTGCGGGGGCTGGGTCAAGAGCTTCCGCCATGAGGGTGGCGCGGCCGCGGACCAGCGGGACTGGGGTCTCCATCTGGAGCGTGTGCTGTCGTTCGGGGAGGATTCCGCCGGCGAGCTGTATGTGTTGTCGGCCAACGGGAACGTGTATCGTCTCAGAGCCGGGTCAGGTACGTGAGCTTGAGGACCGCCGCGCGACGGTCGAAATCCCACAGCGAGTTGTCGGACCCGCGGAGCTCGTTGAACACCAGAAACAGGTCGCTGCCGGGCCGGTGAATCAGGTTGAAGCGCACGTTGGCACTCACCGACCGATCGAGGCTGTGGTACTGCGTGAGCAGGAACAGCGTCGCGCGCGTGGAAAACGCCAGGATGACCCGCGCGGTGACCAGGTCGGCGACCAGGGAGCCGTTGGGCAGCGACACCCAGCTCCTGGTGCCGCCCAGCTGAACGCGGATGTGCCGGCCCGGCGTAACGACGAAGCTGGCCTGCGCGCTCGTCACGGTGCCGCCGAAGGAGCGCAGGATGGAGCCGCTCGAGTTCAGGGCGACGGGTCGTTGCGGCGCGGTGTTGCCGAACCAGCCCACGATCTGGTTGTCGTAATCGCCCGGGTCCACCGGGATGCTGTCGGACATGTCGAACGCTTCGTCCAGCCGGAGCTTGCCGGTGAAGCCGAACAGGGCGAGCGACTCGCCCGATTGCCATTCGAAGCTGAAGCCAGGCCCGCTGTTCCACTCCTGGAATCCTCCGTTCCAGCCGGTGATCAGGTTCACGTCCAGGAAGACGTCGATCTTGCGCAGGCCCAGCACCTGCGGGCGCGGCGTGACGCGGCCGAAGGTCTCGTACCGCCGCAGGTCTTCCCTGGTGATGAAGCCGAGGTCGGCGACGGCGTCCGGCGCCACGCCGAGGGTGTAGGCCGTGAGGCCGTAGCGGTCGGCCTGGAAGTCGGCGGCCAGGCGGTAGGCGGCTCCTTCGCCGCCGGGTCCCGCGGCGGCGGTCCGCGCGTAGAAGCCCTGCAGGTTGAGCAAGCCGGAGGGCCAGTACGAAGCGTCCACTCCGCCCGCGGTGTTCCAGTACCCACCGTCGCGCCGCAGGTCGGTGAGCATGGCGCCGACGTACGAGCTGGCGCCCACGTCCCGCTTCATTCGCGCCACCGCGTAGTTGGTGCGCGCCTGATCGATGACCTCGTCGGTCACCACGTCGAGCAGGCCGACGGTCTGAGCCCCCACTCGGCCCGTCAGCCGGGCGCCCCCGACGAGCGGCACCGAGCCTGAATCCGAGATCCCGATCCGCCGGGAGAAGAACAGCAGGAACGGGGGCGGCTCGATGGCGGCGCGCATGCCGAACTCGAAGATGCCGGCGTTCTCCAGGAAGAAGTCCCGTTTCTCGGGGAAGAACAGGTCGAACCGCGTGAGGTTCACCTGCTCCGAGTCCACCTCCACCTGCGCGAAGTCGGTGTTGACCGTGGCGTCGAGCGTGAGCCCGGGCCGCACCTCGTACTTGACGTCCCCGCCCGCCTTGAGTCGGGCATCCCGAATCCCGGTTTCGTCCTCGCCCTCGGCGAGCAGGTACGGCTTGCCTTCGAGGGCCAGGCCGGAGCGGGGCAGCGCCGACAGGCCCGCGAGGTGCCCGGCCCGGCTGATGCGATGGAGGCCCTCGTTGTCCCGGGACCAGGCGGTCCACAGGGATTCCTCGTTGTGGGACCGGACCACGCGGGCCACGTTGAAGCCCCAGGTTTGCTCGCCGGTGCCGGCGGGGTAGCGCAGCGTCCGGAACGGGATCGCGAACTCGGCCGACCAGCCGCCGTCGAGCGGGGCCGCGCGCACGCTCCACACCGCCCGCCAGTCCACGTTGAACTCGCGGCCCTCGTCCGTGAGCAGCGCGTCGAACTCGGCCCCGTTGGGGTTGGTGGCGAAGATCGCGGCGTTGCGGTGGTCGTGGAACGCGTCCAGCACCACCGCCACGGCGTCGTCCGGCCCGAACTGGGGCCGGCCAAAGAAGTCCGCGGCCAGCAACCGGTCGCGCTGCAACACCCGGGCGACGACCCTCCCGCCCGGCCGGGTGCGGGCGACGATCCCCACGTACAGGACCGCGTCGTCGTACAGCACCCGCACTTCGGTGGCGTCCTGGGCCGGCGCGCCGTCCTCGGGCTCGCGCTGGCGGAAACCGCCCGCGGGAGACGCGAGGTGCCACGACGCTTCGGTGAGGTGACCGTCCACCGTGATGGCGCCATCCGCCACCCGCACCGCCCGGATCACCGGGCGTATGGAGTCAGCCTGGAGCAGGGTAACGAACGCCAGTACTGGGATCACTCGGAGCCTCGTTGCGCGAGGTTCTTCTTACGCCCCGGGCTGTGGCTGTCAAGGGCGATTCACGGTTGCCATCCTCGGGCGGGCCGTCTAGACTCCCGGTCCATGGCGGTCATCATCGTCCGCAAGAACGGGCCCTACCGGGTGCACGGGCCGGTGACGCTCCAGGACCACCAAGGCAATGAGATCGCCGTGCCGGGAGAGGTGTTCCCGCTCTGCCGCTGCGGGCATTCCAAGACCAAGCCGTTCTGCGATGGAACCCACAAAGTCATCGGTTTCTCCGACGCGAACCCCGAGCCGCCATCGCCCCCCACGTGAAGATCGCCGTCTGCATCAAGCGGGTGCCGGACACCGAGACCCGCATCAAGATCGCCGCCGACGGCCGCTCCATTGACGAGAGCGGCGTCAAGTTCGTGCTCAATCCCTACGACGAATACGCGGTGGAGGAAGCCCTGCGGCGGAAGGAATCCGCCGGCTCCGGCGAGGTGGTGGTGATCGCGTTGGGGCCGGAGGCCGCGCAGGAGACCATCCGCACCGCCCTGGCGATGGGCGCCGATCGCGGCGTGCTGCTCAAGACGGAGCAGCGCGTTCTGGATCCGTTAGTCGTCGCCCGCGCGTTGGTCGCGGAGATCAAGGACGGCGGCTACGATCTGGTCCTGTTCGGCAAGCTCGCCGTAGACGATTACCACCACGCCGTGGGGCCGATGGTGGCGGAGTTGCTGGGGCTCCCGGGCGTGAGCGCGGCGGCCCGGCTGGAGCTGGGAGACGGGAAGGGCACGGCGGAGCGGGAGGTAGAAGGCGGCGTGGAGGTGGTGGAGTTCCCCCTGCCCGCGGTGCTCACCGCGGACAAGGGCTTAAACGAGCCGCGCTATCCCGCGCTCAAGGGCATCATGGCGGCCAAGAAGAAGCCGCTCGAGGTGAAGCCGGTGACCCTGGAGGCCGGTGGGTTCGACGCGCTGGAGCTGGCGCTGCCGCCGGAGCGGAAGCCGGGGCGCATCCTTGGGGAAGGCCCCGACGCGGTCCCGGCCCTGATCGCCGCTCTGCGCACCGAAGCGAAGGTGCTCTGATGGGCGGTGTCCTGGCGGTCCTGGAGCAGCGCGACGGGGCCCTCAAGAAGGTCTCCTATGAGGTGGTGACCGCCGCGCGGTCCCTGGCGGACCGGCTGAACGCCGGGGTGGGCGCGATCGCGATCGGGCCCGTGGCGCTCGACGCCACCGCCGCCACCACGTTCGGCGCCGACCACGTCGTCATTGTGGCGGATGATCACGCCGCCCTGTACCAGCCGCACCTCTACGTGCGCGCCGTGGCCGAGCGCGTCAAGGCGAAGGACTACAGCGTGGTCCTCCTCAGCGCCACCGCGTTGGGGAAGGACCTGGGACCCAGGCTCGCGGCGCGGCTGGGCTGGCCGCTGGCGGCCGACGTGACGGACGTG
The DNA here is from genome assembly GCA_035287045.1 of Gemmatimonadales bacterium. Classification (GTDB taxonomy): domain Bacteria; phylum Gemmatimonadota; class Gemmatimonadetes; order Gemmatimonadales; family GWC2-71-9; genus JACPAP01. Next base: position 9,233 of record DATECF010000075.1, on the reverse strand, counting down.
AGCGTGGACGGCGGCATCGTGGTGACTCGGCCGGTGTACGCGGGGAAGGCCGTCTACCGGTTGAAGGTGACCGCGCCGCGCTGCGTGATCTCGGTCCGCCCGAACAGCGTCACGCCGGTGGAGAAATCGCGGACCGCCACGTTGCAGCACGTCGTGCTCGGACTCGACGCGGACCGGCCCGTGGCACGGACCGTGGCGATGAAGGCGCCCGCCGAGGCGAAGCTGGACGTCGCCGAGGCCCCCATTGTGGTGAGCGGCGGGCGCGGTCTGAAGGAGCCGGCCAATTTCAAGCTGCTGGAAGATCTGGCGCAGGCGCTGGGCGCGGCGGCGGTGGGCGCCTCACGCGCCGTGGTGGACGCCGGTTGGCGGGCGCACGGCGATCAGGTGGGGCAGACCGGCAAGACGGTCAGTCCCGGCCTGTACTTCGCCATCGGGATCTCGGGGGCCATTCAGCACCTGGCGGGCATGCGCACGGCCAAGGTCATCGTCGCCATCAACAAGGACAAGGACGCTCCCATCTTCAAGGTCGCCGATTACGGCATCGTGGGTGACCTGTTCGAGATCGTTCCCCGGCTTACGCAGGAGATCAAGAAGGTCAAAGCCGGCACCTAGCGCATGACCCGCCCGTTCGTCCCCGCCGACCATCAACCCGCGCTGCCGCTGGACCAGCTGATCGTTCGCGAGCCCCCCGGCCCCGAGGCGATCGAGTTGGACGTGCTGTTCGTGGGCGGCGGCCCCGCGAGCCTCGCGGGCGCCATCGAGCTGGCGCGGTTGGTTCAGCGCGACCGCCAACCGGGCGGCACGCTGGGCGACGTGCAGATCGGCGTGCTGGAGAAGGGCGAGCGGCTGGGCGATCACTGCCTCTCCGGCGCCGTGGTCAATCCGCGCGCGTTCCGCGAGTTGTTCCCTGAGCTCAAAGACCCGGATTTCCCCTTCGGCTCGCCGGTCACGGGTGAGGCGGTCTATCTCCTGAGCGAGGAGGGGCGGGCACGGCTCCCCACCCCGCCCACCATGAAGAACCACGGATTCTACGTGGCGTCGCTGTGCGAGATGGTCCGCTGGCTGGGTGAGCGGGCCGAGCATCTCGGGGTGAATGTGTTCGCCGGCTACCCCGCGAACGGACTGCTGGTGGACGGCCAGCGCGTGGTCGGCGCCCGCACCACGCCGTCGGGTCTCGACCGCGGGGGGAAGCCCACGGGCAGCCATCAGCCGGCCGCCGACCTCACGGCCAAGGTGACGGCGTTGGGGGAGGGCACCAGGGGCCTGCTCACCCAGGCGTACCTCGAGTGGCAGCGGGTGGCTTCCGAGAATCCCCAAATCTTCGCGCTCGGCGTCAAGGAGCTGTGGGAAACCCAGCGGCCACTCGAGCAGGTGATGCACACCATGGGCTGGCCGCTCTCCAACGACGCGTTCGGCGGGAGCTTCATGTACCCCCTGCAGCCCAACCTGGTGGCGTTGGGCCTGGTGGTCGGCCTGGACGCTCCGGACGCGGGGCTGGACGTGCACGTCCTGCTCCAGCAGTTGAAGCTTCACCCCCTGTTCCGGCCCTACCTGGAAGGCGGCGAGCTGCTCGAGTGGGGCGCCAAGACCATCCCCGAGGGCGGCTACTACGCGTTGCCGGCGCGGAGGCACGGCGACGGATTGGTGATCCTGGGCGATGCAGCGGGCTTCGTGAGCGTGCCGGCACTCAAGGGCATTCACTACGCCATGCAGTCGGGGATATTCGCCGCGCGCGCCATCTTCCAGGCGCTGAAGCGCGGCGATACGTCAGCCGCATCGCTCGCCGAGTACGATCGGTCGGTAGACGCCTCGTTTATCCGGGACGATCTCTACCGCACGCGGAACATGCGGCTGGCGTTCAAAGACGGGTTCTACACCGGCGGCATCAAAGCCGGGCTGATGACGCTGACGGGCGGGCGGTTCCCGGGCGGCCGGATCGCGATGCACGCGGACGCGAAAGCGGCGCGCACCCGGGCCGTGCCGTCATCATTCACGCCGGACGGCAAGCTGACGTTCAGCAAGCTGGATGCGGTGTTCCGCTCCGGCAACGCGACCCGTGACACCATACCGTCCCACCTGATGCCCGCTCCGCACGTCCCGCGGGACGTGGCCGAGCTGTACGCCCACATGTGCCCGGCGGGCGTGTACGAATGGGTCGAGGGTGCGCTTCGGATCAACCCGCCGAACTGTGTGGACTGCAAGGCGACCGATGTGCTGGGCCCGCGGTGGACGCCGCGGGAGGGAGGCAGCGGGCCGAAGTACCAGCGGATGTAAGGGGCCCTAAGGCCGCGTCCCAGGAGTCCGCTTGCTCAGTCTCGTTTGGGAGCGGTGGGGTTCCAGAGGGCGCGTTTGGTGCGGGCGCGGTCACGGCGCGCAGGGCGCGACGGTAGTTCACGGCGATTCGGGCACGGGTGGGTCCCCTTCGTGCGCTAGCAGTACGCGCGCGTGCTGAGGAATTCTGCTACATGGCGCGCGTTCTGACGCGCACTCCGGGGACCCACCCGCGCCCGAATCGCCAATGCCCCCGGCGCCCAAGCGTCGAGGCCACCCCGCACCACTAGCGCCCGACGGAACCCTACCGCCCCAGAACCGACGAAGAAATCGGACTCCTGGGACGCGGCCTTAGCTTCCCTCTTCCCCGGCCTCCTTGCCCAGATGGCGGTCCAGGAAGTAGATGGCCGAGCTGGACGGCCCGATCATCCGCGCCTGCTCCAGGATGGCCTTCGCGGTCTTCTCCTCCTCCACCTGCTCGTTGATGAACCACTGCAGCATGGTCTGCGTGGAATAGTCGTTTTCGGCCGCCGCCAGCGCGTACAGCTTGTGAATGCGCGCGGTCACGCCCTGCTCCTGCTTCAGCACTTGCTCCCAGACCTCCACCGTCGTGCCGAACTGCGCCGGTGGCTGGGCGACGGCGGCGAGCGTGACCTGCCCGTCCCGGTCATGCACGAAATCGAAGATCTTCATGGCGTGGGAGACTTCCTCCCGCGCCTGGCGCCGCATCCAGCGCGCCGAGCCTTGGAGGTTGCGCTCCTCGAAGTAGGCGGCCATCGCGAGATAGGTATAGGCAGAACCCAGCTCCGCGTTGATCTGGTCGTTGAGCGCCGCTTGCAGCTTCTGGCTGAGCATACGATCTCCTGGCTTAGAACGTCGGCTCGGGCGTGTGCACCGGATCGTCCAGCAGCATCGCCGTCAGCGCGTCTCCCGGCTCCGCGCCCGGCTTGTCCTCCGGCACGATCAACAGGGCGTTCGCCTTCGCCATGGACGTGAGAATGCCCGAACCCTGGGCCCCCGTGAGCGCCGCCGTGCGCTTGCCGTCCTGGTCCTCGGTGACCACGGCCCGCAGAAAATGCCGGAGCGGCGGGCCCAGCTTGATGGACTCCGTGACTGTTACCGGGACCGTGCGACGGAACAGGTTGGTGTGTCCCAGCATCTTCCGGATCGCTGGCCGGACGAACAACTCGAACGTCACCATGGTACTGACCGGATTCCCGGGGAGGCCGATCCACGGCAGCGCCCCGATCACGCCGAAGCCGACCGGGGCGCCCGGACGCATCCGGACCTTCCAGAACTTGAGCGTGGCCTTGATCTCATCCAGCACCAGTCGGACGTAGTCGTGCTCGCCCACGCTCACGCCCGCCGAGGTGATCAGCATGTCCGACGTGAACCCGGCCTTGACCCGCCGGCGGATGTCATCCGGGTCGTCCGGTGCAACGCCCAGGTTGATCGGTTCGGCGCCAGCGCGGCGGATCATGGCCTGCAGCGTGTAGGTGTTGGACGACGCGATCTTCTGGCCCCGGAGGATGGCGTCCCGCTCGTCCAGCTCCGCGATCTCGTCCCCGGAACCGAAGAAGGCCACGCGGGGGCGCCGGTGCACGAAGACCTCGCTCTCCCCGACGGATGCCAGCACGCCGAGCTGCGCCGGCCCGAGTGGCGTGCCGCGCGTCAGGACGACGGTATCCTTCTCAATGTCCTCGCCGCGCCGGCGCAGGTTCTTCCCCACATCCCTGGTCTTGTCAATCCGCACGCGGCCAGGCCCCAACGGCGTGGCGTCTTCCTGCCGAACGACCCCGTCGGCCCCTTCGGGCATCGGCGCACCGGTGAAAATCCGGGTGCACTCTCCCGGGCCAAGCGCTTTCTTGGGGAACTTCCCCGCGGGCACGGTCTCAATCACGCGGAGCTCGGCTACCCCCGCCGCCGCCTCGAAGTCCGTGCTGCGCACCGCATACCCGTCCATCGCCGAGTTGTCCCACATGGGCACATCCATGGGGCTCCGGACGTCGCTGGCCAACACCCGGTCCAGGGCCTCCAGGAGGGGAATGCACTCCACCGGGAGCAGGCGGATTTCCGCCGTGATCTGGCGGGCGGCTTGAGCCGGTGTCAGCTCGCCGGAAAAGATGCTGGTGGACGTCACGAGACCCTCACGGCACCACCACCGCCCGATCCCAGGCCAGCTGCGCCAACGTCACCAGCCACCCGGTGTCGGTGAAGCGGAACGTGGGGACGGACACGCGGAGCTGGTCATCGTCGGTGACCATGGCGACCCACTGCGCGGCGTCGCCGCCGGCGGGATTGAACAACGGCTCCCGGTGCTTGCTCTTCCGGTGCACCTCGATCTTGGGCAGCGGCGCCTTCTTGTAGCCTTCGACGACGACGATGTCCGCGTCATCGAGGTACCGGCGTACCAGCGCCAGCGGGTCCTCCGCTTGCGCGGTGGTGCGCTCGAACAGCACCCGTCCGCCCGGGAACTCCATGAGCACCTTGCCGGCCATGCCCTCGGTGTAGTGACGGTGGGTATCGGTCCCCGGCTTGTCCACTTCGGCTGGGTGAGCGCCGTGCTTGATGGTCGCCACCCGGCGGCCGCGCTTGACCCATTCCGACGCCAACGCCACGACCAGGGAGGTCTTGCCGGAGTCCTTCTTGCCGACGATGGAGATCACCCGCGTCGCTGCCACATCGCCTCCGCCTCCGCCAGCTCACCGGCGGTGTTGACGTTGTAGAACAGCCGGGCCGGGTCGCCGTGCCGGCCCACCTCCTCCAGGGCCAGCGTCCCGACCCGCACCGCGTCGTGGAACCCGATGGCCCGGTAGTCCTCCTGATCAAGCCGTTCGCGGATGGCCGGGCCGCAGGCCGGGCCATACACGCCGCACAGCGGCTCGACGCCCCGCTTGCCCCCGCTCTCGGGCAGGAAGACGTCGTACCCGTTCAACCCTTCGATGAGCGCCCGGAGGAGCGGCACCGGGACGAACGGCATGTCCCACGCGACCAGCAGCACGGGCTCCGGCGCGGCGGTGACGGCCGTGTAGATCCCGCCCAACGATCCGCGCTCCGGCAGGACGTCCCGCGCCACCTCGAGCCCGGGGCACCAGGTCTCGGCGTCCGGGGCATTCGCCACCAGCAGCGGCGCCTCGCCGGTCGCCTGCCGCACGTTGGTCACTACGTAATCCAGAATCCGCTGCCCCCCCACGCGCTCCAGACCCTTTGGCCGTCCGCCGAAACGACTGGCCGCCCCACCCGCCAGCACCGCGCCGCGGATCTTGCCGGTCACGCTCCACCCGGAGCGTGGACGTGGGGCGTCCCGCTCACGGCCCGGCCCACCAGCACCATGCCCGCCCGCTCCGCGATCTGGACCGCCAGCGAGGACGGCACCGACGGGGTGGCGATGTAGTCGATCTGGGCCCGCGCGCCCTTGAACGCCAACTCGCCCGAAATGCGGCCGGTCACCAGCAGCCCCAGCCCGGCCACGGGCCGCCGCGCCAGGATGGCGGCGCCGATCACCTTATCCACCGCGTTGTGCCGGCCGATGTCCTCCGCGTGCTGCAGCAAAGCCTGCCCGTCCGTCAGGGCGGCCGCGTGAATGCCGCCGGTCTCCCGGTAGCGCGTGCCCTGGGCGAAGAGCTCCTTGAACAGCGCGCGGAGCTGGTCCGGCGCGGGGCGATGGTCGCGGGCGGGCTCGCGGGCGAGCATCGCGGGATCGGCCAGCATGGTGGTCACCGCCCCGCACCCAGACGCCAGCACCGGCTTACGGTTCTCCCGCTGGACGGCCAGCGCCAGGTCCGGAGTCACGTCGGCCCAGAAGCCCAGGTCGGTGGCGCAGGGGCGCAGCTTGGTGAGGTCGTCCAGGGTGCGGATGTACCCCTCGCCGTGCAACCACCCCACGACCAACTCCTCGAGCTGCTCGGGGGTACACATCCAGGTCACCGCCGGTTGGCCGTTGACCTCGAGCCACACGGCGACCTCCTCGACTACGCCTAAGTCGGCCACCATGCGGCCACCGCGCTTGGAGGGCTTGGCGGGTTGCATGGCCTCAATGTATCCCGGTGTCAGAACACCCGCACGGCCATGGTCTTGATGGACAACACCACCGGCGATCCGATGGTGAGGCCCAACTCCGCCAGCGCTGCATGGGTGATCCGCACCACCAGGTCCGCCCCGGCGTCCACGGCCAGCGTCACGCCGCCCCGGCCGTCTTCGCTGATGCGGCGGATCCGCCCGGTGAACGCGTTGCGGGCGCTCGAGTGAAGCGGCTCACGGCTCACCACGATGTCGTCGGGCGGGAGCGCCAGGATCGCGGGTCCCGACTTGTCGGTGTACACCTGCAGCGTCAACCGGCCGGCGCGGACGGTCTTGGTGCCGGAGCCGGGCGGGAGGTCGGCCCGGAAGAGGTTCTCTGGCGTGACCGGCGACGCCAGGCCGTCGGTCAGGGCCAGAAGCCGGTCGGACCAGCGATACGCTTCCTCCAGCTGGTGCGACGCGAAGCACAGCGCCGCGCCGCGCCGGCGCTCATCATCCAGAATCCGATACAACGCGCCGGTAGAGGCAGGGTCCGCCGCGCTCGCGGGCTCGTCCAGCAGGAGCGCGTCGGGCTCGAGAGCCAGCGCGCGGGCGATGGCCGTCTTCTGCGCCTCGCCCTCGCTCAGGCCCCTGGCGTTTCGGTCTCCCAGGCCGCCCATCCCCAGCCGCTCCAATGCCACGCTCAGCCGCGACTCGGTGGCGGGGCCGCGGAGGCCGTGGAGCGACAGCGCGTACCGGAGGTTCTCCCGCACCGTGCCCGCGAACAGGAACGGCCGCTGCTCGACCAGCGTGATCCGCTGGCGGGCGCGGCGCCGGTCGGCGGCGGTGCGCACCGGCTGGCCGTCCAGCAGCACCAGGCCCCGGTGGGGAGGCTCGACGCAGGCCAGCAGACGCAGCAAGGTGCTCTTGCCGGAGCCGTTGGGGCCCACGACTGCCACCACGCTGCCGCGCTGGAGGTCCAGCTCCCCGATGGCCAGGACCCGGCGCCCACCGTAGCCATGCTCGACGTCGCGGAGGCTAAGCAGCCCCATGTCCCTGGAAGAGCTGAAGAATGACGTTCACGGTGAGTGCCAACGCGAGCAGAATCAGCCCCAGGGCCATGGCCAGGGCGAAGTCTCCCTGCGAGGTCGCCAGCGCCACCGCGGTCGTGAGGGTCCGCGTGTGATACCGGATGTTCCCGCCCACGATCATCGCGGCGCCCACCTCCGCCAGCACGCGCCCGAAGGCCACCATGACGCCGGACAGCAGGGCGAAGCGAGCCTCCCGAGCCACGGCCCAGTGGGCCCGCCAGGTCCCGGCGCCCAGCGTCAGCGCGGTCCGCCGCACTTTCGGGTCCACGGCCTGGACGGCGGCCGCGGTCAGCGCAGCCGCGATCGGGACGGCGAGCACCACCTCGGCGATCACGATGGCGACCCAGGTATAGAGCAGCCCCATCCCGCCGAAGGGCCCCTGCCGCGCCAGCAATCCCCAGATCAACAGGCCCACGACCACCGTGGGGAACGCCAGCAACGTGTTGAACCCGGTCAGGGCGACGCGCCGGCCCCGGAACCGGGTGGTTCCCACCACGAATCCCAGCGGGACCCCCAGGGCGCAGGCGACGAGCGTGGCAACCAGGGCGACCCGGAGCGAGAGCCACGTAACGCCGAACACTTCCGCGTCGCCGCCCAGAATGAGCTGGGCGCCGCGACGCAGCCCGTCGGCGAAGAAGTCCAAGGAGCTAGGTCCGGAGGGTGAAACTCAATCCAACGAGGAGCGTGGGATTGTGCACCCACTCCCGGCCGGCCGTGACCCGAGGCGGGTCACCCGACTGCCAGTTGGCCGGATAACGCAGCCGCCAGATGGGATCCCAGCCCTCGATCCACAGGCCCACGGATCCGCCGGTGTAACGCCTGAGCCCCAAGCGGGGGCCGAACTGGAACGGGTTGCCGAACGCGAACCCGCTGCTGTCCTGGACCACCGCACTGCCGGTGGCCAAACCCATGGACGCGCCGACGTACGGCATCCATCCGCGCCAGGTCTTGGGGCCGGTGATGCGCAGGGTGAAGCCCGCGTCCGCGATGATGACGGATTGCCGCGCGACGGTCCCGCTGTCAACCAGGAAGCGGTCGAGGCTGGCGCCGTGCACGCCGGCCGTCATCTCCAGGGAGCCGCTCAGCGACAGGGAGTAGCGGAGCCCGGCCAGCGGTCCCTGCTTGGGTCCCGCGCCGGCCTCGCCCCCGCCCCCCGCGAGATACCCGCCGCTGAACGTGATCTGGTGACTGGCGCGGAGGTCCCGGTACGGCGAGTGCGCGGGGTCATGACCCACCTGCGCCGGCGCGGGCCTGGCTGCCAACGCCGTCACCAACACGGCGAAGGCGGTTGCGCGCAGCGACGTCCCCGGGTTGTTTGACATGGAGTTTGGGCTCTCGTACAATGCTTCGAAGTGAGGGTAATGGCGCAATCTACCTTCGTGCGGGCGGCCCTACCAGCCTGGATCGTGGCGAGCGGATGCGTCCTGGCGGGCGCCGTCCCCGCGCCCGCCCACGCACAGGCCCGCTACCGCACCACCCGTGCCGAGAATTTCCGCCAGCAAGCGGGGCCGGACCAGAAGATCCTGGGCTCCGTGTACCAGGGCACCGAGCTGGTCGCCGGCGACACGAAAGACGGCTGGGTGGAGGTGGTCCTCGACGGATGGATCTTCGGCCGCTCGGTAGTGCGGACCACGCGGGATGGCTTCGACCTCGCTGTTTCGGTGAGCGGGGGAGAGAACCTGCGTGCCACGCCCGGCGGGCGGGTGCTGGCGCGTCTGGCCAACGGGTTCCTGCTGGATGAGGTGAGCCGCAGCGCCAACGGCTGGGCCCAGGTCCGGCGGACCGGGTGGGTGTGGGGGCAGTCGCTCGAGCCGGTAGGAACAGCGGGCGCGACAGCCACCGCGGACGCCCCCTCGCCTTCGCCACCGTCCG
>DATECF010000074.1:0-20806 GCA_035287045.1 Gemmatimonadales bacterium | reverse complement strand
CCTCGTCCTTACCAAGGACGCGCTCTACCGACTGAGCTACGCGAGCGAGCGGGCGACGGGACTCGAACCCGCGACCCTCAGCTTGGAAGGCTGATGCTCTACCAACTGAGCTACACCCGCGGACCGTCTACCCTCCGAGCCGTTGCCCGGCTCGCCCTGCATGGTGGGGGAAGGATTCGAACCTTCGTAGGCTGACGCCGGCAGATTTACAGTCTGCTCCCTTTGGCCGCTCGGGCACCCCACCGTCTGCCCGCGGTTTTCCCGAGCCACCCCTTGGGGTGACTCAAAGCCCCCTCCCACAGGCGCTCACCTGCGGCAGTACGGAGCTGACGAAGGGACTCGAACCCTTAACCTGCTGATTACAAATCAGCTGCTCTACCAGTTGAGCTACGTCAGCGCAAAGTCCGTTTTGCGCAGACTTTTATGATAGCGACCCGGGAACGGTAGGTCAATTCCTTGTAGACCGGGCACTTGCGCTCAGGGGTGGGACGGCGGGAATGGACTGCGTGAGGGGTCAGGGGACCACCCCTCACCCGGTACGCCGTTCAACCCCGCCCTTCGCCTTCCCGCCTCTTCCGCCAGCGGGTCCCCCCGGAGGTGTCCTCCAACTCCACCCCGCGGGCCAGCAACTCCGCGCGAATGGCGTCCGCCCGGGCGAAGTCCCGAGCCTTCCGGGCGGCTTCCCGCTCCCGGATGCGCCCTTCCACCCAGGACTTGAGCTCGCCCTCCAGATCGGCCGGGCTGGGGAGCACATCCAGCACCGCCATCACCTCGTCGAACGCCGCCAGGGCCGCCCCGATCCCCTCCGGCGCCAGGGTCCGGCCATCCAGCTCGCGGTTCATGGCCCGCACAAACGTGAAGACCGCCCCGAGCGCCTGGGGGGCGTTCAGATCGTCGTCCATGGCGGCGGTGAACGACGTCTCCAGCTCGGCCACTGGCGGCGGTCCGGCGGATGGGCGGACGAGTGGGTGGTCCGCCTGGCCGCCCGACCGCCCGACCGCCGCCTCTACCAGCCGACCCCGGAACTCCCCCAAACGCCGGACCCCTTCGGCCGCGGCGTCCAGGGCCTCGTCCGTGTAGCTCAACTGCTGGCGGTAATGCGTCGAGAACGCCAACAACCGAAAGGCGGCCGGATCCACCCCCCCATCTTTCAGGTCCCGGGCCGTCAGGAAGTTGCCGGTCCGCTTGGACATCTTGGTGCCCTGGACCTGCAGGAACTCGCCGTGCAGCCAGACGCGAGCAAAGGGCCGCCCCGTTGCCCCCTCAGACTGGGCGATCTCGTTCTCGTGGTGCGGGAAGATGAGATCCACGGCGCCGGCATGGATGTCGAGTGTCTGGACCCCGAACCGGCGGATTTCCTGAAGCGACATGGCGGAGCACTCCAGATGCCAGCCGGGCCGGCCCCGGCCAAAGGGCGCGTCCCACGCGGCCCCCGCCTTCTCGTCGGTCTCATCCGCGAATTTCCACAGAGCGAAGTCGCGGGCATCTTCCTTGGCGTACTCGTCGCTGGCCACGCGCGCCCCCGTCTTCAGCTCGCGCCGCTCCACCTGCGAGAGGCACCCGTACGTGGGGAACTTGCCGATGGCGAAGTACACGCCGTCCTCACCCCGGTAGGCCAGGCCCCGCTCCAGCAGGCGCGCGACCAGATCCACCATGGGAGCGATGTACTGGGTGGCGCGCGGATAGACGTGCGCCGGCCGGATCCGCAGGTAGTCGCGGTCTTCGAAGAACGCCCGTGCGAATGGCTCGGTGTGCTGGGTCAGGGGCACCCCGGCAGCCGCGGCCGCCTTAATGGTGCGGTCGTCCACATCGGTCAAGTTCATGATGTGAAGGACCTCGAATCCCCGCGCCTCGAGGTAGCGCCGCAGGAGGTCCTCAAAGAGGAACGTCCGGAAATTGCCGATGTGGGCGTAGTTGTAGACCGTGGGGCCGCAGGTGTAGAGGGTCACCCGCGGGGGGGCAAGGGGCTCGAACGCCTCCACCCGCCGCGTCAAGGTGTTGTAGAGGCGGAGCGTCATCGCCGAGTGGTTTGAGATTCCTCGGATTTGGCGCTCAACAGGGACGTGAGCGGTTCGGCGTCGCCCAGGTGCAGCGTGCGCTGCGGGAAGGGAATCTCAATCCCTTCGCGATCGAACCGGTTCTTGAGGCGACGCCGGAGCTCCCGACCCACCGCCCATTGCTTCCCGGGCTGCGTCATGGCCACGAGGCGAATGTTGACCGAGCTGTCGGCGAGCTGCTCCACGCCCCACACCGCCGGCTCCTCGAACAGGAGGCCCTTCCACTCGGCGTCCCGCCACAGCTCGGCGGCCACGTCGCGCATCACCCGAATCACGTTGTCCACGTTCTCCTTGTACGCGACGCCGATGTCCACGATGGCGCGAGCCCAGCCGCGCGTCATGTTCGACACCAGATCGATCGAACCGTTGGGCACCACGTGCAGGACCCCGTGGACGTCGCGGAGCATGACCACTCGCATGGTCATGCGCTCCACCACACCGCCCACGCCGTTGACCTTTACGATGTCCCCCACGCCGAACTGGTTCTCCAGCAGGATGAAGAAGCCGGCGATGACGTCCTTGACCAGGCTCTGGGCGCCGAACGAGATGGCCAACCCGGCCACGCCCACGCCGGCAAGCAGGGGACCGATTTGGATGAAGAAGTTGAGGATGGTGAGCCCGGCGCCAACCGCGATCGCCACGCCACCTACGCTGTTCAGCAACTGGGCCAGTGTCTTACCTCGTTGCTCCCGCTCGCTCAGGGTCGTGGGGTCTCCATCGTCCACGCTCTTCTCGATGCGGCCGGTGACGAGCTTGAGCATCCGGAACCCGACATAGGCCAGCACCAGAACGGCGAGGATCTGGATGCCGCGGCGGATCAGCAGCCCTACGTCCAGGCTTAGCTGTTGGGCCAGCCACTCCGCTATCGCCTGAAGGTCGGCCACACTGGTCAGTAACGCTGAGGACATGATCGTGGGGGGTTCCAACTTTCGATGGGACAATGGGTTCCGGCCTACAACCTAGACCCCGACGTGACAGACGTCAACCGGGTGGAGCGGCGGATGGCGGGCGATGAAGGGCGATGGATCGTCTCACATCGCCCTCCCTCCTAGGGCGCCCCCAACAGCACCGCCGCCACCATCGGCGCCAACCACCAGGTAGCTAGTGCCGCGATCGCCAGACACATGGCTGGCAGCGCCACGTGCCAAGCCGCCAGGCGCCGTCCATCCAGCTCTCTTAGCCCCACGGTCCAGATGACGATGCCCCACAGCGTAATGAGGTTGAAGCGCTGGTTGACCGAGACCAGCCACGGGGGTGGGCTGTCCGTCCACCAAAGGAGCAGCGGGCCGGTGGTGAACCGACTCGGGACGGCGACCGCATCCCCCGCGCGCGGTGGCGAACCGACGGCCGACAGGTACGTCACGGCCAGCTCGCCGATCCGCTGCACCAAGAGCGGCGCGAGTCCCAGGAGCACGACCGCCCACACGGCGCGGCGCCGGTCCTCAGCGAGTGACAGGACCGGCTCGGCCGCGAGCCCAAGCACCACCGCCGCCACTAGCAGTGTGGGCGGCGGCATGAGGCGATCCGCCACTATGATCCGGGTGAGCCCCGCCTGCATGACCGCGTGATGCAGGTCCCGCGCCAGGTCCCCGATGGGAGCGAGGGAGTGGGATAGCAGATCCAGCTGCCGTGGGAGGGTAGCGGCTCCCAGGAGTGCGGTGACCGCGAGGGCGGCTAGCACGATGATCACAGGGTGAGGCCGGTCCATGGCCTCCTGGACCGCGCGACGCGGGTCCACCAACACCATGGCGATGAGCTTCATGGAATCAGCAAGTCCTCCAGGGCGCGGTAGCGCACCCGGGTAGCGGCCACCGGGATCCGCTCGGAGCGGCAGGTGGCCAGGATCTCTTCCAGCGTGAGGCCCTGTACCAACGGGATCGCGATGCCATCCCCCGTCCGCGCTGCGCCGGCGTAGCGGGTCAGGAGCCATTCGATCCGGCCCATGGCCCCGCCGTTGAGCGCGAGCTCGGCCACACGTTCTTTGAGTAGGGCGGACGTGGACACGTCCGACACCACGCGGCCCCGCGAGAGGACCAGCACCCGGGTCGCGAGCCGCTCCACCGTGCTTAAGTCATGCGAGGCCAGTACCACCAACCGTTCGCTTGCCCCGAACGCCGCGATAGCGCCGCGCAAGGTGCGCGCCACGATGGGGTCCACGCCACTCAGGACCTCGTCCAGCAGCAGGACCTCGCGCGCCAGCAGGCCCGCGGCCGCCAGCGCCAGCCGTTGCGCCATGCCCCGCGAGTAGTCCGCCATGCGGCGGCCGGCGAACTCGGCCACCACGCCGAACTCGATGGCCCAGCGCACCAGGGCCACCCGTTGCGCCGGCGTCCTTGCCCGGTGGCTGGCGAGGTAGGTGAGCCACTCCAGACCGGTGAGTTCCGGCGGCGCCAGGGGAGGATCTTCCGCCAGGCCGACCACGCGCCGCGCCTCCTGGGTACCGGCGCGAGAGCCCGCGACCATGACGGTCCCCGCCGTGGGGGCGATCTCGCCGGCCAGGAGCCGTATCAGGGTGGTCTTGCCGGCGCCGTTAGGACCCACGACCCCGATGATCTCGCCACGCTCCGCGGCGAACGAACACCCGTCCAGGGCGACCCGCCGCCGGGGGCCGGACCCGTACGCCCGGCTCACCCCCACGCATGCCACCAAGGTCATGACTCGGCCCGCCGCGGCCGCCGAGGGCCCGCCAGATGCATGGCGGCGACGCCCAACCCCAGGAGGGTCCACGCGCCGAGGAGCAGCGCGTCTTCCCAACCCCCAGACGCGAGCCACCGGGCCGCCCGCCAAGGAAGAGGAAGCACGTTCCATAGCCAGGTCACGATCCGCTGGAGCGGGAGCCACCCGGCGAGCAGCGCGCCCACGACGGATGGAGGAACGCCGCCGAACCAGACGGCGAGGAATCCGACGGACGCCGCGGCCGACGCGCCCCACCAGGACGCCATGGCCATGGTGCAGGAAGCGACGCACACCGCGAAGCCCACGGCCACCGCGGTGGGGGCAAGGATCGGCGCTCCCTGAGGGGAGGCGCTCGCCAGGGCGAGGCCCACGCCGACGGTCAGTGGCCCTACCACGCACAGCACGCCGACGAGCCGGCCGGTGGGCACCAGCCACCAGGGGGCCACCACCATCCGCGCCGCGGCGAGCGCCGGCCCCGGGGAGAGGAGGCGGGAGGCGGCAACCGCGGCGAGGGTGCCGCCCACCAGCAGCACTACCCGCGCCGTGCGCTCCGGCGACGGCGCTGAGACTGCGGCCAGGGCGGCGACGCCGAGTCCCAGGAGCGCGGCGAGGCGCGGGGCCCGGTGCCGGGTCACCAGCTGCAAGCCGAACACCACCTCGGCTTTGGCCGCCAAGAGGTTCAGCATGGCGGCCCGAGTCCGGCGGGGGGCTCAGCGCCCCCCGCCACCGCGGCCCGGCCGGCCGTTGAACGTTGGATCAGAACAGGCACCACGCGCCGCGGATCAGGTAGCACCACCCGCGGATCGCGATGAGTTTCTCGTCCGTGTTGGGAAAGTCCTCGTTGCATTCGTCGATCACACCGTCGAGGCAGTCTCCTGCCGTCATGGCATCGGCCGGGACGGGCGCGGGGGCCATCCCCAGTGCGCCGACCGCGGCCATGCTCAGAATCAGTTTTCGCATGTAAACCCCCTCCATGCGTGTGCATGGCGTGAGGCCGACCAGACTACGTGTCCCCCTGTGGGACGCGGCCAAAGTAGCGCCGACGGCCATGCCGACTGCCATCGTTTTGTTGCGGGGCTGGAGCGTTTTATCGCGGGGCGAGGATGTCTCAGGTCTCCGGCAGCGGTACGGCGGCCCGCTGGCCGCTGGTCTGCACCAGCACGGCCGATGCGACCCGCCCGCGAGAGGCCTCTTCGTAGATCTCGTCAATCAGCACATGGCGCACCACCACCATGACGGCGGCCAGGAGAGGTACCGCGATGACCAGGCCAAGGACCCCAATGAGGGTCGCCATGGCCAGCACGCTCACGATGGTCAGCACCGGGGGCAGCCGGATGCGCTGTTGGAAGATCAGCGGGGCCACCACGTTGGCCTCGACCAAATGCACGGCCACCCCGAGGAGGGCCACGGCCAGGCCATGCACCCACCCGGTATTGATCAGCACGAACAACGCCGGCAGCAGGGTGGACACTACCGTGCCAAAGAAGGGCACGACGGCTACCAGGCCGGTGAATACGCCGAAGGCGAGCGGATAGGGCACCCGCAACACCGCGAGGCCGACGAAGGTCAACACGGCCAGCACCACCATGGCCAGGAGCTGCGCCCACACCCACGCCCGCATGGTGTTGGAGAGGTCCGCCAGCGTGGCCCGGGCGATGTGGCGATACCGGGGCGGGATCAGGGCGATCAGGCCTTCGCGGTACACGGCGGGCTCCCGCGACAGGTAAATCGCCATCGCGATCACGCTGAAGGTTTCGACCGCCAGCGCTCCGCCGGCCCGGATATAGGGTACCAGGGACCCCCGAACGAAGTCGGTGGCGTCCCGCACCAGGCTCTCGACGAAGCCGCCGCCCTCAACCGCGAGCGAGCGCTCCAGGATGGGGTAGTCGCGCGCCCACCGCATGAGCAGGGCTTCCAGACGCTGCGCCTGTGCGGGCAGCGCCCCGATCAGCTCCTGGGTCTGCTGCACCACGGGGGGCAGCACCAGGAAACCGATGGCGGTGAGCAGCAGCAACGAACCGACCGCGGCGAGCGTCAGGGCGCCGCCCCGGGGAAGCCCGGTACGGCGAACCAGGGAATCCGTGGTGGCCGTGAGATAGACGCCGAGCAGCGCCGCGATGAACAGCAGGAAGAGGACGGTCGCGACCTGGGCAAAGAAGACCAGCAGGAGCCCGACGAAGAAGAGCGCGACGATGGTCGCGCCCAGCCGCCGGCCGCCCGACTCGGGCATCAGCTGCCCTTGGTGCCGTCGTCCTCGTCCACCAGCTCCGCGTCTTCCGCCACGCGATCGTCGGCTTTGCTAGTCGGCAGCTGACGGGGCTGGGCGGCGCCGCCGGCGGGCAACATCCCCATCTTCTGCTTCAGCTCGAGCAGTTGCTGGTCCGCGCTGCCCTTGTATTCCAGCTGGTCGAACTGGCGCGTCAACGTGTCGCCGGTCAGCTCGCCCGCCAACTCCGTCGCGGCCACCGCCTGCCGCTCCATATCCTCGATCCGCTCGGCCATGCGTTCGAAGCTCTCGAAGGCCGACTGGTCCGACATGGTGGACATGGTCTGCTGGATCTTGCCTTGCACCTCGGCCCGGCGGGCCCTCGCCACCAGGATGTTCTTGCGCCGTTTCGCGTCTTCGATCTTGTCGTTGAGATTCCGGAGCTGGTCCTTGAGCGCCTCGGTGTCCGCCTTGTGCTTGAGCCAGGTCTCATGGAGCTGCTGGGCGCTCTGCACGTGCTGGTTATGCCGGATCAGGGCCTGTTTGGCGAGATCGTCGCGGCTCTCCTGGACGGCCAGCATGGCGCGGCGCTCCCACTCTTCCCCCTGCTGCTTCTCCCGGTCCACCTGGGCCAGGAGCTTCTTCTCATCCGCGATCGCCGCCGCCACATCCTGTTTGACCCGGGCCAGCTGCCCGCGCATGTCCACCACCAGCTGCTCGAGGACCTTCTGCGGGTCCTCCGCGCGCCCGATGATGGCGTTGACCCACGACCGCATGACCAGCGACATCCGTTGGAAGATGCCCATACTGACCTCACACTCCTCGTTGGAGTGAACGCCCCGCCCCACACGGCCACATCGTCAGATCGAATCGGCTTCGGGCCCGGGTCGATGCCCCTGCGGCAACGCATCGGGACGCCGTAGCTGGAGCAGGGAGCGCTCCGCGAAGTCCATCCGCTCGGCCAGGTCTGTCATCTCGGCCCGGAGCGCAGTCAACTCCTCGTTCACTTGCCCCGCGAGCTCCTCAAACTGCGCTCCCGACCCACCCTCGACGGCGACTCCGAAGCGAATGCGGTGCGCCAACGCCATGCCCAGCGGCGACTTGGCGATGATGACCAGCGCGATCGCGAAGAAGATCCACCCCATAACCTAACCTCCTACGCCGAGGCGCGGCATCAGCGCTCCGATCGCCGGAGCAAAGGCCTCCATCAGGATCCTCTCGCCGGCGGATTGGGCCCCGCCTCCCCGGCCGGCAACCGGCCGGCCTCGCGATGCTGCGCCAGCAAGCGCTCCGTGAAATCGAGCCGCTCCTGCACCTCCCCCAGCTCCTGTCGCACCGCTTCCAGGTCTTCGAGCATCGCCTGTTGGGTCTCGCGCAGGTGTTCCACCGACTCCTGGTTGGCCACCTGGCCGCCGGTGCGAATGCGATCGGCGAGGGCCCGCCCCACCGGCGAGACGGCCAGCAGAAACGCCGTGCCGCCCCCGAAGATGAACACGATGGCCAGGATCTCTTCCACGTCCCGTCATTCTCCCTTGGGCAAGGCCGGCCCGCGCTCCCGGGCGAGCAGGCGCTCCGCAAACTCCAACCGCTCCTCGAGATCCAGCAGGTGCTGGCGCATGTCCACCTGGTCCGCCACTTCCCCACGCAGCGCCTCCACCTCGGCGCGCAGGCCGGCCAGCTCCTTGGCCCCTCCGGACTGCCGTCCCTCCAGGTACCGCCCCACGGTCCGCAGGAAGCTGTGGACCAGCCAGGTGAACATGCCCATGGCGGACAGGGACAGGAAGAACTCCGGCCCGTTCATGGTCCCGGCTCCCTGCCGGCGCTCAACTGATTCTGCTTGGCCTGCGTCAGCAGCCGTTCGGCAAAGTCCAGTCGCTCCTCTAACTCCTGCACCCGCGACTCCACGGCTGCCAGGCGCTCATCGTCGGCCGCGGGGGCCGCATTGCGCCGCTCGATCTTGAGCTTCTCGCCGGCGTACCACCGGAATGTGCCGATCACCCCCCAGGCCAGCACGAACGCCATGCCGAGCATCGGGAAAAAGTATTCGGGTGCCATCAGCCCTCTGCCGGGAGGCGGCCCCGCTCGCGCTGCTGGGCCAGCATCCGTTCCGTGAAATCGACGCGCTCCTCCAGCTCGAGCACCCGCTGGTTCACTTCCCTGAAGACCTCCACCTCTTCACGCAACCGCGCAACCTCCTCCGCCAGCCCGCCCGTATCGCCGCTCTTGTTCCGGTCCATCCAGCGGACCAGGAGCTTGTAGATGCCCACCAGGAACAGCGCACCGACGCCCATCCCCGCGATCGGGATCAGCATGACGACGGCGCCCGGGTCCATTACTCTCCTCCCCGCACCAGCTTGCCCTGCTCGCGCTGCTGGGCCAGAATCCGCTCCGCAAAGTCCAGTCGCTCTTCCAGTTCCTGTACCCGCCCCACGCTGTCCTCCAGCGCTTCGACCCGCGCGCGAAGCTGCTGCACCTCCCCGGCCCCAGCGCCGCTCCGCTCCGCCATCAACCGTTCGTGGCGGCGATCAATCCAGCGCGTGACGACCCGGTACACGCCGAACATGCCGAGGAGCCCCATGCCCATGCCGACCAACGGAAACACTACGTTCTGGATCCACAGCCAGTCCGGTATTCCAGGCGGCATCGTGTTATTCCTCCCTCGCCGCACCCGGCCCGAGCGCGGATCGCTCCCGCTGTTGGGCCAGGAGCCGCTCCGTGAAATCCTGGCGCTCCTCCAGCTCGGCCATTCGCTGTCTGAGGGTCTCGAGCTCCGCGGAGATGCGCTCCGCGTCCACGTCCGGAGGGGGAGGACCGTCCGCCCACGGCGGTACGCGCCGGATGGCCTCGGCGATGGCCTTGCCCATGGGCCCACGGAAGATGATGGCCGCCGCGGCGCTCACAAAAAAGGTGATGGGTATGAGGACTTCGGGTCCACTCATCGGCTTCCTCGTCGGGGGCGCGGGACGGAGAGCCCTTCAGGCTGGCCGCCGTCCATCAGTACGACCCCTGTTTCAAAAAGTGTCATGATGGCGGGCATCTCGTAAGGCCGGAGATCACGTGGAAATGGCGGCAAGCACCCTCCTCAGAAACTTCCCGGTGTGAGAGCCCTTGGCTCGGGCCACCTGCTCCGGCGTGCCCGCGGCCACGATCGTGCCTCCCTGCTCTCCGCCTTCGGGACCCAGGTCAATCACCCAGTCAGCGGTCTTGATGACCTCGAGGTTGTGCTCGATCACCACCACCGTATTGCCCTTATCCACCAGACGGTGCAGCACATCCAGCAGGAGACGCACGTCCTCGAAGTGGAGACCGGTGGTGGGTTCGTCCAGGATGTACAGGGTCCGGCCGGTGTCCCGTTTGGATAGCTCGGTCGCCAGCTTGACGCGCTGGGCCTCGCCGCCGGACAGCGTGGTGGCACTCTGGCCCAGGTGGATGTAGCCCAGACCCACGTCGTTCAACAACTCCAGGCGGCCCTTGATCCGGGGCTGGTGCTCGAAGAACTCCAGACCGTCCGCCACGGTGAGGTCCAGGACGTCGGCGATGGACTTGCCTCGATAGCGGACTTCCAGGGTCTCCCGGTTGTAGCGCCGGCCCTTACACACTTCACACGGCACGTACACATCCGGGAGGAAATGCATCTCGATTTTCACCAGCCCGTCGCCCTGACAGGATTCGCATCGTCCACCCTTGACGTTGAACGAGAACCGGCCCGGCCCGTAGCCGCGCATCTTGGATTCCGCCAGCTGGGCGTAGAGCTCGCGGATAGGGGTAAACAGCCCGGTGTAGGTCGCCGGGTTGGAGCGGGGCGTTCGGCCGATGGGACTCTGATCGATGGACAACACCTTGTCGATTTCATCGAGCCCCTCGATGTGATCGTGCGCGCCCGGGATCACCTTGGACCGGTAGAAGTGGCGAGCCAGAGCCTGGTAGACGATGTCCGTGACCAGGGTGGACTTGCCGGACCCGGACACGCCCGTGATGGCGGTGAACACGCCCACCGGAAATTCGACGGTGAGGTTCCGGAGGTTGTGCTGGCGGGCGCCGATCACGCGGACGACGCGCGACGGGTCGGCGGTTCGCCGGGTCGACGGCACGTTGATCCGGAGCTCCTCGCGGAGGTATCGGCCGGTGAGCGAATCGCGGTGCCGCAGCACGGCGTCGAGGGAGCCCGCCACCACCACCTCGCCGCCGTGGCGACCGGCCCGGGGCCCCAGGTCCACGATGTAGTCGGCCGCGCGGATGGTCGCTTCGTCGTGCTCGACGACGATGACCGTGTTGCCCAGATCGCGGAGGCCCCGGAGGGTGTTGAGCAGGCGGGTGTTGTCCCGCGGGTGGAGCCCGATGGAGGGCTCGTCCAGGATGTACAGCACGCCCACCAGCCGGCTGCCGATCTGGGTCGCCAGCCGGATGCGCTGGGCCTCCCCCCCGGACAGGGAGGCGGCCGAGCGTCCCAGGGTGAGGTATGCCAGGCCCACGTCACAGAGGAAACGCAGCCGATCCACCACTTCTTTGAGGATGGGACGGGCGATCTCCGGATCGATGCCGGACGGGCCGTTGGAGCGAAGGGGCAGCCCGTCGAAGAACTCCAGCGCCCGGGCAACCGAACGCTCGACGATGTCGCCGATATTCTGCCCCCCCACCAGGACGCTCAGGCTCTCCCGCTTCAAGCGGCGGCCCCTGCAGGTCTCGCAGGGGAGCTCCGTCATGAACTCCTCGAGCTCCAGCCGCACCCCGTCCGAGCTGGTTTCCTGATACCGGCGCGCCACGCTGGCCAGGATGCCCTCCCATCGGGTCTCGTAACGACCCTGCGATCCGCCGGCCCCATACCCGAACGTGAGGGTCTGATTGGGCAAACCGTGCAGCAGGGCATGCCGGACCCGCTCGGGAAGCGATCCCCAGGGGGCATCGGGGTTGAACTTGAGGGCCTTGGCCAGGGTGGGCAGCACCGCGTTCCGCAGATACCCGGTGGGCTCGCCCCAGGGGAGCACGACGCCCTCGGGGATGGAGAGCTGCGGGTCCCCCAGGACCAGATCCGGACTCACGACCCGCCGGACCCCCAGCCCGGTGCAGTCCGGGCAGGCGCCGTAGGGAGAGTTGAAGGAAAACTGGCGCGGCTCCAGCTCGGCGAGCGAATAGCCGCACGTGGGACAGGCGTAGCGCTCAGAGAAACTGACGACGGCAGGAGAAGCGGCAGCGGCGGCAGAAGAGCCGGCTCGGCCGGTCGAATACCGGAGCACCTCGACCAAGCCATCCGCAGCGCGCAGCGCCGTCTCGATCGAGTCGTGAAGCCGTTGGCGATCCTCGGGACGGACCACCAGGCGGTCCACCACCAGGGCGATCTGGTGGTTGACCCGGCGGTTGAGCTTCGGGGGGCCGGAGAGGTCGTACACCGTCCCGTCCACCCGGACTCTTGCGAACCCCTGGCGGCGGGCGCTCTCGAACAGGTCCTTGAACTCGCCTTTCCGGCCGCGAACCAACGGTGCGGTGACCTCGATGCGGGTACCCGCCGGCCAGCCCATGAGGGTCGCCGTCATCTGCGAGGCGCTCTGGCGCTCGATGGGGGACCCGTCGTTGGGACAGTGCGGCACGCCGACCCGCGCCCAGAGCAACCGCAGGTAGTCGTAGATCTCGGTCACCGTACCCACGGTGGAGCGCGGGTTGTGGCCGGTGGTCTTCTGTTCGATGGAGATAGCGGGCGATAGGCCTTCGATGGCATCCACGTCGGGTTTTTCCATCAGGCCCAGGAACTGGCGGGCATAGGCGGAGAGGGACTCGACGTAGCGGCGCTGGCCCTCGGCGTAGATGGTGTCGAAGGCGAGGGAGGACTTGCCGGAGCCCGAGAGCCCGGTGATGACGGTGAGCCGGTCCCGGGGAATCTCGACGGTGACGTTCCGGAGGTTGTGGACCCGGGCCCCGCGGACGACCAGCCGATTCTCAGCCATAGCCTGGGAACGTAGGGGCACTCCGGACCGCAGGTCAACCGTCCCCCCAGGCCAGGCAACCGCTTGCGGTTCTGTGACCTACGCCCTAGCTTGGGCGTCCCCGTTTCCGTTCCTTGGTAGGGTGACGGCAGGCGAATTCGTGGTGGTGCTCACAACCTTGGGTAACCCCGCACAAGCCCGGCAGTTGGTGCAGCGGCTCGTGGACGAACGGGTCATCGCGTGCGGCACCATTCTCCCCGGGGCGACGTCGGTGTACCGATGGCGGGGAACGGTGACGGCGGAGGCTGAGGTGGTGGTGTTGCTGAAGACGCCCAGGGCTTGCTGGGACGCGCTCAAGGCGGCGGTCGAAGCACACCATCCGTACGAGGTGCCGGAGCTGCTGGCGCTTCCGGTGGTGGCAGGACTGGACCGATACCTGGACTGGGTGAATTCAGAGACCTCATGAATCCCATGTCTCGTCGGCGCGTAGCGAGGCGGCGGCTCGTCGCCGAATGGGCGGCCCGCGCTAATCGGCTGGCGGGTGGGGACGCGGCCGCGGTGCATGCCGCCTATCCGGCCGTGTACCCGGTGGTGGCGAGCGGACCGGCCGGTGAGTCCCCGGCGCGGCGGCTACCGTTTGAGCTGCTCGACGCCCCCGCCATGGCACTGGTGGGTCCGCTCCCATCGAACGGCAATGGAGATGGGTCGATGAACAAGCATGGCGTTGAGCCGGAGGCCGCCGTCGAAGCCGCCCCGGTGGAGCCACCGCCGGCGGTCGAGATTCAGGCGGCGGAAGCGAGCCCGGAAGAGCACCTGTACCAGGCCGCTCGGCACGCCGCCGAGGAGCGTGACACCCTCAGGGCCGTGCAGCTTTACCGGCACCTGCTGACCCGGGATCCGGCTAACCTCCGGGCCCGAAACAACCTGGCGCTGGTGTTGGACGACCAGGGCGAGCACGACGAAGCCCTGGAGCACCTGGATCGGTGTCGGCGGCAGGAGCCCCAGAACCTCGAGGTCTTGATCAATCGCAGCGCGGTGCTGGGCGCGCTGGGCCGGTACGCCGAGGCCGAGCACGACCTGCAGGCCGTACTGAGCCGGGAGCCAACCAATGCCGAGGCCCTGTTCAACTTGGGTGTGGTGACCTCGCGGCGCGGCAGGTGGCGTGAAGGGGTGGCGTACCTGCACCGGGCCATCGAGATCGACGGCAGCCGGGCGGCGGCCCATTTCTACCTCGGCGAGGCGTTGAACCACGTGGACGATCTGCCGGGAGCCCTTCAGGCGTATCAGCGCTCGGTCGAGCTCAAGCCCGGCAACCCGAAGGCGCTGTACGGGATG
Source organism: Gemmatimonadales bacterium (assembly GCA_035287045.1). Classification (GTDB taxonomy): domain Bacteria; phylum Gemmatimonadota; class Gemmatimonadetes; order Gemmatimonadales; family GWC2-71-9; genus JACPAP01. The sequence continues at coordinate 6,614 of DATECF010000074.1, read as the reverse complement.
GGCATCGTGCTGGACCGCATGAACCGTCCCGAGGACGCCGCCCCGCTCTACCGCCGCTCCCGCGAGCTCCAAGGCAAGTGATTCGCGTGGTCGTGGACGACATCGCGTTCGTGCAAGCGGACGCGGTGATTCGCCCGGCCACCGCCACGCTCGAGCCCACGTCGGCGGGACTGCGGCATCTGGAGCAAGTGGGCGGGCCGGGGTTTGCGCGGCAATCGCAGGTGCAACAGGCCCTGGCGGTGGGCGCCGCCGTGGTGACGGGCGCGGGGGACCTGCCCACGGAGTTCGTCATCCATGCCGTGATTCGGAGCGTGACCGAGCCGGTGTCCGCGGCCGGGGTGCGCCGGGCGCTGACCAGCGCGCTGCAGCGGGCCGTAGACTGGCATCTGGAACGCGTCACCGTGCCGCCCCTGGGCACGGGGGCCGGCAACCTCGAGGTTGAGGACGCGGCCCGCATCATGGTGGATGTCTTGAGCCAGCATACGGCCGTGGCCCCCTATCCCACGGACGTGGCGATCGTGGTGGAATCCGAGGAAGACAAGCGCGTGTTCGACGCACTGCTGCGCCGGTTGCCGCAATGAAGCGGCGGGTGCTGGGGGTCTCCATCGTGGCCGTCTGGCTGGGCGCCCTGGGCTGGATGCTGCTCCAGGAATACCAGCCGCAGTCGGCGAGCGAGACGATGGCCGAGGCCACGCTGTCGCTGTCGCCCGGCGCCACGTACTACACCCTCTCGCTCGGCGGCCAGCAAATCGGGTACGCGTCCAACATGGTGGACACGCTGCCCGACGGTATCCGGGTCGAGGACATCATGAACCTCGAGATCCCGGCTTTGGGGGACTTGCACCGCACCGAGGCCCGGACCGAGGCCTGGCTGTCGCGGCAGCTGGCGCTCCGCTCGTTCACCGCGACCATGCGAGGCGACATCGGTCAGTTCGTGGCGAAGGGCGAGGTCTCCGGCGACACCCTGCTCACGGTGGACCTCACCAGCGCCGGCAGCACCCAACGGCTCCGGACGCCGCTCAAGCGCCCCATCGTGCTGCCCGGGCTCCTGCCCCTGCAGGCCACGTTCGGCGAACGCCTCCGGCTGGGAAGCCGATTCACCATGCGGATGTTCGACCCGCTGGCCATGGACGAGCGGGACGTGAGCATGGAGGTCACGGGCGATTCCATCTTCGTGGTGCCGGACAGCGCGATGCTGGATGCGACCGGGCAGCGCTGGGTGCCGGCCCGCTGGGACACGGTGCGTGCCTGGCGCGTCGAACAGGATATGGGGGGCGTGTCGGTGGCCGCCTGGATTGACGAGATGGGGCGGATTGTCCTGGCGAACTCGCCGGTGGGTTTCACCATGGCGCGAACCGCGTTCGAGATCGCCCATGAGAACTTCCGCCGCCGCGACACGCGGGGGCTGGTGCTCGAGACCGGAGATCTCATCACCCAGACGGCGATCGCGTCGAACGTCCGGCTGGAGGACGCGCCCCTGACCACGCTCGCCGTGCGGTTGCAGGGCGTGACGTTGTCGGGCTTCGATCTGGCGGGCGGGCGGCAGACCCTGGCCGGAGACACGCTCAGGGTGCGGGTGGAGGGCGAGCCGGAGCTCCGCCCCGCGTATCGCCTGCCTTCCACGGCGGCGGAGCTGGTGCCGTACCTGGAGCCGGAGGCCCTGATCCAGAGCGCCGACCCGCGGGTTCAGGCGCAGGCCCGGCAGATCGTGGGTCGCACGCGGGATCCGCGGCGCGTGGCGCGCGCCTTGAACCAGTGGGTGTACGACAATCTCCGCAAGGAAATCACGGTGAGCGTGCCCAGCGCGGTGCAGGTGCTGGAGGCGCGCCGGGGCGACTGCAACGAGCACACCGTGCTGTACGTGGCGTTGGCCCGGGCCCTGGGCCTGCCGGCGCGCACCGCGGCCGGCCTGGTATATGTGCGCGGGCGCTTCTACTACCACGCCTGGCCCGAGGTATACTTGAACGGCTGGGTGGCGGTGGATCCGACCTTCGGGCAGTTCCCGGCCGACGCCTCTCATCTCCGGTTCACCATTGGCGGGTTGGCGCGGCAGGTGGAGCTGATCCGGTTGATTGGGCGGCTGAAGCTGGACGTCGTAGGCACCGGCAACTAGGCGAGAACGCGCTTGATCCGACTCGAAGGCCTGACCAAAGCGTACGGCAGCTTCGTCGCCGTGGATCGCATCGATCTCCACGTGCCGCGGGGCGAGCTGTTCGGCTTCCTGGGACCCAACGGTGCCGGCAAGACCACCACGCTGCGCATGATCGCGGGCATCCTGCGTCCCAGCGCCGGCCGCATCTGGCTGGGTGGCGACGATCTGATCGCCGCGCCCATGGCCGCCAAGCGGCGGCTAGGGTTCATTCCGGACCGTCCCTTCGTGTACGAGAAACTCACCGGCGCGGAGTTCCTGCGGTTCGTGGCCGGGCTCTACGGCCAGGACGGGGCGACGATCGAGCGCCGGATTGACGAGCTGCTGGAGCTGTTCGAGCTGTCGGTCTGGAAGGACGAGCTGGTGGAATCCTACAGCCACGGCATGCGGCAGAAGCTCATCATCTCGAGCGCCTTGATCCACCGGCCCGAGTGCATCGTGGTGGACGAGCCCATGGTGGGGCTGGATCCCAAGGCGGCGCGGCTGCTCAAGGAGATCTTCCGGCACTTCGTAGAGCACGGCGGCACCATCCTGATGAGTACCCACACACTGGAAATCGCCGAGGCGATGTGCGATCGCATCGCCATCATCCAGAACGGCAAGATCGTGGCGAGCGGCACGGTGGACGAGATGCGGGAACAGTCGGCGGTGGGGGACGCATCGCTGGAGGAGCTGTTCCTCAAGCTCACCGGCGGGGAAACCGCGCGGGAGCTGGCGAAAGTCCTGGGGGACTGATGCTGTCGTTGATCCTCTACCCCAAGTGGCGCACCGCCCTCACCCGCCTGCGCCAGGAGCGCGGCGGCGGCGGCGGGGGGAAGATCCTCATCGTGGCGGGCGTGGGCCTGATCTTCTGGACCTTCGTGTTCGGCGTGCTGTACCGGGTGCTGCGGTATTTCCGCGGGGTCGAGGACATCGGTCCGTTTCTGGCCGGCAAGCTCCTGGGCGTGCTGCTGCTTTCGTTCCTCTCCATCCTGCTGCTGTCGAACGTGATCACAGCGCTGTCGTCGTTCTTCCTGGCGAAGGACCTGGACCTCTTGGTCTCGGCTCCGGTGGACTGGCTGGATCTGTACCTCGCGAAGCTGGGGGAAACGCTACTTCACAGCTCGTGGATGGTGGCCCTGATGGCGGTGCCCATCCTCTCGGCGTACGGCGTGATTTACGACGGCGGCTGGTTGTTTCCGCTTCACGCGCTGGTGGCGGTCTTCCCGCTCCTGGTCCTGCCCGCGGTGGTGGGGAGTACCATCACGCTGATTCTGGTGAACGTGTTTCCCGCGCGCCGCACCCGCGACCTGTTGAGCGTGATCGCGGTGGGGGCGGCGGGCGGCGTGGTGCTGCTGTTCCGCATCATCCGGCCGGAGCAGCTGGCGCGGCCCGAGGGGTTCAACAACCTGCTGGACTTCATCACGGTCCTCCGGACGCCCACCTCGCCGTTTCTGCCGAGCGAGTGGGCCACCAAGAGCATCATGGGCGGGCTGGTGGGGCCGTTCGACCCGTTTCAGCTGGTGCTGTTGTGGACCACGGCGGCCGCGTTCGTGGTGCTGGGCGCGGCGGTGCACGACCGGCTCTATCCCAAAGGCTTCACCAAGTCCCAGGAAGGCGCCGAGCGTTTCGTGCACGGGTGGATCTGGCGGATGGTGCTGGATCCGGTGCTTCGCCGGGTAACCGTGGCGAAGCGCGAGTTCGTGATCAAGGACGTCAAGCTCTTTTTCCGCGACACCACCCAGTGGAGCCAGCTGATCCTGCTGGGGGTGCTGGTGGTGATTTACCTGTTCAACATCCGCGCCCTGCCGCTCTTCCGGGGGGAGCAGGTGCCGTTCGTGCTGGTGACGGTGGTGTCGTTCCTCAACCTGGGGTTGGCGGGGTTCGTGTTGGCGTCCATCGCGGCCCGGTTCGTGTTCCCGGCGATTTCGCTGGAAGGCCGGCAGATGTGGCTGCTGCGCTCCAGCCCGCTGGACCTCAAGGCACTCCTCTGGTCCAAGTACTGGACCGGGACGGTGCCGCTACTGATCCTGGCGCTGGTGATCACCATCTTCACCAACGTGATCCTCAAGGCGTCCCCGTTCATGATGGGGGTGAGCATCGGCACCATCATCCTGCTCACGCTGGCGATCAGCGCCATGGCGTTGGGGTTTGGTGCGCTGTACCCGCAGTTCGAGACTGAGAACGCGGCGCAGATTCCCACCTCGTTCGGCGGGTTGGTGTTCATGATGACCACCGTGGCCCTGCTGGGCGTGGTCATCGTGATCGAGGCGATGCCGGTGTACGGGTACCTCCGGGCGGCGTTTCGCGGCCTGCCCATTCCGGTCAACGCGACCATGGTCGGCGCGTTCGCGGCCGTGGTCGCGGTCTGCGTGACGGCGACGGTGGTGCCGCTCAGGGTGGGGCTCAAACGGATGGAGGAGTTCGAGTTCTAGCCGTGCCCCCCCGCACGCTTCCCCGAACCCACCCACACCATCACCGGCGTTCCGTCCCTCAAGAAAAAGTGTTAACCATGTCCCCGGACACTCTGTCAGCTATGTCCCCGGCCGTTCACAGGGTGGTCCGCGTCTCGGGCCGAAACTGTGTTATTGAATGGTAGCTGCGCCGGGACGGAGTAGTCGGAGCGGTTCTCCTTTGAGGAAGTGATCGAAGCATTCGAGGAGACGCTCCGACGCCAGTCGGAACGCGCGGTCGGCGCCAAGCGTGCTGCCGGTCTCCTGCAGTAACGTCGGGAATTGAAAGGGCGCGTCCGTGAAAGACATATGCCCGGTGCCTGCGATCTTCACAATGAAGCTGGGAACATCCGGGTTTTTGGCGCGCGTGGCAGCCCAAGAACTGTCCCGCTCCCTGCCCGCCGACGTCCAGGCGGATCAGGAGCTGCAGCGAGGAGACCGATGCGGAAGAAGCCGACTGCCCCGCGATCCCGGAAGCACCGGCGCGCTTCACCAGCTCAGCAGCCGGGGTTGATTGGTCAGGGGAAAAGCCCCTCGCCATCAGCGAGACGGAGGTCCGCCCTTGACAATCGCTCTCATAGAACGGTCTGCAGTTGTGCTGCGGGCGACCCGACCGTTGTGCGAGTCGGCGGCTGGTGCGAAGCGTCAGGCGCCGCCGGCGCACAGACGCAGATTCCGTTAAAACGAACGCGCTAGCTGCAGGCGCCTTGATAGACGGCAGCCCAGTCACAGATCGTCGGGCGTCAAACCGGTCTTCTTCGCGATCCGTGCCAGCATCCGCGGCCCGATCTCCTCGCTGTCATGAAAGGAAAACACGAAGTCTGCCCAGCCAGCCCGCTGAAGTGTCTTGTGGGAGCCCGATGATCGTTTGATCGACCAACCGATGCGGAGGAGCGCGGCCAACACCCGGCGCGCTGGCGTTGCTCCCCAGGAACTCACGCGGCTTGGAAAGTCACCTGCAGAAGGTCGGGCGCCGTCTCTCCATGCTCGAGGCGTTCCGCGAGCACCCGCAGCGCCAGCGCCTTGACATGGGCCATGGCCTCGTCTCGGGTCTTGCCGTAGGTCATGACGCCAGACAGGTCGGGAACCTCGGCCAGCCACCGCCCATCGGTTTCGCGCTCGATTTCAATGCGGAGATTCATCGGCTTTCAATGTACTACCAATTCGTGCTGCCGTCTAACGCATATTGAGAGCGCGCCCCTTGGTGCTACCATGGAGTCTCCCCAGACCCATGGACCTCAGCAGCAAGGAGCGGCTCTCATGCAACGGACGACGAAGTATGTGGCGCTGGACGTGCATCAGGCAACCACGGTGGCCGCGGTCCGCGCGGCGAACGGCCGGGTGATCGCCCGGACCATCCTGCCGACGGAGGAGCCGGCGATCGTGGCGTTCTTCCGGGGGATGCGGGGCGCGGTGCACGTCGCCGTGGAGGAAGGCACGCAGGCGCAGTGGCTGCACGATGCGCTGGTCCCGCTGGTGGAGCGGGTGGTGGTGTGTGATCGCCGGGGGGAGCCCCAGCAGGGGAACAAGGCCGACCAGGTGGATGCCGAGCAGCTGGCTGAGCGGCTGCGGCAGGGGAGCCTGCGGGCGGTCTACCACGGCAGTCCCCACCGGGCGGTGCTCAAGGAGCTCACCCGGAGCTACGCCAACCTGGTGGAGGACACCACCCGGGTGATGCTCCGGCTCAAGGCGCTGTTCCGGGCCCGGGGAATCCCGGCCCCGGGCAAGCGGGTGTACCACCCCCGGGAGCGGGCGCAGTGGCTGGCCCAGCTCCCGGACGCCGGGGCCCGGAGCCGGGCGGCGGTGCTGTACGCCGAACTCGACGTGCTGCGCCCGCTACGGCCGCGGGCCAAGGCGGCGATGCTGGCCGAGGCCCGGCGGGATCCGGCCTGGGGGGTGTTGCGGACCATTCCCTTCTATGGACCGGTACGGGTGGCGCTGCTGCTGGCCACGATGCGCACCCCCTGGCGGTTCCGGACCAAGCGGAATCTCTGGGCCTACGCCGGGCTGGCGGTGGTGACGAAGACCAGCGC
>DATECF010000073.1:0-37770 GCA_035287045.1 Gemmatimonadales bacterium | reverse complement strand
CGTCGTCTCGGACATCGTCATGCCCGGTGACGTGGACGGCTACGAGTTGTGCCGCCGCATCAAGGCGGGCCCGCTCAGGGACGTACCCGTGGTTCTCTTCACCAGCCTGGCCGATCCCCTGGACATCATCCACGGGCTGGAGTGCGGCGCCGACAACTTCTTCACCAAGTCGCATGGAACGGAGCATCTGTTGGAGCGGATCAGGGTGCTCCTGGAAACCAAACAGGCGCGGGCGCAGGGACGCGTGCGCCTTGGGGTCAAGGTCTTCTTCCTGGGTCGAGAGTTTACCATCAGTTCGGATCGGGAGCAGATCATTGATCTCCTGATGTCCACGTTCGAGGACGCGGTGTTCCAGAACCGCGAGCTGCTCCGGCGCGAGGCCGAGCTGGCCCGCTCCCACCAATCCCTCCACGGCCTGTATCAGCTCGCGGTGGGACTCAACCAGGTTACCAGCGAGGCCCAGGTACTCGAAACGGCGCTGGATCATGCGCTGGAGCTCCCCGGCGTGCACGCCGGTTGGATCTCCGTGCGAGAGGGCGAGTCCGGCTTTCGGCTGGCGGCGGCGCGAAACCTGCCGCCGGCGCTTCAGGTCCCGGGAGCGATGAACGGAGACTGCCTGTGCCGGCGCCGGTTGCTGTCGGGGGAGCTCGACTCGGTCACCAACATTCTGGAGTGTGAGCGACTCCAGCGGGCGAAAGGAGACACTGGAGGTCTGCGCTACCACGCGTCGATCCCCCTCTGGCTGGGCGATCGAACCATAGGCGTCATGAACCTGGCGGGAGCCGATCGAGAACCCTTTGACGATGACGACCTCAAGGTCCTGCACGGCGTGGGGAACGAGGTCGCGGTGGCGCTGGAGCGGGCGCGGCTCCAGGCGGGCCTGGAGCATCTGGTCGAGGAACGCACGGCCGCGCTCCGCGAAGAGATCTCCGAGCGGACCCGAAGCGAAGAGCTGCTGCGCGCCTCGGAGGAGCGCTACCGAATACTGTTCGAGCGGAGCCCGCTTCCCATGTGGGTGGTGGACGTCGAAACGCTCGCCTTTCTCGCCGTCAACCCGGCCGCCGTCGAGCAGTACGGCTGGTCCGAGGCGGAATTCTTGAGTATGACGGTCAAGGACATCCGGCCGCCGGAAGACGTGCCCGCGCTGGTGGCCAGCTTCTCCGAGCGAGACCTCCCGGAGTTTCGTTGGAGCCGGTGGCGGCATCGCAAGAAGGACGGAGCGCTGGCAGACGTGGAGATCGCGGCCCACACCCTCCACTTCCAGGGACGCCTGGCGCAGATGGTGGTAGTCAACGACGTGACCGATCGCAACCGGGCGGAAGCGGCCGTTCGGGAGAGTACCGAACGGTTCCAGCAGGTGGCGGACACCATCCGTGAAGCCTTCTTCCTGATTGACGTCGAGCAGCAACGAACCGTGTACGTCAGCCCCACGTGGGCCGACATCTGGGGTCGGCCCCTGGAGGCCGCCTACGCGCGGCCGGGGGCCTGGCTCGAGGCCGTCCATCCAGAAGATCAGCCACGCATGCTCGCCGGCCAGCAGGCCCTGGCGCGAGGGGAGCCCAGCGTCGACACCTTCCGCGTCGTACGGCCTGACGGCTCGGTGCGATGGGTGCGTGGACGAGCCTTCCCCATCAGGAACGAGGCCGGTCAGGTGTATCGGTACGCGGGTGTGGCGGAGGACATCACCCAGCTCAAGCAGACCGAGCAACTGCTGTTGCAAGCCCAGAAGATGGAAGCCGTGGGCCGGCTGGCGGGTGGCGTGGCGCACGACTTCAACAATCTGCTGACGGTGATTCTGGGCGAGTGCGACATGCTGCTGGAGGATGTGACGGCCGGGCATCCCAGCCGACAACCGCTCACGGAGATTCGGAAGGCGGGCGAACGCGCGGCCGGCCTCACTCGGCAGCTGCTCGCGTTCTCCCGCCGCCAGCTGGTTGAGCCCACCGTCTTCAACCCCAACACGCTGGTGGCCGACGTCGAGAAGATGTTGCGCCGGCTGATCGGAGAGGATATCGAGCTTACCACCCGGATGGCCGCGGACCTCGGCAGCCTACGAGCGGACCGCGGCCAAATCGAGCAGGTCTTGGTCAATCTCGTGGTCAATGCGCGCGACGCCATGCCCCAGGGCGGCAAGCTCCTCATTGAGACCGCGAACGTCACCTTGGGAGAGGACTACGCCGAGAACCACGCGGACGTGGTACCCGGTGAGTTCGTCGTGCTGTCGGTCAGCGACACGGGGAGCGGCATGACCGAGGAGGTGCAACAGCATCTATTCGAGCCCTTCTTCACGACCAAGGAGCACGGCAAGGGTACCGGCCTCGGGCTGGCGACCTCGTACGGGATCGCGAAACAGTTCGGCGGGCACATCGCGGCGTATAGCGAGTTGGGCGTGGGCAGCACCATGAAGGTGTACCTGCCGCGCGTCCAAGGCGAGCCGACTCAGGCCGCGTCGGGCACCGAAGCCCCCACCAGAGGCGAGGAGACGATCCTGTTGGTGGAGGACGAACCGGCCGTCCGTAGCATGGCCGCGCGGATGCTGCGGGCGAAGGGCTACAACGTGATCGAGGCCGTTGACGGAGATGACGCGCTGCGCGTGCTGGCTCAGCACGCCGGCGTGGTCCAGCTGCTCCTCACCGACGTGGTGCTTCCCAAGATGGGTGGGCGCGATCTCGCAGAGCATGTTCGCGCGGCCCGCCCGGGCATCCGGGTGCTGTTCGCTTCCGGCTACACCGACGACATGATCCTCCAACACCGGCTGCTGGAGCACGGCGCCAGGCTGATCCAGAAGCCGTACACCGCCGACCTGCTAGCCCGGAAAGTCCGGGAGGCCCTGGATGAGCCCCTCGAACCCGCCTAGCGACCTGCCGCCCGCTCCCGCGGCGGCGCCGGCCACACGGCCCAAGCGCGTGCTGGTGGTGGACGATCAGCCGGACACGCGGAAGAGCCTCCAGCGGATTCTCGCCAACCTGGGCTACCAGACGGAAACCGCGCAAGACGGGCTCGAGGCCTTGGCGAAGATCGAGCTGGATATCGACCTCGTGCTCCTCGACGCGGAAATGCCGGGAATGGACGGGTTCGCGGTCACCCGGCGTATCCGCCAGGACCCCCGCCTGATTGACCTGCCCATTATCATGATCACGGGGCTGGGCGACAAAGAAGATCGCCTGCGCGCCGTGGAAGCCGGGGTCAACGATTTCATCTCCAAGCCGTTCGAGATCCACGAGCTACGCCTGCGCTCGCAGTGGCTACTCAAACTCAAGGATGCCAGCGACCTTCTGAAGCGACACCAGGCCGACCTGGAGCGGACCGTCAAGCGGCGCACGGGCGCCCTGCGTCGTGCTCTGGAGGAAATGGCCAGTGCCCAACGCCGGACCCACGACGCCCACCTGGACACCATCCGCCGCTTGGTCATCGCCGCGGAGTACAAGGACCGGGACACGGCCGCCCACATCGAGCGGATCGGCCGATTCTCCGAGGTCATCGCCAGGGCGCTGAAGCTCTCCCCGGGCCAGATCGAGACCATCCGCCACGCCGCGCCCATGCACGACGTCGGCAAGATCGGCATCCCCGACGCGATCCTACTCAAGCCGGGGAAGCTCACGACGGACGAATGGGAGATCATGAAACAACATGCCGTGATGGGGGCGCGCATCCTGCACAACTCCCCGTCCGACGTGCTCCAGGCGGGCGAGCAGATCGCGCTATCCCATCACGAAAAATGGGACGGCAGCGGCTATCCCAACGGCTTGCGGGGCGAGGCCATTGCCCTCGGCGGGCGCATCTGCGCCGTCGCCGATGTGTTTGACGCGCTCACCAGCCACCGCCACTACCGGGATGCATTGCCGAACGATACCGTGTACGACATGATTGAGGCTCAGGCAGGCCGACATTTCGACCCGGACATCGCGGCCGCGTTCGTGGGAAGCCAACGCGAGGTCGACGCGATTCAGCAGGAATGTCGAGACTCTGGAGCGCGATGGACGTCCTGATCGTTGACGACGACGAAGACGTACGCCGCACGTTCAGCCGCGCGCTGGAGCGGGCGGGGTACATGGTGACCGCGGTGGAGAACGGCCTGGCCGCCATCGCCGAGCTGCACCAACAGTCCTGCAGCGTCATCGTGTGCGACATCCACATGCCGTTCCTCGAGGGTAAGAGCTTCTACGACGAGCTGAGCAAGGACTTCCCCGCCCTGGCCCGGCGTGTGGTCTTCGCCACCGGCTGGGCCGAGCACGACGACGTGGGGCCGTTCCTGGAGCGCACCGGGCGGCCCGTGCTGCACAAGCCAGTGGATTTCAAAGAGTTGGTGGCCGCGGTACGCGGCGTGGCTGAGCGAGGGGACTGATCCCACCATGGCCCGCATCCTGGTCATTGACGACGACGACGACGTCCGCAGTGTCATCCGGCGGGTCCTGCAATCCGAGGGGCACGACGTGGTGGAAGCCCCGGACGGCAAGGTGGGAATGAAGCTGTTTCGGGAGAGCCCGGCTGATCTGGTCGTGACGGACCTCTTCATGCCCGAGCAGGAGGGCCTGGAGACCATCCGCGAGCTCCGACGTTCCTTCAAGGGAACGAGAATCCTGGTGGTGACGGGCTCACTGCCCGGCGGCCCGTTCGACTTCCGGGCCCACGCCACCCTGCTCGGCGCCGGGGCGGCCCTCAGCAAGCCGTTCACTCGCGAAGAGCTGCTTGGCGCGGTGCATGACCTCCTGGGCTCCTAGGCGCTCGAAACGTCAACGGGCGCGTGCGCAACCGCGTGCATTTCCTTAAGTTATAGGGACCCCACAAGGGGAGCCTCATCGTACCGAGCGCCTCACCGCCCGACCCCAAGCGAAGCTCCCGCGCCTCGCTCCTCGCCCCAGCGCCCGACCTGTTCCGCCGCGAGGTAGACCTCCAGCAGCGGGTCGAGCGGGAAATCCCCCAACTCCTCGCCGAACGGCTCCGCGGCGAGCGAGCCGGACCGGACACCACGCACATCGTGCTCGCGGCGCTGGTGGGCTTCCTGCTGTGGGGAGACCTGCCGCCCGCCGCCGTCCTCGGCTGGATGGTGGCCGTCACGGCTGCCGCCGTGGTGAGCCTGTTGCTCCGCCGCCACCTGCGAACCCACCAGGCGCCCGCGGGACAGACGGTGTTCCTGACCCGCGTGAGCGCCGTCGGCTTGAGCCTCGCGTGGGGCGTGGGCGCCGCGCGAGCCGTGCCGGGCATTGCGCCGGAGCACCTGGCAGTGCTCCTGGCCGTCTTCGCGGTGTTGATCGCCGCCGCCACGGTGACCCTGGTCGCCGATCCCCTGGGGTTCTTCCTGTTCCTGACGGCCCTGCTCCTCCCGCTCTGGGTGGCCACGGCCGCCAGCGGAACCGGCCGGTTCCACGCCGTCGTCCTGGCCCTGGTCCCGGTACTCGCCGGGACGCTTGGCCTGATGTACCTGCGGACCCATCGCGCGCTGCTCGAGTACCTCCGAACCGTGAAACGGCTGGAGTTGAGCGATCAGGAGACCCACCGGGAGCGGAGGCTGCTGGACGCGTTGCTGGGCGGCGCCCCCATTGCCATCGCCGCCCTGGATCACGAGGGACGGGTGCTGGGCGTCAACGGAGCCTTCGAGCAGCTCTTCGGCTACATGGCCTCCGAGGTAACCGGTCTGGACCTCAACAGCCTCATCGTGCCAGAGAACGGGCGACCTGAGGCCCGGGAGCTGCACCAGCAGCTCCGGCTCACCGGCCGCGCCACCGCCCAGGTGGAGCGCCGGACCCGGGACGGGCGGCTGATTCCGGTTCGGTTCTCCGCCGCGGCCGTCAGCGACGTGACGGACCAGGCTTTTTTCGTGCTGTTCGACGATCTCTCGGCCATCGAGGACGCCCAACGGGCGCTGCGGCAGGCCGAGGAGCAGTACCGGGAGCTGGTCGAATCGGCCTCGGACCTCGTCTGGCAGCTGGACCGCACCGGACGGTGGACCTTCCTCAACGCCGCGTCGTTGCCGACCTACGGCGCCGCGCCCAAGGACCTGCTGGGCCGCTCGTTCTTCGAGCGGGTGGATCCCGCCCGTCTGGAGGGGGATCGGGCCGCCATCGGCTCGGTGCTCGAGGGCCAGGAACTCACGGACTATGAAACCGTCCATCGGGACATTCAGGGGAATCCCAAGTACCTGAGCTTCGCCGCCCGCCCCGTACGTGCCGGGGACGGCGCCGTGGTGGGCGCCCGCGGCACGGCGCGGGACGTGACCGAGCGAGCGGCGGCGCGGGCCGCCCTGGAGCAGGCCCGCGAGATCGCGGAGCGGGCCGCGAAGACCAAGAGCGCGTTCCTGGCCAACGTGAGCCACGAGATCCGCACGCCCATGAACGGCGTGCTCGGCATGGTCGAGTTGTTGCTGGACACGGAGCTGGCGGCGGAGCAACGGCGGACCGCCGAGCTGGCCCGGTCATCAGCCGAGGCCCTGCTGGAGCTCATCAACGACATCCTGGACTTCTCCAAGATCGAAGCCGCGCGGATCGAGCTGGAGGATATCGCGTTCGAGCTCCCCGCCCTGGTGGATTCGACGGTTCGGGTCCTGGGCGTCCGCGCCTCGCTTCGGCGCCTCGAGCTGGTGTCGGACGTTCGGGCAGACGTTCCTCGGCGGGTGCGGGGCGATCCCAGCCGGCTGCGCCAGGTGCTCACCAATCTGATCGGCAACGCCGTGAAGTTCACGGAGCAGGGCGAGGTGGTCGTCACGGTCTCCACGGAAGAGCGTCACGAGAACACGTCGTTGGTGCAGTTCACCGTTTGCGATACCGGCATTGGCATCGCGCCGGAGTTTCTGGGCACCATCTTCCAGGAATTCACCCAGGCGGACGCCTCGCACACGCGCAAGTACGGCGGCACCGGCCTGGGGCTCGCGATTTCGAAGCGCCTGGTGGAGCTCATGGGCGGCGACATCCGGGTGACCAGCGAGGTGGGCCGGGGGAGCGAGTTCACCTTCCGCCTGCCCCTGGTGGTGGAGGGGGCGGAGCCGAGCCCCCCGGCGCACGCCCGGCTCGGCGGCGCGCGGGTGCTGGTGGTGGATGACCACCCGACCAGTCGACGGGTCGTGCGGGAGACGCTGTCCGAGGCGGGCAGCCAGGTGCAGGAAGCCGGCGCGACCGCGACGGCATTGGAGGCCATGCACCAGGCCCGCCGCACCGGCCAGCCGTACCACCTGGTGATCATTGACGCCTATATGCCGGACCAGGACGGCTTCGCGCTGGCGAGCGCGATCCGGAGCCAGCCACTGCTCTCCGCGACGCGTCTGATGATGCTCACGTCGGCGGGCCACCGCGGCGATGCGCAGCGCTGCAAGGAGCTGGGAATCACGGGATACCTGGTGAAGCCGGTGGCCGGAGCGGAGATGATGGAGGCCGCGGCGGCGGTGCTGGGCGAGGCCGGGGCGGAAGGCGGGTTGATCACCCGGCACTCCATGGAGGAGAACCGCCCGCGCCTGCGTATCCTCCTGGCGGAAGACAACATCCTCAACCAGGAGGTGGCGGCCGCCATGTTGCGCAAGCGGGGCCACGACGTGGACATTGCGGAGAATGGCCGTAAGGCGGTGGAGGCCGTGGGCCGGGGGGGCTACGACGTGGTGCTGATGGACATTCAGATGCCCGAGATGGACGGCCTCGAAGCGACCCGCGCCATCCGTGCCCTGGCTCAGTATCGGGACGTCCCCATTGTCGCCTGCACCGCGCACGCGATGACCGGCGAGCGCGAGCGGTGTCTCAAGGGTGGGATGAACGGATACCTCACGAAGCCCTTCAAGCCCCATGAGCTGTTTGCCGCGCTGGAAGGCTGGGGCGGGGCAGCCGGAGGGGCCGCAGTGGCGGCAGCAGCCGCAGCACCGGCCGGAAGCGCCTCCCCAGCGGCCGCGGCGCCCTCTGCCACGCCTCCCCTCGACCTGGCCGAGTTCCGCCGCACCATGCGCGAAGCGGGCATCGAGGAGGTCGTCGAGAGCATGCTCCAGGTGTTCGCCGGCGACGCCCCGCAGCGCCTCGAGGCGCTGGCGCAGGCGGTTCAGGCAAGCGACGTCAAGGCGATCGAGCGTGCCGCCCACGCGTTCAAGTCCGCCGCCGCCACCATCACGGCGCGCCCGCTGGCCGACGCGCTGCGCGCCGTGGAGCTGGCGGCGACGGGGGGTGACCTCGAGCGGGCACGGTCCCTCTTTACCGAGGCCCGCCGCGCCACTTTGGCCGTCCTGACCCACCTGGGCGAGCAGGCGGGGTCCGGCGCCGCCGGTTAGGAGCGGCCTCGTGCCCCAGCACTGGCTGATTGCGGTGTTGCAGCGGGCGGGGGTCCCGTGCGCCCTCGCCGACCTCGCGCCTTCGACGCCGGCGCCGGAGGCCTGGAGGGCGATCCTGGGAGCCAGCACGGCCAGTGAGGAGGAGGTGGCACAGTACGTCGCCCACCATTTCAAACTGGCGGTCGCTAATCTGGACACCGGGCAGCCTACCGCGCTCCGCCTCATCCCGGAACGGGTGGCGCGCCGGTACTGGATCTATCCGCTCCGCGAAGACGACCGCCACCTCTACGTCGCCACCATCGATCCGACGGCGTTCGACGTGGAACAGGCGGTGGGCTTCGCGTCCGGCCGCAAGCCGGTCTTCGAGATGGCCGGGCCGGCCGCGCTGCTGGAGGCGATTGACTTGGGGTACACGCCGGACAAGCTGATCGGCATGCTGGACACCATGGACGGCGAGGTGGCGGACGCGGTGAAGGTGGTGGAAGACCTCTCGCCGGAGATGGTCCTGGCCCAAGAGGCCGAAGCCCCTCCCATCGTCCGGCTCACGAACCTGATCCTGCGCAGCGCCACCAACGACGACGCCAGCGACATCCACATCGAGCCCGGCCGGGCCAGCGGGACGGTCCGGTTTCGGGTTGACGGGGTGTTGCGGCAATACATGGAACTGCCGATGGCGGCGCTCAACCGGGTGGTCTCCCGTATCAAGATCCTGGGCAAGCTCGACATCGCCGACCGGCTGCGTCCCCAGGATGGCCGCACCCGCATCGAAGTGGACGGCCGGACCTACGACCTTCGGATCGCCACGGTGCCCACGCGTGAGGCGGAGAAGGTGGTGATCCGGATCCTCGACCCCGAGGGCTCCAGGACCCTGGAAGACCTGGGCGTCCCCGAACCGGAGCTCCGGCGCCTTCGCTTCCTGCTGTCGCACCGCGATGGGATCGTGGTGGTCACGGGACCCACCGGGTCGGGGAAGACCACCACGCTGTACGCGGCACTGCGCGAGATCGCCACTGGCGAAGTGAACATCATGACGGTGGAAGACCCGGTGGAGTACGAGATCAAGGGCATCACCCAGATTCAGGTCGAGCCCAAGCGGGGGGTCACCTTCGCGTCGGCGCTGCGCGCGCTGTTACGGCAGGATCCGGACGTGATCTTCGTGGGAGAGATCCGGGATTTGGAGACTGCGGAGATCGCGGTGCAGGCCAGCATGACGGGCCATCTGGTGCTGGCGACCCTGCACACCAACGACGCGGTCAGCGTGGTGCCGCGCCTGGTGGACCTGGGGCTCGACCGGGCCAGCATCGCGGCCACGCTGCGCGGGGCGCTGGCGCAGCGGCTGCTCCGGCGGGTGTGCGACCATTGCGTGGCCTCGCGGGTGGGGCCCCTCACCCCGGACGAGCTCCGCCTGGCGGCCGCCTACCGGGTGGAGCCGATGGTCCGCGCGCCCGGGTGCAAGCGCTGCGGCCAGACCGGCTATCGCGGTCGAATACCGATCATGGAGGTGTTCGCCACCTCGCCGGAGCTGGAGGAGCTGATCAACCGCGGCGCGTCGCCCGCCGAGTCGTTCCGGGTGGTCACGGCCGGGGGCATGCGGCCCATGCGCGAGGTGGCTCTGGAGCGGGTGCGCGCGGGCGCGACCACGCTGCACGAGGTCGAGCGGGTGTTGGGAGAGCTGCTCGACGAGCGGCCGGCGGCCGAGCCCCAGAAGCAACACATCCTGGTCGTGGACGACGACGCGGTGAGCCGCTCGCTGGCCCGCACGCTGCTCGAGAAGAACGGGTATCGGGTCACCGAGGCGGGGGACGGGGCGGTGGCGCTGGAGCGGGTGGCCGAGGGCAACGGGTACGCCCTGATGGTGCTGGACCTCGAGATGCCCCGCCTGGGCGGGCGAGAGGTCCTGCAACGGCTGCGCGCCGACCCGGAAACCGCCCGCCTGCCGGTCGTGGTGCTGACCGGCGCCGAGGCCGGAGAAACCGAGATCGAGCTGATGGACCGCGGAGCGGACGACTACATTCGCAAGCCGATCGACGCCCTGCGTTTCGTGGCGCGGATCAAAGCCGCGCTGCGCCGCGCCGGCGGCTAACCGGCCGGCCGCCGCGCCGGCCCCTTCAACCAGCGACCCGGCCGCTCTCCCGTCAACGCCCCATCCCGAATCACCGGGATGCCGTTCACCATCACGTGCCGAATCCCCACCGGATACTGGTGCGGGTCCGTGTATCCAGCGCGATCCCGCACCGAGACGGCGTCGAACACCGAGAGATCGGCGTACGCCCCTTCACGCACGGTGCCCCGCCCCGCCTGGCCCATCTGCTCCGCGGGCAAAGAGGTCATCTTCCGAATGGCTTCTTCCAGGGTCAGCACGCCGAGCGCTCGCACGTACCGGCCCAGGACGCGCGGGAAGGTGCCGTAGCTCCGCGGATGGGGAAACCCGATGCCGATCTCCACGGGATCGCCGTCGGTCTCGAACATGCCCCAGGGATGCCGCATGATCCGTTGGACGTCGTCTTCGTCGATGCTGTGATAGATGGCGCTGAAGCCGCCCTTCATCTGGAGCTCGATCACCAGCTGCACCCCCGCCTGTGTGGTCAGGGGCATACGCCGGTCGCGCGCCAGGTCGGCGAGGGTCTTGCCATCGTAGCGGCGGTCCGACGGCACCACGCGGAACTGGATGCGGGAGAGGTCGCCGCCGCCCCGTTCCTGTTCCATGATCGGCACCATCTCGCGCTCGATGGTTCGGCGGGTCGCCGAATCGGTGAGCCGCGCCACCAGGGAATCCTGCCCGCCGGCCAGCGCCCACGGGGGGAACAGAATACTGGACCCGGTGCTGGAGGCCGTGTACGGATAGAGGTCGTGCTTGATGTCCAACCCCGCGGCGCGGGCCGAGTCAATCATGGCCAGCGTCCGGGTGCTCCACCCCCACTGGCCGGCGCCCACCGCCTTGTGATGATTGATCTGCGCTGGGATCCCCGCTTCGGCCGCGATGCGGATGGTCTCGGCAACCGAGTGGATCAACCCGCGCCCCTCATCGCGCATATGCGTCACATAGATGCCGCCGTACCGGGCCGCGATCTTCGCCAGCTCGATGATCTCCTCGGTCTTCGCATAATTGGCCGGCACGTAGAGCAGCCCCGTGGAAAGCCCCAGCGCCCCCGCGCGCATGGTTTCCTCGACCAATGCCTTCATCCGCTCCAGTTCCTCTGGAGACGGATCCCGGTTGGCCATGCCGAGCACCTCCCGCCGCACCCACCAGTGCCCGGAGAAGAAGCCCACGTTGGGGGCCACGCGGAGGGCGCCGGCGTACTCCTCCAGGGGATACGGCTGCGCTCCGCTGTGCAGGCTCGCGACGATGGTGGTGATGCCCTGGCGGATGAAGTTCTCCGCCAGGGGGTGCTCGTGAATGGTGGTGGCGACATGGGCGTGGTTGTCCCAGAACCCGGGAGCGACGATCAACCCCTCGGCGTCGAGCACCACCGCGGCGGACTCCGCCGCTATCGGCTGGCGGCTCACGCGCACGATGCGATCGCCCCGAACGGCCACATCCGCCCGGAAGCGCGCCGCGCCGGTGCCGTCCACCACGGTACCCCCGGCGAGGAGGACGTCGTACGGTCGGGCGCCCTCCGGCGGTGCGGCGCACGCGGTCCCGGTAACCAGAAGGACGCTGCATAGCACTTCGGCTCGGCGGATCATGGCGTGACAGCCTCCCGTTTCACCCTTGGGTGGAGACAACCATATTATCTTGCGCACCGCATGCCGGAAGACGCGCCTCCCCTTCCCGCCCTCGCGCGCCGCGGCCAGGCCCTGGTGCGCCGGCTCGCGGCCCTGGGCTACGACGAGAACACGCTGCTGCTGGGCTTCGCGGTCGCTATCGGCGCCGCCGTGGGCGTCGCCGCTATCGTCTTCTACAAACTGGTTGACCTTTCGCAGGGCGCGGCCCTCACCACCGCGGCCCGCCTCACCGGCCTGGGCGGCCTCGCGATCCTGGTGGTGGTGACCGCCGGGATGGCCCTGGCGCGGGCGGCGGTGCGGCACGGGACGGCCGACTCGGACGGCGAGAACGTAGCCGACGTCATGCGCGCGGTGGCCAAGCGGGGCGGGGTGATCCGGGCCGTCCCCGTGGCGGTCAAGGCCGCGGCGGCCGCCGTGACCATCGGGACAGGCGGCTCCGCCGGCGCCGAGGGACCCATGGCGGTGACCGGCGCCGCGCTGGGATCGCGCATCGGCCGGTTCTTCCGGTCCGGACCCAACCGGCTCAAGGTGCTGGTGGCGTGCGGCGCCGCGTCCGGCATTTCGGCCGCCTTCAACGCGCCCATCGCGGGCGTGTTCTTTTCGCTCGAGAAGGTCATGGGCACCTTCGGGTCGCAGTCGTTCGCCCCGGTGCTGGTGTCGTCGGTGATCGCGGCGGTGGTCTCGCGGGCCGCCTTCGGCAACTCGCCGGCCATCGCCATCCCGCGCGAGTACACCGTGGGGTCGGCGAGCGAGCTGCTGTTCTACGCGCTGCTGGGCATCGCGACCGGCGTGGTCGCGGTGCTCTACACACGAACCACGCATCTGGTGAGCGGCCTCCTGGCGCGGGTCACCCGGCGCTGGTGGGGCCAGGTGCTGATCGCGGGATTAGTGGTGGGAGCGCTGGATGTGGTGTTTCGCAACGACCTCTGGGGCCACGGGCACGAGACGCTCAGCCTGTCCATCGTCATGCGCCGCGAAGCCTGGTTCCTCGTGGCGCTGGCGTTCACCAAGCTGGTCGCCACCGCCGTGACCATTGGCGCGGTGCGGGCGGGGGGGGTGTTCACGCCGGCGTTGTTCATCGGCGCCACGCTGGGGGGTGGACTCGCCGTGGCCTGGCGCGACATGCTTCCGGGGTTTCACATCGTGCCGGAGGCCTTCGCCTTGGTCGGCATGGCGGGGCTGGTGGCCGGCAGCACCCACGCGCCCCTTACGGCGATCATGATCGTGTTCGAGATGACCAACGACTACGCGCTCATCCTGCCGCTGATGCTGTGCGGAGCGCTGGCATACATCACCGCCCGCCTGTTGTATCCCCATTCGATCTACTCGGCCTGGCTGGCCCAGAAGGGAGAGACCATTTCGCATGGCCAGGACACGGCCCTGCTCGAGCGGCTCAAGGTCCGGGATTGCTACAATCCCAAACCGCACGTGATCCCCGAGAGCGCCTCGGTGCATCAGATCGTCCAGGCCATCGCCGCCACCCCGCAAACGGAATTCCCGGTGCTGGATGCGGATCGGAACCTGGTAGGCATCATCACCTATGACGACCTGCGGACCGTGCTGACGTCGGCGGAGGACCTGGCGCCCGTGCTGGTGGCCGGGGATCTGGCCAGCACGCAATACGAGAAGGTCGAGCCGGACGACTCCCTCAGGACGGCGCTCAAGCGGATCAGCCTGCGGGGCAGCCATTACCTGGCGGTGGTGGCCGGGACGGATGGCCAGAAGCTCCTGGGGTTGATTTCCCGTCAGGACATTCTCTCGGCGTACGACCGGGCGTTGTTGCAGGAGTCCTGAGCGGACCCACCGGGCGCCCACGCACGGACGCTGCTAGATTCCGCCCACCCATGCGCAATACCTCTCCACCAGGGTTCGGCGCCCTCGGGCTTTTCTGCGTCCTGCTGACGCTGGCGACCGCGGGAGCCGCTACGGCCCAGTTCCCGCAGTGGAGCACATTTCCGTTGACCTACGTGGACGCCCGCGTGCTGCCGCGCGGGTTGCTCCAGATCGGGTTTCTCCCGAGCTACGCCCATTACGACACGCGCTTCGACAGCAGCGGGACGATCGAGCCCTTGGGCCGCTACCTCTCAGTAGACACCGCCGGCAGCAACTTCCTGCCCACCCTCTCCGCGGCGGAGCTGGCGGTGCGAAGCATCACCGGCGACAGCGCCTACCGGATGAGCCTGGGCACGATCAGCCTGCCGTTGGCCGCGGACGCGCGGCGGTTTCCGTTCGACTTCGCGTTGGGCCTCACCGACTGGCTCACGCTGGGCGTCCGCGTGCCCTTCGTAAAGACCAGGGTCCAGGGCGTGCTGGCGGTGGACACCACGGAGGCCAACGTGGGGTGGAACCAGGCGGCGGTGGCGGCGGGGAACGCCCAAGCGGCCGCGCAGATCTTGACCCTCCTGGCGGAACTGGACGGCGCGATCGGCTACGTCGAGAACCAGATCGCTCAGGGGAGCTACGGCTGCCCATCCAGCCCGGAATGCGCGGATGCAAACGCCCTGATCGCGCGGGCGCTTCGCCTCCGCGGTGGCCTGGCGTCGCTGGCGGGGCCGGCGGGCGAGCCCCAGCTACCGGCCGCGCCCCTCGCGTCGTCGGCCGCCGGCATGGCGATCCTCACGGAGATCGACGCGGTCGCGGACTCCCTGGCCTCGCTGGGGGCGGGCGCCGTCACGGCGACCTTCCCGCTGCCCACCGCGCGGCTGGATAGTGCCGGCATCCAGACGATCGTCAGGGACCCCGCCTTCGGGTATGACCTGCTGCCGCTGGCGACGCCGAAGCGCATATACCGCCTGGGCGACGTCGAGGCGTTCCTGCGCATCGGTCTGTTACGCGGGACGCAGCTTCGAGCCGTGCTCACCACCGGCGTGCGGCTCCCCACCGGGTACCGCCAACAACCGACCCACGTGTTCAATCTGGGAACGGGGGACAAGCAGCTCGATCTGGAAGGCGGCGTGGAGTTCGCCTGGGAGCCCGGCGCGCTCGGGCTCTCCGGCACGGCGATCTATACCCGCCAGTTCGCCGACCACATCTCGCTGCGCTGGGCTCCCCCTGAGCGGCCCATCGCGCCGGCCGCTCACGAGTACCTCACGGATCGCCAACTGGGCGACGTGTTCCGCGCCGCCATCTACCCGTCGCTGAGACTGAACGAGGGGTTCCGGGTGTACGGATCGGCGTACTACTTCCACAAGTCGGCCGACACCTACTCCCTCGCGAGCGGCGTGGACCCACTGCCGGGGACGCCGGCCCCGGGGGATCTGGCGCGCGGCTCAGGAGGGCGGTCGCTGAGTTTGGGAGGCGGGATCGCCTACCGCGCGACGCGGCCACAGCGGGACACCACCGGGACCCGGACCGCGCTTCCCGTGGAGGCGGGCATGAGCTACCAGGCAACCTTCTCGGGCTCCGGCGGCCTGGTGCCGAAGAGCACGATGCTGCACTTGTACCTGAGGTTTCATGCGAAGATAGGCGGATAGAGCGGATAGAGCGGATAGAGCGGATAGAGCGGATGGGGCGGATAGCGTTGGCTCAGCGGCGCATCGAGCGGAGCAGGCCGAATGTCGTCTTACTTGCCTCCAGATAGCTATTCCGAAGCCGTTCGTAATCGGCGAGATCGAGGTACTTCAAGTCCCGGCTGAGCAGCAACAGCGCGTCCAGCTCGGCCAAGGAACCCAAGGCTATTCCGGCGAACCGCATCAGTTCCTTCGAGCCTCTGCGGGCACATCCTTCAGCGAGGTTAGCGCATGCCGACACGGCGGATCGTCTCACCTGATCCGTAATCCCGAACCGCTCCGCGCGCGGGAAACGCTTCGTTGCGTTGTAGACGTCCAGCGCGAGCGCGTGACAGCGTTGCCAGGCAATTAATCGTCGATAGGCGTCCATGGCGGCCAAACGATACCTGTGCCTCCGTGGCCTCCACCACCATTTCCTTGCCTACCGTATCGTATTTGTGCGCGCCATCCCCCACTATCCGCTCTATCCGCTCTATCCGCTCTATCCGCTCTATCCGATCTATCCGCCCTATCCGCCTACACTCGCCGCCTTCGCACGCTTCTTCAGGAGCTCCGCAGCATGCCGCCGCG
Organism: Gemmatimonadales bacterium; assembly: GCA_035287045.1. GTDB lineage: Bacteria > Gemmatimonadota > Gemmatimonadetes > Gemmatimonadales > GWC2-71-9 > JACPAP01. Next base: position 21,726 of record DATECF010000073.1, on the reverse strand, counting down.
CCACCGGGTCGCCCGCGCCGCCCAGCATCCGGGCGATCTCGTCGACCCGCTCCTCGCCATTCACTACCCGGACGTCCGCCGTGGCGATGCCGCCCTTGGGCTGCTTGCTCACCACCAGATGCTGCGAGGCCTGGGCGGCGATCTGCGGCAAGTGCGTGATGACCAGCACCTGGCGCGACGCCGCGACCTGGCTCAGCGCCTCACCCACCTGCATCGCGACCTCTCCACCAATCCCCTGGTCCACTTCGTCGAACACCAGCGTGGGCACTTTGTCGTGACGCGTCAGGACCACCTTCAACGCCAGCATCAGGCGCGACAGCTCTCCACCGGAGGCCACCTGCGCCAGCGGTCTGGCGTCCAGCCCCACGTTGAGCTGCACCAGGAACACCACTTCGTCCGCTCCCGCCTGCGTGACCGCGCCGCCCGTCGAGAGACGGACCTCGAACTTCCCGCCCGGCATCCCCAGGCCGGGCAGTAAGCCCTCGACTGCCCTGGCCAGCGTGGCCGCGGCTGTTGTCCGCTTGGCCGTGAGCCGGCCACCGGCCTCTTCCAGCGCCGCATCCGCCGCGGCACGGCGCTCGGCCAGCGCCTTGAGGTCGTCGTCCGCGGTGTCCAGCAGCGACAGCTCTCGCTGCGTCTCTTGACCGAACCGGATGACGTCGTGGATGGTGGGCCCGTATTTTTGCGTCAGCCGGTACAGGACGTCCCGCCGCCGCTCCACCGCCTCCAGCCGCCCGGGGTCCATCTCGATCTCGGACGCGTATCCCCTCACCACTCGCGCCAATTCTTCCGTGCCGGCATAGGCCTGGTCCAGCAGCTCGCGCCACCGCGCCACACCGGCGTCAATCCGCTCCAGCTGATCCAGCGTGCGCGACGCCTGCGCCAGCGCCTCCAACGCCGCCCCCTGCTCGCCGTCCAGGAGCCCGGCCACCCGCTCGGCCAACCGCGTGAGCTCCTCGACGTTGGACAACCGTTTGGACTCGATGGCCAGGTGCTCGTCTTCACCCACCCTGGGCTGAGCCGACGAAATCTCCTGCACCACATGTCGCAGGTAGTCCGCCCGCCGCTGGATCTCTTCCACTCTGTCGGCCAGCTGCCGTTCCTGGTCGCGGAGCGCCGCGGCCTGAGCGTACGCCCGCGCCACCGCCTCGCGCTCGGGTCCGGCGTCTCCGAATGCATCCAGGATGTCCCGTTGCTCGGCCGGCTTGAGCAGCGACTGGGCCTCGTGCTGGCCGTGGAGGTCCACCAGCAGCTGGCCGATGGTCGCGAGCGCCCCCACGGTGGCGGGGGATCCATTGGCCCAGGCCCGGTTCCGGCCCTCGGCGTTGATATCGCGGCGGACGACCAACTGATCGTCTTCTAGGTCAATGCCTAATTCCTGGGCGGCGGCAGAAGCGGCAGAAGCGGCAGAGGTGGCAGGCGTGGCAGAAGGGGCAGATAAATCGAAGGCCGCCTCCACGACGGTGCGCGGGGCGCCGGGGCGCACCATGTCGGCGTTGGCACGCTCGCCGAGCAGCAGGGCCAGGGCGTCCACCAGCATGGACTTCCCAGCCCCGGTCTCGCCGGTCAGCACGTTGAGGCCGGGACGGAGCTTCAGGGTCACGTCGGCGATGACGGCGAGATCGCGGACGCGGAGCTCGGTTAGCATAGCCCGGACGAGCGCGGACGAGCGCGGACGAGCGCGGACGAGCGGGCGTCGCCGGGGCTCGTCGGCGCTCGTCTGTGCTCGTCTGTGCTCGCCAGACGCCCGCGTGAGGTCACTAGCCGCCTTCTCTGTCGCTCGCCTCGCCCCACTGTAACTTGCGCCGCATCCGCGCGAAGAATCCTTCTTTTTCGAGCCGTATCAAACGAACGGCGGCCCGGGCTCGGTGGACCAGCACGCGTTCACTGGGTTTGAGGACGGTGCCCACCTGGCCGTCGTAGGAGACCAGCACCTCGTCGCCCAGGGGCGGCACCTGCTCGATCGCGACCTCCGAATCCCCCGGGACCACGATGGGGCGAACCGCCAGCGTGTGCGGGCAGATGGGCGTGATCACCAGAGCGTCCACGCCGGGCAGGACCACCGGCCCCCCGGCGCTCAACGAATAGGCGGTGGAACCGGTGGGCGTGGCCACGATGATCCCATCGGCGCTGTAGCGACCGATCTCCTCGCCTTTGAGCAATACCCGCAGCCCGATCACCCGCGCGACGCCGCCCTTGTGCAGGACCACGTCGTTGAGCGCCAGTGGCCCCGGCCGCTCCGCGCCGTCGGGGCCACGGATCCGGCCCTCGAGCGCGCACCGCGTGTCCACCTCATACCGGCCCGACGCTGCCGCCTCCAAGGCGTCGTCCATCGTCTCCGGCGTGGCGGTGGTGAGGAATCCCATGCGGCCCAGATTCACGCCCAGGATGGGCGCATCGCGCTCCCCCAGCAGCCGGGCGCCGCGCAGGAGGGTACCGTCGCCGCCGAACGTGATCAGGAGATCGAGCCGCTCGCTGTCCGCCAGCCGGGCCACCGGCTGGGGCCAGAGATCGGCGAGGTCGGGTTCAGAGAAGAACGTGAAGCGGTGGCGTTGCGCCCCCTGGACCAGGCGCGCGAGGAGCCCGCGGACGTGCGAGTACCGCGGATTCCCAACCACGCCGACGTTCATCTGACCGACAGGCTTTCCTCGGAGGCCCAGGCCCGCACCTTGTCGGCGATCCCCGTGCCGGTCAACCCCGCCTCCGCCAGCTGGCGTTGCCGAGCGGCATGCTCAAACGTCCGGTCCGGGGCTCCCATGACCACCACCCGCACGTCCGCCATCTCCTCCACGGCCGCGGCCACCTGGGCGCCAAACCCGTTGACCATGGTGCCGTCTTCCACGGTGACCATGAGCCGGTGATCGGCCACCAGGGTCTTCAGCATGGCACGGTCCAACGGCTTGACGAAGCGGCAGTTCACCACGCTCACGTCGAAGCCGTCACGGGCGAGCAGCTCCGCGGCCTCCAGCGCGGGATACGACATCACCCCCACGGCGAGGATGGCGCACTCGCGGCCGGGGCGGAGCAGCTCCCACGTGCCGTACGGAACGGCGGACACGGCGGTCGCGGCGGGCACGGCGGTCGGGACACTGTCACGCGGGTACCGGATGGCAAACGGACCGCCGGTGTGCGCCAGCGCGCAACGCAGCAGCCCGATGAGCTCCGCCCCATCCTTGGGCTGCGTCACGGTCATATGGGGCACCGCCGACAGGTAGGCCAGATCGTACAGCCCCATGTGCGTCTGACCGTCGGCCCCCACCATCCCGGCCCGATCGAGGCAGAAGATCACCGGGAGCTTCTGAATCGCGACGTCGTGGATGATGCTGTCGTAGCCGCGCTGCAAGAACGTGGAGTAGATGGCCACCACCGGCCGGAAGCCACCGGTGGCCAGGCCGGCCGCGAAGGTCACCGCGTGCCCTTCGGCGATGCCCACGTCGAAGAACCGCTCGGGCCACTTCTTCTGAAAGATGTTGGTCCCGGTGCCCGAGGGCATGGCCGCCGTGATCGCCACGATTTCCGGATGCTCACCGGCGAGCTGCGTCAGGGCCTCGCCGAACACCTTGGTCCAGGCGGGCGGGCCGTCCCCGGCGGGTCGCAACACACCGGTCACCGGGTCATAGGGATTGCGGGCGTGGAACTTCTCGAGGTCCGGTTCCTTGAGCGGGAAGCCCCTGCCCTTCTCTGTGATCACGTGGACCACGCGCGGACCCTTCAGCGTCTTGACCAGGTCGAACGCTTTGAGCATGGCCTCGATATTGTGCCCGTCAATCGGCCCGAAGTAGCGGAACCCCATTTCTTCGAACAGCATACCCGGCGACCACAGGTTCTTGACGCTCTCCTCCACGGTCTTGGCGAATTCGACCATGTGGGAGCCCCCCACCACGTGCGACGCCTTCTCGATCAGGTGCTTCACCCGCTCGCGCACCCGGTTCGCGGCCGGGCTGGCGATGATCGAGCCCAGGTACTTGTTGATGGCGCCCACGTTGGGCGCGATGGACATGCCGTTGTCATTGAGGAGGACGATGATGTCCCGATCCGAATGCCCGGCGTTGTTCATCCCCTCGTACGGAAGGCCACAGGTCAGCGCGCCGTCGCCCACGACGGCGATCACGCGATAATCGTCGCCGGCGAGGTCCCGCGCCGCGGCCATGCCAAACGCCGCCGAGACGGCCGTGCCCGCATGACCCGCGCCGAAGGTGTCGTGCTCGCTCTCGTCGCGGCGGAGGAAGCCCGACAGCCCACCCGCCTGACGGAGCGTGGGGAGCCGGTCGTTCCGGCCGGTGAGGATCTTCCAGGGATAGCCCTGATGGCCCACGTCCCACACGACCCGGTCGCGCGGCGTGTCGAAGGCGCGCACCAACGCCACGGTCAACTCCACCACGCCCAGCCCCGCGCCGATGTGGCCGCCGGTCTGGGAGACGACGTCGATCAGACGTTGGCGGACCTCGTCCGCCAGCCGCGGCAGATCCTGCCGCGCCATCCGGCGCACGTCCGCCGGGCCGCTAAGGGTGTCGAGCAGGCCCATGCGGACCTATGACCTCCGCTCAACCATGAAGTGGGCGAAATCCACGAGTAACAGGGAATCTACTCTGGCTCGCCGCAGGTGGTCCACGGCGCACGCCACCCGGCGCCCGGCTTCGGCGCCCGCGGCGCCGGCCCCCAGGACCGTGGCGAAGGTGGCCTTGTGCTGGCGCGCATCTTTCCCCGCCGTCTTCCCCAACTCCGCCGAGCTGCTGCTGGCGTCGAGGAGATCGTCGGCGATCTGAAACGCGAGACCAATCTCTTCTCCGTATCCCCGCAATGCGGCCACCCGCTCTCCGTCCGCACCGGCCGCCCGCGCCCCCAGCACGGCGCTGGCGGCGATGAGCGCCCCGGTCTTGGCCCGGTGCATCCGCTCCAACTCGCCCTGCGTGAGGCTCCGCCCTTCGGCCTCCAGGTCCAGCATCTGACCGCCGATCATCCCGCGGGCGCCGGCCGCGGCGAACAGCTCTGCCGCCATGGCGCTCACCACGCCCTCCGTCAGGCCCAGCTCCGCGGCGCCGGCGGCCAGCACCCGCCCGGCCAGCGGGATCATGCGGTAGCCGGCTGCCGTGGCCGTCTCCACCCCGAACTGCCGATGGGTGGTGGGGCGGCCCCGGCGGAGGTCGTCATCATCCATACAGGGAAGGTCGTCGTGGACCAGCGAGTAGCAGTGCACCACCTCGACCGCCGACGCCAACGGGGCCACGTCGCCCGCGCCGCCGAGCGCCCGATGCACCGCCATCACCAGGGCGGGGCGCAAGCGCTTGCCGGGAGATTCGAGGGCGTAGGCGATCGCCGGGCCGATCCGGGAATCCTCGGCCCGAACCCGCGCGCCCCAGTCCGCGATCACCCGCTCGACGGCGGCGCGGGCCTCGCTCAAGAAGGCGCCCAGCTCAGAGATCGGTGCGGCTCGTGCGGAGTGTTCCGTCGGCGGCCTCCAATACCCGTTTGACCGTGAGCTCCGACTGTTGCAGCAACTCGCGGGCGGCCTTGAGGCGGGTCACCCCTTCCTCAAACAGCTGCAGCGCGCGATCGAGATCCAGGTCCTCTTGCTCCAGGGCCCTCACGATGGCCTCCAGCCGTTCCAACTCCTCTTTGAACGACCCCATTTCACGTCCTGCCGTCCCGCCGGCTCACCGCCGAGATCGCAGAGACCACAGAGGACAAAACGGGTGGTGTCATCTCTGCGTGCTCCGCGGTCTCTGTGGTGAATTTCCCTGCGCTTCGACGAAAGGTCCCAGCGTGCGAGCGCGGACATCGCCATCGGACACAGTCAGGAGGAACGTCTCACCTAGGTTGAACTGGGCCATGCGCTTCATGACCCCGCCCGCCTCATCGCGCGCCACGGCATAGCCTCGCTGGAGCACCTTGAGCGGGCTCAGGGCGTCCAGCCCCGCGGCCAGCCGAGCCAGGCGATTCGCCCGGTCATCCAGGTGCCCCCGGATGGCCGCTTCCAGCCGGTCCCCGGTGCGCTCCAGCCGCTCGCGGCCCAGCTCGGTGCGGCGTGCCAACCCGTGACCCAGACGGCGCGCCAGGGACGCCACCGCCTGCCCCACGGCCGCGCGGTCCGGCACGGCCGCCTCGGCGGCGGCGGACGGCGTGGGCGCGCGATGATCGGCCACCAGGTCGGTCAAGGTCACGTCGGTTTCGTGTCCCACCGCGGAAATGGTGGGCGCGGCCTGGGCGGCGACCGCCCGCGCCACGCGCTCCGCGTTGAAGACCCAGAGGTCTTCCCGTGATCCTCCGCCCCGCCCCACGATCACGACGTCCACCTTCGGCAGCCGGTTCACCAGGGCCAGCGCCTGCAGCAGGTCGCCCTCGGCGCCCTCACCCTGCACCCGCGCCGGCACCAGCAGGACCTCGACCGCGGGCCAACGCCGGCGCAGCACGGACACGATGTCTCGCAGGGCGGCCCCCTCGGCGCTGGTGACGACCGCCAGGCGGGCGGGAAACGGTGGCAGCGGGCGCTTGCGGGCGGGGTCCAGCAGGCCATCCCGCTCGAGCGCGGCACGGGCTTGCTCGAACTTGAGCTGCCAGGCGCCGGTGGCATCCGTGGGAATGAGCTCCCGGACCGTGAGACGGAACTCGCCCTTTTCGTCCCACACGGTGGGTTCCGCCTCGACGAAGACCTGGGTGCCTTCGGCCGGGGCCTGGTGACCCTGGTTGTCGCCGCGCCACATCACGCAGCGCACCTGGGCCTGCTTGTCTCTCAGGGAGAAGTACCAGTGTCCGCTGCGGTATGCCTTGAACCCGGTGACCTCGCCGCGCACCCACAGCCGCGTGAACCCGCTCTCGATCAGCTGTCGCGCCCGCCGCGTCACGTCCGTTACCGTCCAGGCGCGATCGCCCGGACCCATGCCCGCCGACGCGAACAGGTCGGGCGCCTTCACTGCCGCGCGGCCTGCACCGTGTTGTAGAGGAGCATGGTGATGGTCATGGGCCCGACACCGCCCGGCACCGGCGTGATGGCCGAGGCCACGGCCAGGGCGGGTTCGAAGTCCACGTCACCCACCAGGCGGTACCCCTTCTTCTCGGCGGGGGCATCCACCCGGTTGACGCCGACGTCAATCACCACGGCGCCGGGCCGGATCATGTCGGCGGTCACGAAGCGCGGCTTGCCCATTGCCACGATCAGGATGTCCGCCAGGCGGGTGACCGACGGGAGATCCCGGGTGCGCGAATGACAGACCGTGACCGTGGCGTTTCCGCCCGGACCATCCTGGAGCAGCAGCGAGGCCATGGGCCGGCCCACGATGTTGGACCGCCCCACGATCACCACGTGCGCGCCCTTGGTCTCGACCCCGCTCCGCACCAGAAGCTGCTGCACGCCGTACGGCGTGGCCGGACGGAACGCGGTCGGATCTCCGGCCGCCACCTTGCCGACATTTTCCGGGTGGAACCCGTCCACGTCCTTCTCGGGGAGGACGCGGTGCAGCACCCGGTTGGTGCTGATCGGCTTGGGCAACGGCAGCTGGACCAGGATGCCGTGGACGCAGGGGTCGGCGTTGAGTTTGTCGATCAGCGCCAGCAGCTCCGTCTCCGGCGTGGTGTCGGGCAGGCGGACCGTGTCGCTCCGCATCCCGGCCTCCTCACACGCTTTTCCCTTCATGCGCACATACACCTGGCTGGCGGGATTCTCCCCCACCAGCACCACCGTCAGCCCCGGCGTGATGCCGCGCTCCTTGAGCTCGGCGATCTGGGGGATGAGGTCGGCGCGCATGGCGCGCGCGACCGCGTTTCCATCCATCAGCTTAGCGGGCAACGTTCACCGCCCTGGTTTCCCGAATCACGACCACTCGGATCTGTCCCGGGTATTGGAGCTCCCCTTCGATCCGGCGAGCGATGTCGTCCGCCATCTGCGCGGCTCGATCATCGTCCACCGCGTCCGGGAGTACCGCGATGCGGAGCTCACGCCCGGCTTGAATCGCAAACGCCTTCTCCACGCCGCTGAAGCTGGTGGCAATCTCTTCCAGGCGGGTCAGCCGCTTGACGTAGGTCTCAAACGCCTCACGGCGCGCGCCCGGACGCGACCCGCTCGCCGCGTCCGCCGCCTGCACCAGCACCGAGATCGGCGACTCGTGGGGCATGTCGTCGTGGTGGGCGGCGATGCAGTTGATGACCACCGGGTGTTCGCCGTACTTGGTGGCCACCTCCACGCCGAGCTGCACGTGGGTCCCGTCCTGGACGTGGCTCAGCACCTTGCCCACATCGTGCAGCAAGCCGCCGCGACGGGCCAGGTGCACGTCCAACCCCAGCTCCGTCGCCATGATCCCGGCCAGCCACGCCACTTCTTTGGAGTGGTAGTACATGTTCTGGCCGTACGACGTCCGGAATTTCATGGTGCCGACCAGCTTCATCAGCTCGGGGTGCATGCCGTGAATGGACAGCTCGTAGGTGGCCTGCTCCCCGGCCTCGACGATGCTGGCGTCCACCTCTTTCTTGACTTTGTTGACGATCTCTTCGATCCGCCCCGGGTGGATCCGGCCGTCCTGGATGAGCTGCTCCAGGGATTGACGCGCCACCTCCCGGCGCACCGGATCGAAGCACGAGACGATCACCGTGTCCGGCGTGTCGTCGATGATCACGTCCACGCCGGTGGCGGTCTCGAACGCCCGGATGTTCCGCCCCTCACGCCCGATGATGCGACCCTTCATGTCGTCGCTGGGCAGCGCCACCGCCGATACGCTGGTTTCCGCGGTGATCTCCGGCGAGATGCGTTGCACCGCCAGCGCGACGATCTTCTTCGCTTCCCGCTCGGCGTTCCGCTTGGCCTCGTCCTTGATGTCCCGCGCCAACGCCGCCGCGTCCGCCCTGGCTTCGTCCACCAGACCGCGCATCAGCTCGGCCTTGGCGTCGGCCGCCGACATCCCGGCGATCTGCTCCAGCCTTCCCCGCTGCGCCTGCAGCGCCCGGGCCATCTCGTCCTCGGTGGCCCGCACGTGCTTTTCCCGCTCCGCCACCGAGCCGTCGCGCTTCTCTACCCCCTGCTCGCGCTGCTCCAGCGCCGCCACCTTGCGGTCCAGCTGCGCCTCGCGCTCATCCAACCGGCGCTCCTGCCGCTCCACGTCCTGGCGCCGCCGCTGGGCCTCCTGCTCCCACAACTCGCGGGCCTTGATGATCTCCTCTTTGGCCGCCAGCACCGCCTCCCCCCGGGCCGCGTCCGCCTCGCGTCGCGCGCCGTCCAGCACCAGCGTCGCTCGCTGCTCGGCTGCCTGCCCCGCCGCCTCGGCCAATCGGCGCTCCACCCGCCGGCCCACGATATAGAACACCACGCCGGCGGCGACACCGCCAGCCAAAATCGCGGCAATGGCAAGGAAGAGGTTGATGTCCATGGTAGGTCTATGCTCCAGCGACTGCCCGAAAGAGGGGTTGGAGCAGCTCGGGCGCCGCGTTTGCCGTTATGAACGCACCGGGCGCCGGTGCGTCGCTCCGGATACTACGACCCGTCCTCCCGCGTGGCAACCGAGCCGCTGGCCCGTGAGGACCGCTTCGCCGGGGGAAGCAGCCGCGCCAGCTCGCCCGCCAACCGCTTCAGGCGCTCCGTCATCTCCTGCTCGCCGGCCCGCGATTGGAACAACTCGTCCGTGATGGCCAGCGCCGCCAGAATCGCGGCCTTGTGCGTCTCGACCCCCGCGGCTCCGGCCTGCTGCACGTCCCGCAACGTGCGATCGACGTGCTCGGCCACGGCCTGCGTGTAGTCAGCCGGCCGGTCGGACCTGAGCGTGTATTCGTCCCCCCCGATCCGGACCTTGACGACGGTCCTGGCCTCGGTCACCGGGTCTGTTCCTCCAGCGCCATCTGGTCCTCGAGGAACTGGAGCCGCTTCATGAGTTCTTCCACCCGGGCCCGCGCCACCGCCAGGCGTTCCTGGGTTGCGCGGTTCTCAGCTTCCAGCTCCACCAGGCGCTCCCGATTCACCAATGCGTCGTGGCCCTCGCCCAGCATGGCCTCCGCCCGCTGCGCCCGCCGCCGCCAGGCCGCCAGCTCATCCGCCACGCCCCGCAGGACCTCCTGCAACTCCTCGAGGGCGAGAAACTCAGGCCTCTCGTCGTGCGACACCTAACCGCTCCTTGAGAGTCGTGACCATGCGCTCCACCACGGGATCCACTTCGTCGTCGCGCAGTGTCCGGTCCACCGCCCGGAAGACCAGGCGCCAGGCAACGCTGCGGCCCGTCAACTCGGGGTGGCGGAACTCGTCGAACGCCCAGGCCCGCTCCAGCAGCGGGCCACCCGCGTCCCGAAGCACCGCCTCCACGTCGCGCGCCGTGAGGCCGTCGGGGAGCACCAAGGCCAGGTCGCGCTCCACCGGAGGCGTCGTCGGCAGTGGGACGAATTGCACCGCGGGCCGATCCGCCGGGCTGACGTCGACCTCGAAGCCGAGCACCGGGGCCACCCACTTGGGACCCTGGGCCTGGAGCACCCCGGCCCAGCCCCGCTGTCGGCCGTCGCGGTCGCGCCACACCCACCCTTCGTCGGTCTCGACCGTCTGGCCCGGCGGCCCCGCCAGCCTGGCTGCCTCGGCAAACATAGCCTTCAAGTCCCACACCTCGTAATCCGGGGGCCGGAACCCGTTGGACCAGTGGGGGGGGACCCGGGCACCGGTCACCACCGCCGCCACGCGCAGGGGCTCCAACAAGGCACCATCTGCCGAGCGCTGAAACGCCGCTCCGAGCTCGAACAACCGGACGTCGCGCTGCCGCACCGACCAGTTCTGTTCCACCGCGCGCAGCAGTCCGGGGAGCAGTCCCGGGCGCAGCGCGGCGTGGTCGTGCGACAGGGGGTTCAGGACCGCCAGCGTGGACGGGTGGTCCTGGGCCGGCATCAGGGGCAGCGTTCGCACCTCGTGCAGCCCCATGCCCGTCAGCAGGCGTCGCAGCCGACCCTTCAGGGCTTCTCCCGGATCGTCCGGAACGCTGGAGGGTCGGTAGGGACGGAGCTCTACCGGAAACGCGTCGTATCCCTTGAGCCGCGCGATTTCTTCAATGAGGTCCACTTCGCGCGTCACGTCCGGTCGCCAGCCAGGCACCTGGACATGCAGGCGGCCGTCCTTTGGAGCGACCACGAATCCCACACTCGTGAGATGCCGCTCGATCTCGTCCGTCGGCACCGGCACTCCCAGCAGATGCTCCACGCGCCCGGGCCGGACGAAGATCACCCGCGGACGGGCCGGCTCGGGATACACGTCCACCGGCGGCTCGCGTTCCTCACCCCCCGCCACCGTCCGCAGCAGGGACACGGCGCGCCGCACCACGTCCGCCATGGCCTGCGGGTCGGTGCCGCGCTCGAAGCGATATGAGGCATCGGTGTCCATGCGGAGCGCTTTGCGGGTACCGCGAATCCGCCTGGGATCGAAGTACGCGCACTCCAGCAGCACGTCCGTGGTGTCCGCGGCGACTTCCGACTCGTGGCCGCCCATCACGCCGGCCACGGCCGTCGGTCCCTCGGCGTCGCAGATCATGGTCATGTCCGCCGTGAGCACCCGGGACTCACCGTCCAGCGTGGTGAGGCGCTCTCCGGGCCGGCCCCGGCGAACGATGATCTTGCCGCCGCGCAGCTTGGCCACATCGAACGCGTGGAGCGGCTGGTTCAGCTCGTAGAGGAGGTAGTTGGTCGCGTCCACCACGTTATTGATGGGGCGGGCGCCCACCGAGCGGAGCCGCGCTTCAAGCCATGCGGGGGACGGGCCCACCCGCACGCCCCGCACCACGGCGGCGATGTACCGCGGGCAGCCCTCGACATCCTCGATGGCGACCTCAACGCCATCGACGGTGCCCCGTTGCTCCACCCGGCGCGGCGCCAGCCCCAGCGCCGCGGCGTTGGGGAAGTCCGGCAGCTTGACGGGCGTGCCGTACACCGCGCCCAGGTCCCGCGCCACACCCTTGTGCCCCAGCAAGTCCGGCCGGTTGGCCGTGATTTCGAGGACTAGCCGGGTGTCCGCAACGGGCAGCACCTGGAGGAGCGGCACGCCGGGCTCCGCCTCCGTGGGCAGCTCCAGAATGCCTTCGTGCTCGGTCCCCAACCCCAGCTCGCGCGCCGAGCACAGCATCCCATGCGAGAGGACCCCGCGAATCTTCCGGGCGGTGAGCTTGAGACCCCCGGGCAAGGTGGCGCCCTCGGGGGCGTAGGGATACTTGGCGCCCGCCTTGACGTTGGGCGCGCCGCACACCACTTCGACCTGCGCCGAGCCGGTATTCACCAGACAGAGCGAGAGGCGATCGGCATTGGGGTGGGGTCCCACGTTTTCCACTAGGCCGACGATGACATCGCCCAGGTCCTGATGCAGCGGCTCCACGGCCTCGACGCCGGCGCCCAGCATGGCCAGCCGCTGCGCGACGTCATCGGCATCGAGCGTCCGGTTTAGCAGGGCCGATAACCAGTTCAGGGAGACGTTCACGCCCCGCCCCCTCCCGCCCCCGAGACGAGCGCAGACGAGCATGGACGAGCACGGTCGAGCGGTGCCAGTGCCGACCCCCGCTCGTCTGCGTTCGTCAGCGCTCGTCCGCGCTCGTCCGTCATTCCTCGCCTGTGCTCGCCCGTCATTCGATGAACTGATTGAGGAACCGCATGTCGCCGCTCCACAGCAGCCGGATGTCGGGGATGGCGTGCCGGAGCATCGCGATCCGCTGCGGGCCCATCCCGAACGCGTACCCGGTATACCGCTCGGCGTCCAGGCCGCAGGCCTCGAACACGGCAGGGTGCACCATCCCCGCGCCCATGATCTCCAGGAACCCGGTCCGCTTGCAGGTGGGGCAGCCGCTGCCTTTGCAGATCTGGCATTGCACGTCCACGTCCGCGGATGGCTCCGTGAACGGGTAGAACGACGGCCGGAACCGAACGATCGTGTCCCGGGCGAAGAAGCGCTTCAGGAAGAAGTCGATGCCCGCCTTGAAGTCCACGAAGCTCACGCCGTCGTCCACCACCAGTCCCTCGATCTGCTCGAAGACCGGCGAGTGTGACGGATCGAACGTGTCCCGCCGGTACACCTGGCCCGGCACGACAATCCGGAGGGGTGGGGGATACCGCTCCATGATGTGCGCCTGCATGGGCGACGTGTGGGTGCGCAACAGGGTCCCGGGGCCGAGGTAAAACGTGTCCTGGGCGTCGGCCGCGGGATGATCCAGGGAGATGTTGAGCTTGGTGAAGTTGTACTCCTCGGTCTCGATCTCCGGCCCGACCACGCGGGTAAAGCCCAACTCGCGGAAGATGTCGCAGATCTCCTCCACCACGGCGGTGACCGGGTGCACCGCGCCGCGCCACATGGGGCGCCCCGGCATGGTGCCATCGATCCGGGGGCCTTTGAGCGCGGCGCGCGCCAGCTGGGCTTCGCGATCCGCGATGGCCTGTTCGATCTGGTGTTTGAGCTGGTTGGCGCGGGCGCCCAGCTCCCGCCGTTCTTCGGGCGAGCGCGAGGCCAGCGAACGGAGCACGTGGGTCAACTTGCCGGCCTTGCGCCCGAGGAGCTCGGTGCGCAGGTCGGTGAGGGTCGAGGCGTCCGCGGTAGCCACGCGGGCCGCGGCCCGCTCGACCTCTCGAAGGACTTCCTCAGGCGAGAGGCTGGTCATCCGCCGGCGGGGGCCGTCAGGCGCTCTGTCTCGCGACCTCCGCGAGCTCCCCGAACGCGACCGGGTCGCGCACGGCGAGATCGGCCAGCATCTTGCGGTCGATCTCCACCCCCGCCCGCTTGAGACCGGCCATGAACCGGTTGTACGACAGCTGGTGCAGCCGCGCCGCCGCGTTGATGCGGGTGATCCACAGCCGGCGGAACTCGCGCTTCTTCTGCCGCCGGTCACGGTAGGCGTAGCGCCAGCCCCGCTCGACCGTTTCCTTGGCCGCCTTGTACAGCTTGCTCCGCCCGCCCCGCGCGCCTTTGGCCAGGCGCATGATCTTCTTCTTGCGCTTCAGGCGCGGAACGTTGCTCTTCACTCTGGGCATGGTAGGCTCCTCAGGCCAGCAGCACGCGCTTGATCCGCCGCTCGTCCGCCGGCGAGACCAGCGTCCCGTGCCGCAGCCGGCGCTTCCGCTTGGGATGCTTCTTGGTCAGGATGTGGCTCTTATTGGCGCGCATCCGCTTCACGTGACCCCTGCCGGTCAGCTTGAAGCGCTTCCGCGCCGCGCTCTTGCTTTTTTGCTTCGGCACTTTGACTCCCCGCCTCTCTTCGTTTCAACCGCCTGCATGCCCTTATGCCGTCATGCCGTCATGCCCTCATGCCGTCATGCCGTCATGCCCTCATGCCCTCATGCCGTCTATTTGGGCGCCAACACCATCGTCATGTTCCGCCCGTCCAGCTTGGCGTCGGTTTCCACCTTCGCCACGTCCTTGAGCGCCTCCAACACCCGGTTCAATACCTCCTGACCCAGCTCCGGATGCGCCAGCTGCCGGCCGCGGAACATCATCGTGACCTTGACCTTGTTGCCTTCCGTCAGGAACTCCCGCGCGTGCCGGGTCTTGAACTCGAAATCGTGCTCGTCGATGCCCGGCCGGTACTTCACTTCCTTGATATGGATGACGTGCTGTTTCTTCTTGGCCGCCCGCGCCGCCTTGGCCTGCTCGAAGCGGTACTTGCCGTAGTCCATGATCTTCACGACCGGAGGCCGCGCCAACGGCGCCACTTCCACCAGATCCAGCCCGCGTTCCTGCGCGGCGCGCAGGGCCTCTTCGATCGGTACCACCCCTAACTGTTCGCCATCGTGGGCGATCAGCCGCACCGGGCTCAGGCGGATTTGATGGTTTACCCGCACCCTCGGTGCTTGTCGTTCGTCTAGTCCTGCCAGTGCGTCCTCCTCCTCGCTCAGGGAACGAAAAAGCGGACCCCGTCCCTCCGGAATCCGCTAGCAGCCTGGCGCGCCTGGCTCGCCCGGCTCTACCTGCGAAACCCATACGCCACTCCGGCCAATCGCCGGCGGCTCGAGGGTGAAGCGCGTAACGCGCTTGCTTACCACAAGTTGTCTGGTCCCAAGCTATCCGGCGCCGGAAACAGTGTCAAGCGCGGCAAACGCGAACGCCGGGCCCTCTCGCACCACCCTGCCCAGCGCATGCGCCGGGTCGTGCTCGAAGACCAGGATCCACCCATCCGTCCAGCGCATGGCACCTGAGGCTCCCGACCTGAAACCCGGTCACAAGGGCCACAGATCGTCCGCCTGGGTGGGGAGCGCGCTGCGCCGCTTCGGCGCCCGTCGCGTCACCCGGGCCAGGTCATCCAGCGTCTGGGCGCCGGTCTCTCGGGCCCGGTCGAGGAGTTTGAGCAACACTTCCGCGGTGGCGAGCGCGTCGCCGCCCGCGCGGTGCCGGCGGGTCACCGGAATGCCGAAGAACTGGGTGACGTGATCCAGGCCGCGCGACCTGAGCTCCGGGATGAGCCGGCGGGCGAGCCGCACGGTACAGACCCGCGGTCCACTCAACACCCGATCCCGTGTCCGCTTGAGCTCGGCGGAGAGGAAGGTCCAGTCGAAGCGGGCGTTGTGCGCCACGAAGACGCGCCCGCCGAGGGCCGCGAGGACCTCATCCGCAATGTCGCTGAACCCGGGCTGGCCGGTGACGTCACTCTCCCTGATGCCCGTGAGCGAGGCGACGAACGGCGGAATCTCGCGGCCGGGGTCCACCAGCGCTTCAAACACGGGCTCGATGCGGCCGCCCCGTACCCCGACCACCGCGATCTCCACAATGCGGTCCCCCCGCGACGGACGCCCGCCGGTGGTCTCCACGTCCACCACCGCAAAGGCGCACGCCTCGAGGCTGGGCGAGGTAGCACCCGCGGGGACCACCATCCACCGGCCATCGTCCAACCGGGTGATGCGCGGGTCCGCTCCCAGGAGGGCCACGGCGAGGCGCTCCGCAATCACCGGCGAGGCATTGGGAATCCCCAGGACGTCCCGGGCCAGGGCGGAACTGGCGCCCGGGCTGGCGGCCAGATACGCCAGCGCCCGGTCCACCAGCGTCCCCTCGGGACAGGCGCTCGTCACGGCTCCTCCCGCCGGAGCGGCAGAGTCATGCACCGCGGCCCACCCCCGCCACGGACCAGCTCACTCACATCGAGCGTGATGACCGCCTGCTCGCCCTCGCCCACGGCGCGCTCCCCGGTCAAGAACGACACGGCATCCACCTGCTTGAATCCCGCACGCTCCAGCTGGCCGAGGGTCATCTGGTTCCTGGCGTACGCCAGCGCCAATCCGGGCCGGAGCGTGAGCAGATTGCAGCCCGACGCCCATTGCTCGCGCTCCTGATGGGTCCGCTCCTGGCCGCCGCAGAAGATCGGCTCCAGCGGGCAGTCTACCGCCTCGAGTGCGGCGAAGAAATTGGGCATCTCACGAACGCCCTGTTCACCCTTTCGCCGGTGCAGGACGGCCAAGCGCTCCGGCCCCACGAAATGCGGGGGATACACCACGCACAACTCCCGGTCCACCTGGGTGAAGATCATGTCCAGGTGGATGGCGATCCGCTCGCCGGGCATGACCACCACGACCACGTCCCGCACCGGGCTCCGGGCGAAGACCAGCTCGCAAAGATGATCCAGCGCGGCGGGACTGGACCGATCGCTGAATCCCAGCACCAGCAAGTCCGGCCGGAGCGGGTGCACGTCCCCGCCCTCCAGCGTGTAGTTGGAGCGGTGCTCCTCCGAGCCGTCGTACAGGATGCCGGCATTGGCAAGCTCGGGGTGATAACTGAACAGGGCCTTGATCAGCAGCTCCTCGGACCACCGCACGCCGTAGCGCATGGAGCCGATCACGACGTGCTCCCCGATCACGATGCCGACGTCCCGGGTGAAGAAGAGGTTGGGCAACGGGGGCAAGACGAATCCCACCTCATTGAGCGCCCTGGCGATGGGGCCCGCCTCCTCGGCCGCGCCCTCCACCAGCAACGCCACCAGCTGGTCGGTGGGCAGCTCGGCCAGACGCTGAGCCAGCGCGTCCGAGGGCACCACGTCCGTGGTCCGGGAAATCAGCAGCTCGCGCGCCTCGGGCCGCTCTAAGACCTGGGCCAGCAGGGTCCGGACTTCGACGACATCGGCGAACCGCTCAAGCACCGCCACCAGCCGCCGGTGCTCCCGCCGCGCCGTCTCCAGGTTGATGATGTCGTCGTAGAGGTAGTCCTTACGCGTGCCGGGGGTCACCGCCAGCAGCTCGTTGCCCGGCGTGTGGACCAGGACCGCACGGAGCGCGCCGATGTCCGAGGTGACGTGGACGGAAGGCATGGAGCGAATCTAGTGAAGCGCGGCCGGAATCGCTGACGCCTGACAGGGTCGTGGGCTCCCGAGGGCGCCTTGGTGCGGGCGTGGTCTCGGCGCGCTGGGCGCTTGCGGTCTCACAGGCGAGGCGTGCCACCGGTAGCACGCCTCGCTCATGCCCCAATGCGCCCGAGCGTCGAGTCCACCCCGCACCACAAGCGCCCGATGAGAACCCACGACCCCGTCAGGCGTCAGCGATTCCGCAACGCATAACTCAGCGCTTCCAGCTCCATGGCCATGTTCACGTATTTCACCACCACGGTCGGCGGCACGTCGAGCTGCACCGGCGCGAAGTTGAGGATGGCCCGCACACCGGCCTGGACCAGCCGGTCGGCGACCTGGGCCGCGGCCATCGCCGGAGTCGCGAGGATCGCGATATCCACCGGAGCCCGCGCCAGGTCTTGCTCCAGCTCCCTGACGTCCCGCACCGCCACCCCGTTCCAGTCGGCGCCGATTTTCCCGGGGTCCGCATCGTACACCGCGGCCACCTGGAATCCCCGCGGCCCGAAGCCGCCGTACTGGGCCAGTGCGCTGCCGATCTTGCCGGCTCCCACCACGATCACCCGGTAGGTCCGCTTGAGACCGAGAATGTCGCGCAGCTTGCCGACCAGCTCCGGCACCGAGTAGCCCAGCCCCCGCTTGCCGAAGGAGCCGAAGAAGGAGAGGTCCTTACGCACCTGCGCCGACGTGGTCCCGCCGCGCGTCGCCAGCGCTTCGGAGCTGATGGTGGCGATCCCCTGCCCCTGAAACTCCTCCAGGAACCGCAGGTAGAGCGAGAGGCGCCGCACGGTGGATTCGGCGATCTTGCGCATCGGCCCATTGTGAACGTTTTCACAATGTGAGGCCGGCCGCGCCTGCCGTCAACGTGCCACACCCCGGAACAGACGCACAAGTGCCTGTGGCTCAAGCAGTTCCGGCCGCGCCGCCGGGTCAATCGCCAGCTGGTCAAGCCATTGCCCCACCGCCTCTTTGGACCTTCCCGTGACGGCTCGGAGGCTTCGGCCCAGCTGCTTGCGCCGCTGAGAAAACAGTTGCGCGAGGAACTGCCGCCACCGGTCCCGCTCTGGCTCGGACACCAGCGGCTGCGCCAGGGGACGCAGACGCATCAGCGCCGAGTCCACCTTGGGCGGGGGCCGAAACGCGCCCTTCTTCACGATGAAGAGGCGCTCGACCGACGCGACGGCCTGTACACCTGCCGAGAGCGCACCGTAGGTCTTGGAGCCGGGCGCCGCCGCCAGGCGGTCGGCGACTTCCTTCTGCACCAGGAACACCACCATCGTGGGTAAGGGAGGAGACAGGGCTTTGTCGATCAGGGGTGTGGTGATGTAGTAGGGGATGTTGCCGATGACTTTGAAGCCGTGAGGGGTAAGGGGTGAAGGGTAAGGGGGGCTGGAACCAAGCAGCTGAGCCCAATCCAGGTCGAGAGCATCACCGGGGACAACCCGCACGTTCTCCAGCCCGGCTTGCCCTCGACCATCGCGCGCCCCGGCCTGCTCATCCACGAGCCGGTCGGCCAACCCGACGTCCTTCTCAACAGCGACCACGTGCCCCACCCGGGGGGCGAGCCGCTTGGTGAGGGTTCCCCGCCCCGGGCCGATCTCGATCACCACGTCGCTCGGATCCGGCTCCAGCGCATCCACGATCCGATCCAGGATGCCCGGATCGGCGAGGAAATGCTGGCCGAGGCGCCGGCCCACTCAGGCCTTGAGAACCAGGATGGTGCGGTCGTCGGCGGCGGGCTCGGTGCCGGCGTGCTCCAGCACCGCGTCCACGATTGCCTGGGCCGGGCGCTGCCGGAGGGTGGCCGCGAGCTGCACGATGGCGCGCTCCCCCTCCGCGGTCCGGCCTGAGGGGCCGTCCACCAGCCCGTCCGAGAACAGCAGCAACACGTCACCCTTCTTCCAGGGGATTTCGGCGGCCGCGATCCGGCCGCGGGGGGCCAGGCCCAGCGGAGGCGTGGTGGCTTCCAGCCGGCGGGCCGCGCCGTTCCGGTCAATGCGGAAGGCGTGCGGGTGACCCGCGTTGGCGTAACGCAGGCGGCGGGCCCGGCGGTCGGCCACGCCGTAAAAGAGGGAGAGGTACATCTCGGTCTCTTCCAGCTCCCCGGCCACGGAATCCCGAAGCCGCTCCAGGACTTCGTCCGGCGCTTCGGTGGTGGCGGCGTGAATGCCCGCCGCCGAGAGCACCAGGGCCATGATCAGGGCGGCCGCGAAGCCGTGCGAGGACACGTCGCCCAGCATGACGCCGTGCGCGTCGTCGTGGAGGTGGATGACGTGGTAGAAGTCCCCGCCCACGGACGCCGCCGGCAGGCAGCGCGCGGCGACGTCGGCGTGATCCGCCGCCGGCGGGCCCAGGAGTTTCCGCTGGAGGTCCCGGGCCAGCTCCAGCTCGCGTTGGAGCCCCTGGCGCGCGAGGTCCTGCTCCACCAGCCGGGCGTTCTCCAGCGCCGCGCCGATCTGATTGGCGATGGCGGCGATCAGCTTCTTGTCGGAGACCGAGAAGGCGTCGGTGCCGTGTCGCTCGGTCAGATTGAGCACACCGATGGCGCGCGGGACGCCGCCGGGCTGCGGGTAGACAATCGGCAGCGAGAGAAAGGCTTCGCCCCGATAGCGCCGTTCGGGTGCGCATTCCGGCGGGAGGGGGCTCGGGTCGGTGGCGTCGTGCCCGATCATCCGGCCCTCGCGAAACACCTGCGCCGCGACCGAGCAGGGATCATCCACCGACACCTGCGGAAACGAGCTGACGTCAAGGCCCCACCCCGCCACCGGACGCAGCCGGTGGGTGCCGGCGTCATACACCAGGATGGACGTTCGGCGGCAGCCGAACACCTGGCCCACTTCCCGGACGATCTGCTCCGCCGCGGTGTCCAGCCGGCGGGAGCGTCCCAGGGTTTCGCTGATGCTGTAGAGCAGCTCGATTTCGGCGTACCGGTCGGCCAGCTCCTGGGCCAGCCGCAGCGACTCGCGCTCGGTGCCCAGGAACGCGCCGAGGACCGGGTCCAGGAGGGAGCGGAGGCGTGCCGCGTCGGTCGTCGCGCCCTGGATCTCGTAGTAATACCCCGGCAGTCCGGGCACGGCGCGCAGATCCGGGCGGGGCTCCTCGGCTTCGCCCAGCACCGCACCCGCCACCACCGGGTGCAGCCGGGCCCGCGATTCATACCACAGTCGGACGCTGATCCCGAGCAGCGAGCCGAGCGACTGGAGAATCGCGTCGAGCCGTTCTAGGCGCGGCGCAGGACCATGCAGATGGTGTTCCCTCGCTCGTTGAAGCGCACCTCGTCCACCAGGTTCCGGATCAGGAAGAGGCCGCGGCCGTCATCCCGTTCGAGGCGGTTGGGTTCGGTGGGGTCGGGCACGACGGAGGGATCGAACCCGTCTCCCTGGTCGCAGACCTGCACCGTGAGGCCGCTCCGGCTCACCACTACCCGGACGTCCACCGACTTCTCCGGGTCCAGGCGGTTGCCGTAGATGATGGCGTTGGCCAGCGCTTCGGCCAGCACCACGCGGAAGTTGAAGCGCGCCGTGTGGGGCGGGAGCCCGCTGGCGAGGCAGTGGCGGGCGAGCAGGTCCACCGCCTCCTCCACGACCTCGAGGTCGGTGGGCACGCGCAGGCTGATCTCGACCGCCCGCTCGCCCGATGAGCGCGCAGGGGCCACGGAGGCCTTGCGCACGCACAGGCGCAGCGGGGCCAGCCCGGAATCAGAAGTTGGCGAGGGCCTGCTCGGCGGAGTCGGCAATCGAAAACAGGGTGTCGAGTTTGGTGAGCTCGAAGAGGGTCCGGAGATCCTCATTCAGGCCGGCGAGCCGGAGATCACCCCCGGCGTCCCGCAGTTTCTTGGATAGCGATACCAGGGCGCCCAGCCCGGACGAGTCGATGTATCCGGTGCTGGTGAAGTCGATCAGCACCTTCCGTTCCCCGGCTTCGATGGCGTCCAGCACCTTCTGCTTGAGCTCGTGACGGTTGCCCACGATCAGCTGCCCGTCCACGCCGATCACCACCACGCCTCGTGCGTCCTTGCGGACCGTGAAGCTCATCACCCCTCCGTGGTTTGCAGCAGCGCCGTCGCGGCCACGTCCACGATGTCGTCCACCGTGGCGCCGCGTGACAGATCGGCCATGGGGCGCGCGAGCCCCTGAATGATCGGCCCGATTGCCGTTGCGCCGGCCAAGCGCTGTACCAGTTTGTAGGTCACGTTCCCGCTGTCAAGGTTTGGGAACACCAGGACGTTCGCCCGACCCCCGACCGGGGACCCCGGGGCTTTCCGCTCCGCCACCTCCGGGACCAGGGCGGCGTCGCCCTGGAGCTCGCCGTCACAGGGAATCCCGGGCGCCAGCCTCCGGAATCGCTCCACCGCGGCGCGTACCTTGTCCACCTGCGGCCCCGAGGCACTGCCCTTGGTGCTGTAAGACAGAAACCCGACCACCGGCTCGTCCCCCACGATGCGGCGGCGGTCGCGGGCGGCGGCGAGGGCGATGTCGGCGAG